>CAKZJB010000165.1 GCA_936940865.1 uncultured Asticcacaulis sp. | reverse complement strand
GCCACTGACATTTCTATCTGGCGGAAACTGCGACATTTCTAATCGGCCTAGACATCCCTTGTAGCGCCCATATGAGAATGTCACCCCTAAACCAGTTAGGAATGTCACTCTCCAGCTTTTTAGCTGGAGGTGCTGAAGATGGCAGTTCGCATCATGAGCGACAAAGAATTAGCGCGTTTCGAAGGTCTACGCGACCTCGACCACGAGCGCCTCACCGCCCACGCCATGACCTGCCGGACGTCAAGCGGTCGTCAGGACAGCCGCTTGTCATTCGTTCCGAACGACCCGGGCGATGGTAATTCTGAAGGTGGTCGCGGCCCCGTGCCTCTGGACGACTTGCAGGGGCTGGCCCAGCACGCCGTAGGCGTTTGGGATTCCGGAGCTTTGCGCCGAGACATCCCAACGCCCGGGGCTTGACGTGACGAAGTAAGCCCTCGCCCCGATTTTAAGGTCGGTCATATACTTGAAGTGATGTGGATCTGATGCCACCGTCACCGGGTGGCGCGTGCCAAGGGCGATGCCAGCCCGGCCCGCCGTTACCCAGTCCGACGCAACAACCGGCAGGCCGTCGTCGGGGATCGCGCTTTCAAGACCCGTCCAATCCACGTTGAAACGGCCCAGGTCTGGCAGCGGGCGGCCGAAAATGCTGAGGTCGCCGGACAAGGCCTGCAGACTCAGCAGAAGCACGACAAGCGGGATCGCCGAAGCCGCCAGCACAAGCCGCGCGCCGGCCGCGCCGGACGGCTTTTGCGCCCTCGCCTTGCCGACCAGCGGCAGGGCGAACAGGAAGCCGCTCATCGCCCAGTGCGCGAGCGCGTGGTGTCCGAAAAGAGCAACAATATCAAAGATCAAGATAGGCCATATTGCCAGGTTCGCCATCAGCCATGCCTGGCTGCCGCTTCTGCCCGACAGGGCCCGGAATATGCCGCCGTGCGCCCCCGCCCATGTAAACGGCAAAAGATAGAGGATCTGTCCGGCAAGCACCGAAAGCAGGCCGGTCAGGTGCGTCGCCATACCCGCAGCCTGATAGCTTCTTCCCATTTGGAACGCGAACGATATCCAGTCATGCTGCGCGTTCCACACTAGGACCGGACAGAGGCAGGCAATCGCAAGCGCCTGGGCAGCCCAAAAGGCGGGGCAGCGAAACTCATTTCGCCAGCGCGGATCGAGGGCAAGCGCCGAAAGCGCTGCAACCGCAAACAGGACGGCCTGATATTTGCTCAGCAAGGCGAAACCCAGAGCCAGGCCGGCCGCGGGCCATCGCCAGGCCGCCGGATCCGTTCCCGCCAGCCGTGGCTGGATGAACCAGAAACACAGCAAAAGACCGAAATCGAGCGGACCGTCCGGAACGATCAGGACCTGGCCGAAGGTCAGGAAAAACGGGGAAAGACTGAAGGCCGACGCCGCCCACAGGGCAGCCCCGCGGCCGAAAGCCCGCCGTGTGAGATCGTAAAGGAGCCAGATGGACGCCGTTCCCATCGCGACGAATGGCAGCCGCATGACGAAGGGACTCTCGTGCCCTGAGATATCGGCCATCAGGCGGGCCAGCGCAAACATCATCGGCGGATGATCATAATAGGACAGCGAGTGGCTGCGCGAGACAACGACCGCATAGGCTTCGTCCGCAGTCAAGGGGACGCAAGCCGCCAGCGTCAGCCGCAGCACGAAAGACACTGCGATCAGGATGACGAGCGCGTCCACGCGCACGCCGGAGACTGCGTTCGCGGCGATAAAGCGAGGCGGAGCGGCGGCAACAACGCGTCGCTCTTCCACCGCATCGGTGGGAGAATATTGCATACGGTAAATCCTGAATTGGCGGGCGCGCTGGACCTTGTCGGTCGCATGCCTTGTGCGAAAAACCGGTTTCTAGGTTTTCACAGCATGCTCTATGCCTGCGACCGCGCCGCGTATCCGCGCAGCGACGTCATCAGACCCGTCATCGTATTGACGAAATCAGACTGGTTGACTTGGCCGCTGCCGCCGGGATCGAGCGCGGACCAGGTCCGTTCGAGCCCGAAGGCCTTGAAGTTGGCTGGCGGATTTTTCGACGCGAAGGCCGCGGCGAACTGGCCCCTGGTAATGGCCCCCGCCCCCGTCGTATCGATGGCCGCGAACAGATCGCTCATCCGCCTGGCCGGCGCCTTTGCGCCGCTTGCGCCGGTGACGCTATATCCGACCGAAACGCCCCCAATCGGCATAACCATATCCTGTCCTCCTGATCCCGAACGGTGTCGCAGACGGTGACACCGCGGAGGCGCGTTCGACGTAAGCCGGCTGCGACATTTTCTTTCTGTCCCCCTGACGACCTGCGTCGCAATTTGGACCCAATTCACCCTCAAAACGCGGTCAGGAAGGGCGGGCATTTACAGAATTGTACACGGATCGTTCGAGATCATCGGCTTTACTGGAAGCCTATATGGAGAAGCGCGACATGCTGGTGCGCTACTTCATCGCCCGGACGCGTGACCGCACCCTGGCGGAAGATATCGTCCAGGATCTCTATGTCCGCATCTGCCAGCTCGACCCGGATTACCTGCCCGACAATCCGACGGCCTTTCTGTTCCAGAGCGCGCGCAATATCTGGCTCAACCATATCCGGTCGCAGACCCGTGGCAGCCGGCGCGAGAGCGAATGGCAGGACCTGCACACGGTGCGCGTCAACAGCGAGGCCGTCGCCGACGCCCCGTCCCTGGAGGACGAACTGACCGGACGCCAGCAGCTGGACGCCATGCACAAGGCGCTGACCGAACTGCCGGAAAAGACGCAGAATATCTTCCGGCTGCACAAGATCGACGGTATCCGCCAGGCCGATGTCGCCACCCGCCTCGGCATTTCCAAAAGCTCGGTGGACAAGCACGTCTGCGCCGCGGTCCGCCACCTGATGCAGCGCCTGAAGCCTCCGCTTGGCCCCTGACGAAAAAAAGTTGCGGCAAAATTGTGTCGCCGCTTCCTCCATGGTGTCATTGCAACAAAGGAGCCCGTTACCCAAGATGACCGAGCCCATGCCCCCCACCCGCGATCTGGACGCCGAAGCGGCGCAATGGGTGGTGCGCGCCATGTCGGCCGAGGTCAGCGATGACGAGCTGATGGCCCTGACGGCGTGGCTCGAAGCCTCGCCGGAGCATCTTGAAGCCTATGCACGCGCCGAAGCCGTGTGGGACGCCAGCGCCGGCCTGGCGCAGACGTCCGTCGCGGAGGTCGCAGGCACGGTGATTCCGTTCCGGGAGGCGACGGATAAACGCCCGGCGCCGGTCCGTTCCCTATGGCTCTATGGCGGCGGGCTGCTGGCGGCCAGCCTGGTTGCCGCAGTCGCCTTGCGTCCGCATGACACGCCGCACTGGCAATCCTTCGCCACGGCCCGGGGCGAGCACCGCGCCGTGGTCCTGGCCGATGGCAGCCAGGCGCATCTCAACAGCGACACCCGCATCAGGGTGGACATGTCTTCGTCCTCGCGCCGGATCGAGCTGGAGCAGGGCGAGATCGCGCTCTCCGTCATCCATGATTCCGCCCGCCCGTTCGAGGTGGTCGCCGCAGACGCCGTGGTGCGCGACATAGGGACGCAGTTCGATGTGCGGAAAGGCCCCGATGCCGTGCTGGTGACTGTCCGCGAAGGCCGGGTATCGCTGGCCGGCAACGGGACGGCCGCGACGGAAATCGGCGCGGGCCAGCAGGCCGCCTACGTGAAGGACAAAGGCGTGGCCGAGGTGCGGAGCGTCCAGGCCGACGACGCCTTTGCGTGGCAAAACGGCCGGGCCATCTACCACGACGTTCCCCTGGGCACGGTCGTTTCGGACCTGAACCGCTATCTTGACAGACCCCTCGTCGTTCGCGGTACGACAGCCGACATAAAGGTTACGGCCGTGATCACTCTCGATTCGGAGGCTAAGATTGTTAAGGCGCTCGAGGCCTTTGTCCCGGTCACGGCGGTACCGACCGCTGACGGCATCGAGCTCCGCCCGCGTTAGGGCCGTATGGCTGGCGGTCCTGCTGCCGGGCGCGCTGATCGCCGTGCCGGCCGCCGCCGATACACGGGCCGACATCCGGCTGCCGGCCGAGGATTTCCGCGAGGCGGTTGTCGACCTGGCAGCGATATTCCATGTTTCGATCGGCGGGACGGATCCCGCCCTGTGTGGACGCCGCGCGCCGGCCCTGTCCGGCCGCCTGTCGGCCCGCGAAGCCTATGCCCGGCTGTTTGCCGGCTCGGCCTGCATGGCGGTGCCGGTCGGCGACGGCCTGTTCCGGATCGTGCCTGTTCCGCCCCGCCCCGCCGCCTCGCCGCCACCGGCGCCGCCGGCCGTGAGCGAGGTCGTGGTCACCGGCTATCGCCGCGCGCTGAAGATCGGACAGGTTCCAGGCGCCGTCTCCGTTGCCTCCCCCGCCCGGCTGGCGCGATATCCGGACGACCTGGCGTCCGCCCTGCGGCGCATTCCCGGCTTCACGGAAACCAATCTGGGCCCGGGCCGCGACAAGATCATGCTGCGCGGGCAGTCCGATGGCGTCTTTACCGGGCGGACCCAGACGGGCGTCGCCCTCTATCTCGACGACACGCCCATCAGCTACGATGCGCCCGACCCGGATCTGCTGTTGACCGACATGGAGCGCGTCGAGGTACTGGAAGGCCCCCAGGGCGCACTCTATGGCGCGGGTTCGATTTCAGGCGTCGTGCGCCTCGTGACCCGGCCGGCGGACAAAAACCGTTATGTGCAGGGCATCGCCGTTTCCGGCGCCCTGACGCGCCATGGCGGACCGTCCGCCCGTGCGGAAGCCATGGTCAACCTGCCTCTCCTGCCCGGAAAGGCCGGCCTGCGCCTCGTTGCCTATGACGATCAGGCGGCCGGCTTCGTCGACGATACCGCGATCGGCAAGCGGGACATCAACCATACGAACCGGGTGGGCGCGCGGCTGGCTGTGACGGCGGATCCGGCGCCCGGCTGGCAGGCTTCGGTGCTGGTCGCCGGCCAGTCGATAGACACGGCCAACAGCCAGTATGTCGGCGGGGATATCGGCCCCTTCACCCGGGCGGTTCCCGTGGCCGAAGCGCACGACAACGATTTCGGCGACACCGCCTTCGGGCTGACCGGAACCGTGGGCGGGCTGGCGCTCAAGATCTCGCTCAATCACCTGCACCACCACTGGGACAGCGTTTACGACGCCACGCCGATCGCCGCCGCGGCCGGCCTTCCCGCCGGCACCGCTATCCGCTACAGCGATCGCTCCCAGGTCGAACTGGACACGCACGAAGTCTCGCTGGCATCGCCGCCGGACGGACGCGTGCGCTGGCTCGCCGGCCTCTATGGCGCCTCCAGCCTCGAAACCGATACCCCGGATCTCGTCGCCGCGGCCGGCGGGACGACCGTGTTTGCCGAACGACGCTTCGACAGCGTCCACAGCCGGGCGCTGTTTGCCGAGCTGGACTACGATCTTACCAGCCGGCTGGTCCTGTCGGCGGGGCTGCGTCTGGCGGCCGACCGCCATACGACGACCAGCCGGCGCCAATCCCTGACTGGCGCCGGCGCCGTCGATGCCGCCACGACTTCCGGCCATGTTTCGCACAGCCTGAGCGCCGTCTATCGCTTCGGCAACCGGCTGACGGCCTATGTCCAGGCCGCCGAAGGCTACCGCAACGGCGGGGTCAACACGACCTGGCTCGGCAGCCAGGCGGCAGGCCCCGAATCCTATGGCGGCGACGAACTCAATACTTACGAAGCCGGCCTGCGCTGGACGGGCGACGGGCGGCGGGAAGCCCAGCTGGCCTTCAGCCACACGCTGTGGCGAAACATTCAGTCCGACCAGCTTCAGGCCTCAGGCCTGCCGGTGACGGTGAATGTCGGCGACGCGGTCGTATCCAACCTGGAGGGCCATGTGCGCTGGCCGGTCACCGGCGGCGTCGCCGTGGAGTCGGCCCTGCAATGGACGTTTCCGCGCCTGACCCGGGCCAACCCGGCCTTCGCCATGACCGACGATGCCGGATTGCCCTATGTTTCGGGCATCGGCGGAACGTTCGCCGTCGATTGGGACGGCCACGCCGGGCCGCTGCCTGCCAGGGCCGGCGCCGAGTTGACCTATGTCAGCCGCTCGCACCTCAATTTCGGGCAGTTGCAGGCGGTGACCATGAACGGCGTGGCGCGCCTCGATCTTTCCGCCGCCATCCGCTTCCGGGCCGGAGAGCTGGGCCTGCGTCTCGACAACGCGCTCGACACCCAGGGCAACAGTTTTGCCTACGGCAATCCCTTCAGTCTCGCCTCCGTTCGCCAGTCGACGCCCTTGCGGCCGCGGACCCTGTGGCTCAGCTGGAAGACGGGGTATTGACGCCGACCCGGCACAGACAATGACACCACGGCCGGGGCGGCGTCGTAAAGGCACAAGATATTGTGATGGAGAACTCGCGCATCCCATTGTTTATATTCTGTTTTTGTTAAGGCTCCGGAGCGAGGATCGTCCTGACCGTGCAGAAGGCCGGTCCGTCAGAAAGGTCAAGACATGACAAGCATCAGTTCCGTCGGCGCCTATGCGCCCGCCCAAGCCACCCACGCCGTCGCCCCTTCCGATCCGGACCACGACGGCGACAATGATGCCGGCAAAAACGCGACGGCCGAGGCCTCGGAAAGAGGCCCGGCCACGCAGGTAACGCTATCCCCTCAGGCTCAAGCCCTGTTGAACGCGCAAAAGGGTAAGGATCGACAAGGGACCGGAGCGGTTTCGGGTCTATATGATACCAGCGGCTGAAAAAAATGAATGCCAACGGTCATACTTTATGACCGTTGGCATTCGTTTTTTCAGCTCAGACATCGCATGGCTCGCCGCCCACGAAGCTTTGTCCTGACGCTTCGCTCCTTGAGGACCACGAAGCGTTGTCCTGACGCTTCGCTCCTTGAGGACGAGGCGGCGGCGGGCAAAAGTACGAAAAGAGTGGCGCCCTTGCCAACGGCGATCGAGTCAAAGCCAATCGCCGTTGGTATCAGCGCGCTTTCTGAAAAACGTGACGCACTTTTCGGATTAAAAAGCGCGTAAAATCAAGAAATTAGAGCGCCGGTCCGATGCAATCAGATCGGCGCTCTATACCACTCCGGTTCCGCTTATTTGGCCCCTACCGCCGAAACCACGGCATCGACGGTCAGGATTTGCGGCAGGATTTTGGGCTCCGCGCCCGGCGCATAGTAGACATAGAGCGGCACGCCCGAGCGTCTGAAACCGGCCAGGTAGCGGGTGATGGCCGCGTCCTGGCGCGTCCAGTCGCCGACCAGATAGGCCGTGCCGCTTTTGCTCAGGGCAGCCTTCACCACATCGGTGCGCAGAACCATCTGCTCATTGACCTTGCAGGTGACGCACCAGGCCGCCGTCAGGTCGACCAATACCGGTTTGCCGGCGGTGCGCAGCGCGTCGAGGCGGGCGACCGAAAAGGCCTCGCCGTGGATAGGTTCCGATGCAGCCGCCGGCGGACGTCCGCCAACCAGCGCTGTGGCGAGACCGGTGCATGCGACGATCAGCGCCGCGCCGAGCATGAGCGAGCGCCACGGCGGCGTCAGGCGCGGCATGATCAGGATCATCGCGACGGCGCCGAGGCCCGCGACCAGCAGGGCCGTAAATCCGATGCCGGCCTGCCGGGCGAACACCCACACCATCCAGACGGCTGCGAGATACATGGGAATGGCCAGGACGGCCCGCAGGCGGCTCATCCAGCGTCCCGGCCGGGGCATGAAGCGCGCCATTCCGGGCAAGGCGGTCAGAAGCCAGGTCAGGGCGACGAACGGCAGGGCGAAACCTGTTCCCAGGGCGACGAAGACCGACAACGACGCCCAGCCCCCCTGCGTCAGGGCGAAGCCGATGGCGGTGGCCATGAAGGGCGCGGTGCACGGCGCCGCCACGACGACGGCCAGAACGCCGGTCAGGGCGGCCGAAACCACGTCCGGCATTTTCGAGCCGGCGGGCATCAGGTTGCCGGCCGCCGCCTGCAGCGATCCCCCGACCTCGAACAGTCCGCTGAGGTTCAGGCCGACCAGGAACAACACGGCGCTCAAGATGGCGGTGACGACCGGCGACTGCAACTGGAATCCCCAGCCGACGGCCTGCCCCAGGGCGCGGGCCGCCTCGAGCACGGCCGCCAGGATGACGAAGCTGACCACGGCTCCGGCGAGATAGGCGACGGATTCGACCCGGGCCAGGTCCCGGTCGTGGCCGCTGCGGGTGATGGCCAGCAGCTTCATCGACAGGATCGGGAAAACGCAGGGCATCAGGTTGAGGATCAGCCCCCCGATGAAGGCCAGGACGAGCGCGCTCCATAATCCCCAGGCCGGCGCGGGCGGGCCCGCATCCAGGGCAAAGCGGTACGCCGTACCGTCGGCCGCCGCCAGGACGGCCTGCCCGGGGGCGGACGGCCAGGCGCTCCAGCCCGTCAACCTGACGGTTACGCCCTGCTCTTCCGCTGTAACGGTTTGCGCGGTCGCTGGCGGCCAAAGAGACGCGTTTTCCGGGAAAAGGTAAGCGGAGCGGAAGGCGGCCGGATTGGCGATGGCGGGCTTTAGCCGCAGGACGATGTCGCGGCTCTTTTCGACGGACACCGCCACCGGAACGGCCTGCGGCAGCCGGCTGACCGCGTCGCTCAGCGGCCCGGGCCGGGCGGCGCCGATCGTCAGCGATGTCTTGAGATCGGCCTCGGCCGGCTCGCACACATCGGCGCAGACCAGGGTAGACACGTGTACGGCGATGGGCAGGCGGTCGCCGGGCCGCGCCGTGGCGGGCGCCGTCAGGCGCGTCAGGAGGACGACAGGATGGTCGTAGCCATAGGTCACCACGCCCGGATAGGCCAGACGCTGCGGCGCCGGGTATTGCAGGTCGCCGGCCAGCGCACCCTTAGGCAGGGTCCAGTCGGCCTGCGGGGCTTCGCCGGTGTCGCCGGGATTGCGCCAGTAGGTATGCCAGCCGGCGTCGGGTCGTTCTTCGATGCCCAGCCATATCTGGCCGCCCGGCGTCACGGAGGGGCCGTCGCTCAGAAGGCGCAGGCTCATATGATCGGCCGCCCGCGCGGCCCCGGCCGCGGTCAGCAGGAAAATGGCCAGGCAGAGCCTTGCCCAGAATTTCAGCGCAGCCACCATGCGGTGATATGCTCCCGTTCGAGAAACGCTTCGGCGCCATCGCCATGCAGCATGGCGAGCGTCGACAAAAATCCGGCTTCGATGCAGGTGGGCGCGGCCACCGTGACCGACCGGGGCGGATGGGGCACCGGCCAGCCGGTGCGGGGATCCAGGATGTGGCTGAAGCGCTGTCCGTTCTTCAGCAGGAAGCGCCGGGCGTCGCCGCTTGTCGTGATGGCGCCCGACCGTATTTCGATCGTGCCTTCGCTGCCGCCGCCCTCGTTGACGGCCTCGATGGCCACCCGCCACGGTTCGCCGCCTGAACGAGGCCCCGACACGCGCAGGTCGCCACCGAAATTGACCAGCAGCGGCGACGCGGTGACAGCCATCGCACGGCCCAGCGCCGCGTCGACCGCATATTCCTTGCCCAGTCCGCCAAGGTCGATTTCCATGCCGCGCCGAAGCCTGAGGACCGGCCGCCTCCATTCGACCTTGTGCCAGCCGACCGTGTCCATCAGGGCCGCCACGCTGACCGCATCGGGTACGCGGTCCGACCCGTCGAAGCGCCACGCGCGGCGCAGCACACCCGACGTGATGTCGAAGCGTCCGCCGCTGAGCGCATGGCACTGGGCGGCGTAGTCGATCAGTGCGGCGGTTTCCGGATCGAGCGGATGAAGTTCACCCGCCCTGGCATTGATCGCGGACACGACACTGTCGCCGCGGTAGCGGCTGAACTTGCGCTCGATGCGCCGCGCCTCGGCCTCCACGACCTCCCCTGCCGCGAGCGCCGTCTCCGGGGCCTCGCACTCGATGCGGACCTCGCAAGGCGATCCCATGGCCGAGAAGCCGTAGACAAAGCCGCCGTCAACGGTCTGGAGAGCGGTCACGGATTACCAGAAGCCGAAACTGTAGCCGAGGACGACGCTTGTCGCCTTGACCCCGGAAAACAGATTTTCTTGGGCCAGGGCGCCGGGCGCCCCGGCGGGATGGCTCGTTCCCTTCTGGTCGTAACTTTCCGCTCGGGCATAAAGCTCGCCCGGTCCCATATGGACACCGACCTTCAGCCCGACGGTCGTGGCCGTGAATTTGCCCAGCCGGCTGTCCGAGGACGCAAAGGCCGGCAAGGCCTGGCCGGAGACCAGGTAGTCGTGGAAGAAGTTGGCCTTGGTCTGGCTGTAATAGCGCAGGTGCGGCTCGACATACATCCATCGCGTCACCGGTACGCGCTCGGCCACATCCAGCGTCAGCGAATTGATCCCCCAGCTGTCGTGATAGACGCGCATGGACGCGTCGGCCACCGTCGGCCCCAGCGCGATCTTGTTGCCGAAGTACAGGCTCTGGCGCAGGCGGGACGTGGGACGGCTTTCGTAAAGATACCGCACCGGCGCGCCGGTCGTCCCGCTGACCACGGAAATGATCCGGTAGGGATCGGTCTGGTATCCGGACACCTGGTCGATATTGTAGTCCAGTTGCGCCAGCCAGTAGCGGTTGACGACCTGAGACACGCCGAACACGGCGTCGACCACGGTCTTGGTCCTGTTTCCGCCCTTCGTCGCGCCGCTCATCGCCGTCATAGGCTCCGGCGTGCCGAAATAGGGTTTCGACGTGTCCATTTCGACGCTGACCGCCGCTGAAATCGTGGTGTTCCTGTCGTTCAGGTCGCGCGACACGCCGAAATTCCCCGACAGGGAACTGTAATCGTGCTCCGTCGACAGATTTCCGCCGATCGTGAACCGCGAAACATTGTCGACGGCCACCGAATAGTTGAGATCGACCGCGTAGCGCTGGTCACGGAAGCCGTGGTCCACAGGCAAGGTGTTCGGATCGGCCGTATATTGCGCCGCCTTGATGTTCGTGCCCGGCACGGTGACCAGCACCTTGTTGCCGGATGCGCTGGTCGTCGTTGTCTGTACGCCGGCAGTCTTTACGGGCGTAATGAAGGTCTGGGTTCCGGTCCACGGCGCGGCGCCGTTGGGCGTCGCGCCCGTCAGCGTATCCGCGGTCAGCTTTACGTTGATGCTGTTACCGCTGTCGTCGTTCATCGTGACGCTGACGACCGGCTCCGTCGCCTGCACGCGCCCGCCCGCCTCCTGATAGAACAGGACCGCGGAATCCACCCGCGTCAGGCTGGTGTCGGTCGACGTGTCGTCGTTGATGTCGGCGGGCTTGCTCGAAGCGGGCGTGTCCTGCGCCGACGCCCCGGTCGCCAGGAACAGCGCCGCCGTCATCGCGCCCAGGGCGGCGCGCAGGGCGCCCTTCGTTGCATCGGGAGTCAGTTGCATCCGCAGCCCCCTCCGGCCGAGCCGCTGCCGCCGCTCGAACCTTCCTTGCTGAAATAGATATGCTGCTCGAATCCGGTAAGGTTCGGATGGGTAACCGGCGCCATGGAGCGGCGGGCCAGCAGGTCGCGATCCCATGGCTTGACCCCCATGGAGGCGCAACCGGACAAGGCCGCGGCGACGCCGGCGGCGACGACAAGCCTAAAAAGGCGCGTGATCATGTCACCGGGCATGGACCAACCCCACGACCTGGGCGTTGTAATCGTCGATCTGCTCCGGGAAAAAGCCCTTGTGCACGTACTGGACCTTGCCGTCGCGGTCGATCAGGATCGAGGTCGGCATGTCCTTGACGGCGTAACGCGCAGCCAGCTCTCCCTTGGGGTCGTAAACGACGTTCAGGTCGCTGTGCAGGCGCTGCAGGAAGGCCTCGGCGCGGTCATGGTTGTGGTCGACATTGATGGCGATGACGACCAGGTCGTTGCCGTATCGCTGCTTCAACTGTTCCATGTACGGAAAAGACTGTTCGCAGGGGTGGCACCACGACGCCCAGAAGTCGAGATAGACGACCTTGCCCTTGTAGGCATCGAGGTTCAGGTCCGGCGCCGCCAGGGCGGGGGCCGCAACGGCCAGGGCAGCCATCGCGACCGTGAAGCCGGCCTTCACACTCAAGCGGCGCAGCCGACGCCCAATGCCGCCGGCTGGATCCTTAACGCGTCTCGCCTTCATATTCTTTGGTCCTCCTGAAGCGGTTTCCGGCTAGACACCGCGGCGCTTCGATCGTCGTAAAGGGCCGTAAAAAAATCTCGCCGGCTTACGTCGAACCATCCCGGCCGGTGTCATGTCCGCAGGTCACACTGCTTTTGAGGCGTGAAACCCATGATGGTTCAAATCGACAAACGCGCCTTCCTCCTGGGCGGCGCGGCAGCCCTGGTCTTCCGCCCCTCCCCCGCGAGCGCGCAAGCCCCGCTGACGGCTATTCCGAACCCCGGCATCGTGGGCAAGGCGCGGTTGGAGGTCCTGATGATGCCGATCCTGGAGGTCACGCTCTACGGTCCCAACGGCATCTGGACGGGCAATGATCCCTTTGCCCTGCGCGTCGATTATCTCACCCACCTGGCGGGCAAGGGCATGACAAGACGGGCCATAATGGAGATGAGATCCACGGGTCTGGCAACCGAGGACCAGCTGGCGGCATGGGCAGCGAGGCTTCAGGGCATTTTGCCCGACGTCGACAAGGGCGATACGCTCTACACCGTAAGAACACCCTCGCGAACGACAGCGTTCTACCGGAGCGGCAGCCTCCTCGGCCGCATTGACGATCCTGCGTTCACGGATGCGTTCTTTGCAATTTGCCTGGGGCCGCACACATCGCAACAAGCCCTCAGGCGGCAGCTTTTGGGCCTGGGTTGAGCGCGGTCCCGTCCGGCGCGGCCGTCAGCCGGCTTCGCTGACCGACCTCACCGTCCATTTGGAGACCGGCCCCATGGGCGTCTCCGGCGGATCGTCATGGCCGCTCAGCCAGGGCTGAAGTTCGATCTTGCGCCTGTTCACATTCAGAACGAGCCGTCCCAGGCCGAACGCGGTGACGACGGCCGCAACCGCCTTCTTGCTGCCGGCCGGCGCGATGGCAAGGGAATCCTGCGTCGCCAGCCGGTTCCCGGCAATGACAAGCGCGGCGCCCGGTTCGAGCTCGGCCCGCGACAGATAAGCCTGATACTGCATACCGCTTCAATAATCTTCGGCGGCGGGCATTCAAGCCACAATACGGTGACCTCGCCGTCACTTTTTGTCATTTGCAGCGGGGCGCCATTCAGGGGCGCGGGAAAAGCCAGACTTGCGCGACCTGGTGGCCCCGGCCGCTGCCGCCCAGGCCGTCGGGCCGGGTCCATTGCAGCCGCAGCGCGCCGGTCCGCGTCAGGCTCCGCGGGACGTCGATTTCGACCGTCATCGGATTGGAGGTGCGCGGCGTAAAGTCCCGCAATACCGTGCCGTTGGCCGTCAGCCGCACCGGCAGGGCAAAGTCCTCGCCGGCATAGACGATCTTCAGCCGGTAAGGCTTCCGCCGGTCGAGACCTGTGTAGCGCAGGGTAACCGGCGTTTCGTACAGGGTCTCGGCGTAGGTGATCCAGGCCATGCGCCAGCCATCGTCGGGGGTATGGTCGGCAATGCCGTCGATGGCGCTGTCGTAGGCCTCGGGATCGGCGGCGAAGCCCTTGCCGCGCTTAAGGTGCGGCTCGTGTCCGGGATTGCCGAGATCGTCGTAAAAACCGCCTCGCGGAACGGCGTCGGGATCGGCAAGGGCCCTCAGCCGGGCCGGATCGCCGTGGGCCGCATCGATCTGGCCGAGCAACCAGACCTTGTCGTTGAGCGTCACGTCGATGCGGTCGAGATTGGCGCCGCGCTCGATGCCGGACGCGCCGAAGCGCCGCACGCTGAGCTGCAGGCCGATATGGTCGTAGAGCGCCGCCGCGAGATCGAGCAGCCTTTGCCGCAGGGCCCGGGTCACCGCATCGTCGGGAGCCGCCAGGGCTGGCCGCGCCGCATCCGCCCCGGCCGCTTTCAGCGCCATGAGCGCGCGCTCTTGGCGCGTCGCTTCCGCCTGCGCCCGGCGCTGGACATAGGCGTCGTAGGTTGCGCGGTACCAGGCCATTTCAAAACGCCAGTTGCCCCCCTGGCCGGGCGCCATGGCGTCGAACAGCGCCAGGGTGGGAACGATGCCGCGATTGGAGGCGGCCGGTCCCTGCCAGTTGCGCTCCAACGCCATCAGGCCGGCCGCGAACCGTGCGTCGCCGACGAAATAGCGGGCGTAGTCGGCGAGGATGGCCGTGGCGGGTTGCCGCCGGCTCCATCCGAGTTGCGACCACAGCATCTTGTTGACATCGTCGGTGACGCCTTCCGAATAGGAAACGAAGCCGTCGTAATCGCCGGCGAAATGGCGCACGATACGGGCCTGGGCCCGGGGTTGCGGGTTTACCGGCTCGCGGCCTTCGGTCAGGGCGAAGGCCGGATCCCATTGCGGCACCGGGAACTGGGCGTGCATCGTGTGCGCGATGTCGGGATAGAAGATCATGCGATAGCGCCGCGGAATACGGGCGCGCTGAACCGGCAGCGGATCGCGCGACTGCGGCCCGAAGAAGACGCCCGTCAGCCAGCCGGGTCCGGCGTCCAGCAACGCATAGAAGCGCGCATAGGCGGCCCGGTCGAACCCCTGCCCTGAAATCCACACGGTGGCCTGCGGATGATAGCGGCGAAGGATCTTCGCTTCGGCTTCGACCAGCGGAAACAGCTGGTCGGGCGGCGTGTGCCCCGGATCGCCGCCCGGCACATAAAGGGCGTCGATCCGGGGCAGCCTTTTGACGAGGTTTTCGAAGCGCGCAAGTTCGGCGGCCACGGTTTCAGGACGGGCATAGTCGTCGCCCATTTCGGGATAGTACAGGTCGAAGTCGAGACCGTATCTCGCCATAAGGCCAGAGGCGGCGACGGCCATGTCGAGCGGCGGGGCATGGAACAGCGGACTTTCGGCGTCGTCGTCGGATACCGGTGCGATCCACTGGATGCCGTTGGCGCCGAAGACCGCCAGGTCGCGCACCTGCTGCTCCAGCATCGGTACTGTGAAGGCGTCGTAGGTGTTGTTTTTGAAACGGTAGCCGATCTGATGGGCCCGCCAGGCCAGTTCCGGCGCCGCGCGCGCGTTCAGCGGCGGCAGGCGCGCCTCACCTCCGGCGACCTCCATCTTGCGCAGCACATGGCCGATGCCAAAAAGCACGCCGCGGTCATCATCGCCGGAGACGAGCTGCCACCGTCCAAGGCGTACCAGACTATAGGCTTCGGCGCGACGGGCGGGCATGGCCGCCATCCTGCGACGCCATATCCGGGCTTCTCCTGGCGGCAACAGGGCCGCGATCTGTTCGCGACGCGCCGCGACCATGGCCAGTCCGGTTGTTTCGAAGGGCCGGCCGATACGGGCCGCGACTTCCTCGCGCAGCATCTGCGCGGCCGCCTGGGCCTGCGGCGTGGCGTCGGGCGCGGTCCGCAGGGATCCAGCCATGGCCAGGGATGGCCAGACAAGCGTGAGGATCAGGGCAATGATCGTGGTCCGCATGGTGCCTCCGCATGCCGCGTAGGAATGACGAAAAGGCCGTGACGGTGCAAGACCGTCACAGCCGAAGAAAAAGCAGCGGCAAGGCAGTTCTAGGAGCTTGGGATATCCTTGCCGCCCGTTCCGGGGGGGATCGACCGGAACGGCCAGGAGTTCGGTGCGTTTTACATCTTGTAGTTCACGCCGATCATGAACTGACGACCGTTCTTGTAGAAGCTGGTCGGCGCGATCGTGACCGAGGAGAACTGGTAGTAGGTCTCGTCGAGCAGGTTCAGGCCCTTGGCGTAGATCGAGATGCGGTCGTTGACGTTGTACGTCGCCGACAGGTCGACCTGCGTGTAGGAGTCGGTGAAGTCCTTCGAGCTCAGGCGGCCGATCTGGGTAAAGTACTTCGACCGGTAGCTGTAGCTCAGACGGGCCTGCCACGGACCGTTCTCGTAGTAGGGGATGATGTTGACCGTATATTTGGACAGGTACGGCATGTAGTAGTCCTTCGTCCCCGTATTCGCCTCGGCGTAGGTGACGTTGGTCGCGATGCCGAAGCCCCAGGCGATGTCCGTTTCCGCCTGCAGGGCCAGGCCGTGGACCTTGGCGTTCTGGGCGTTGAACGGCGAGCTGACGCTGTAGGTCGTCATCTTGTTCTGGGTGACGTTGAAGAGCGAGATCTGGTCCGTCTTGGTGACGATGTAGGACGAGATGTCGCGGAGGAAGGCTTCGGCCGAGATCAGGCCGTTCTTGCCGAAGTAGTATTCCGCCGACCCTTCGAGGTTCATCGAGCGGTAGGGCTTGAGATACGGGTTGCCGCCGCCGCCGGTCAGGTGCTGGTCGTCGAGCGAGAAGGCGCCGGCCAGCTGGCCGTAGCGCGGACGCGCCATGACCTTGGCGATGCCGAACTTGAACAGCAGGTTGTCCGTGGAATCGTAGACCACGTTCACCGCCGGCAGGACGTCCGTATAGTCCTGGACGACCGACTGCGGCGTATAGGTGGTGCCGCCGTCGCTGGTCGACCAATAGTCCGACTGGTCGCGCGTCCTGACCACGCGGACGCCCATATTGCCGTGCATCTTGCCGTCGGCGAAGTTCGCCTGGAAGTAGCCCGCGGCATCCTTTTCGTTGACGTTGAACATGCCGCCGTAGTTCAGGCCCTGGTCCTTGTAGATGCCCGAGTCGATCATGGCGACGACGCCGTCGCGCGTCAGGGTGGCGAAGCGCGTCGCGTTGCCGCTGGCGCCCAGGTCGCTGAACAGGTTCGACGGCGACAGGGTCCAGTCCCACTTGGACAGGTCGGTCGGCGAGGTCAGGTAGACCGCGCTGCCGTGGCTCCACGTGCCGTTGTCATGATCGGAGACCTTGAATCCGAACAGGTACTTGTTGAACAGGCCTTCCTTGGTATAGCTGAAGTCCGCCTGGCCGTACTTTTCCTCGTCGGTGTACTTCTCGTAATAGATGCCGCCGATCTGGGTGTAGTAGCCCGAAACGCCGTTGACCGTCATCTGGCGCAGATCGCTCTTGAAGAAGGTCGTCGGATTGGTCGGGTCGCCGGCATAGTTCTGGTAGGTGTGGCTCGAGTCGAAGCCGAACTGGAACGCGCCGCCGTACTGGAAGCTGGCCAGGTATTCCGGATTCTTGCCGCCCGTCGACTTGGTCCAGCCGGCATTGCCGCTGACGTTCCAGTGATCGCCGTGCCACTTGCCGGCCAGGTTGAAGCTGTCGATCGTGACCTTGGTCTTGCGCAGGTTGGTATCGAGCTGCGCGTCGGTGCCGTAGCTGGTCGCCGCCGTCGGGTTCGACGGGTTGAAGCCGATATAGCCCGTGCCGGGCAGGCTGGCGCCGGTGACGATACCGTTGCCGTAGTTGACGTTGGTCGCGGTGCCGCCCCACGAGGCGACGGAATATTCCGACTGGCTGAAGTTCGTGTAGTCGCCGACGATGTGCAGGCCGGTCAGGTCGAAGACGGTGTCGTCATTCGGCTTCCACTGGACGGCGCCCGAGAAGCCCACGCGTTCGCGCGTCTGGTCGAAATAGGCGAAGTTGATGCAGCACGGCATGCGCGACGCCTTCATTTCCGCCAGCGTGGTCGCCGTCTGCGCCTGGCCGTTCAGCGTCGTCGACGAGTTGACCGACAGGTCGCCGCCGGTGCCGTAGCCGAAATATTCGATGCCGGCGCGGTACAGGCTCTGCTTGTCGTAGGTGATGGCGCCCAGGATGCCGAAGGTCTTGGCGTCGTTGTGCCAGCTGTAGAGCACCGAACCACGGGCATTGCCCTTTTCGGAGCGGTCGTTGTACTCATAACCCGCCGAAGCCGCCAGCGTTCCCGACTTGAGGTCGAGCGGCTTGCGCGTATCGATCATGACGGTGCCGCCGAGCGACCCTTCGTCGATCCACGCCTCGGGGTTCTTGTAGGCCTTGGCCTGGCCGATGATTTCCGGGGCCAGCAGGGCATAGTTGAAGGTCCGGCCGCTGATGTCGTTGGGGTTCCCGCCCCAGTCGGTCGAGGCGATCGTGTGGCCGTCGATGAAGATGCGGTTCAGCGCGGGATCGGTGCCGTGGATCGAGACCTTTTCGCCTTCGCCGAACTGGCGGTCGACCGCGAAGCCCGGAAGGTGCGACAGCGATTCGGCCACATTGGTGTCGGGGAACTTGCCCACGTCTTCCGCGGTGATGACATCGATGATCGCGTCGGTGTTCTTCTTCGTCTTGATCGAGCTTTGAAGGCTCTTGCGGATACCGGTCACCACGACCTCGTCCGACGAGGAAGCCGTCGCCGTTTGCGCCCATACGGCTCCCGCCGAAGTCGTCCCGGCCAGTACCGTCAGCGCCGTCGTAACCAGCGCCCAATGTCTCATATGCATTCCACACCTCTCCCATTTCTTAAGGGCAGCCGATACATATCCACTCCCGGCAATGCGCGGCGCCCAGACAATACCAATCAAGACCCTAAGGGGACATTGGTGAAAACCATTTTATATATTGAAGAAATATTGCGTCAAACGCTCGTATTGGACCTACGCCGGCCGAAGGGCAAAATGGCCAAAATCAGGCTGAAAATCGAAGCGCCATCATGATGGATAGCGCAGGGAATTGCTCCCGGTGTCATTATTTTTTTCTTTTAAATTCAAATGTTATTAAATATACCAAATATTTTAGAACGTATTTTCCCCTGCCGAATTTCATGAAAACTTCATATTGCACCTGTGGCCGTGCCGCAACAAATTCGTCATGTAGATGACAGTACCAATTCTGCCGTCGCGCCACATAAAGGCCCTTATACCGCCGGATTCGTGTTCCCGGCGCCCATCTGCCGAACCGCCTTCGCCGATTCGTCTACGGCATGGACCGTCCGCAGGCGGGATCGTCGGAGACGGAGGCAATGGCATTGTTCTCGCTCGTAATCGTACGCTTGTAGCATCGGCCATCGGCCGTCCGAGCCTCGACCGTCTCGGTCGAATGCCCCTGGGCGTGACTGGTCGCATGGGTTCCGGGATCGATATGCGCGTGGATTTCAGGAGCCAGCGTCGCGCCGTAGAGCGTTGTCAGCGCTGGCGCATCCGGCCTGGCAAGGGTCTTTTTCCGCCTCAGGCCCTGAAAGACCTTGATATCTTCGTGCGTAACGCCATCCACGACGCTGAACCGGTCGTCGACCGACAGCGGGTAGGATTCGGTGATCTTCGTCGTCTCGGTTCCGGCCGGCGATGTCACGTCAAGGCGCGTGACGAGGTTCGTCGATTGCTTCAGCGCCCAGTTCTGTCCCACCGGCGACGCCGCCAGGGCCTGGTCGTTGACGAAGCGGATAGTCTGGCGCAGCCGTGTCGTCACTCGCCCATGAGACGTTTCGATAAATCCGGAAATCTCGTAGCTGCGGCGCCCCCGCGTCAGGCTGCGCCCGTCGAGGCCATCGGCGGCCACCCTCAGCCCGGCGTCATCGACCGTGATGCCCGCGGGCTTCAGCGTGTTCTTCGTGACCGCACCGCTTACGATGTCAGCCCCGGCATCGCGCCAGGCCAGCAGGGTACCTGTAACGAAAACATAGTTGCGAAGCCCGACGACGCCAATGCGGATGGTGTGCGGGCGCCCGTCGTTCAGACGCCCGGCGAACGCCGTCAGGTCGACACGATAAGGCGTGAAGTTGACGGTCTCGATGCCGGGAATCGGAAACCAGAGATAGGGGTTGATCCCGCCGGTATAGATCCAGGGATAGACCGGAGCAACGCCGGCCGGTTCGCCATCGATGGCGATCTCGCTTTCGCGCAGACTCCCGCCGCCGCATGCATCCTTGCGTCCCCTGGCAAAACGGTCGTCGACGCAACCGTACCAGAACTCGTCGTCGGCCTGTGGCTCGCTGATCAGGTCCAGCACAATCCGCTCCATGTTGCGCGGCAGGGTCAGGGTCGCGTCGAGCGTCGGCGTTTCCGCCGATATCCGGGTCAGATGCGCCGCCAGCGGCATCACCAGTTGCGGCCCTGGCTGCGCGGGGGCTGCCGGCGAAACAGGATAGAACAGCAGCCGGGCACGGCCGTGGATGTGGCCGGTATAGGTATCGTCGACATAGTTGACCAGCCGGGTTTCGCCGTCATGCGGCTGGGTCAGGTAGGTGGCATAGTCGGTGACGTCGCGTTCGACGTGCCACGCCGGTGCGACATCGCGGCGGGGCTCCATGGTCGTTCCAAAATAGAGATTGACGCCGCCGACATCGATCAGCGCCGTGCGATCGAACTGACGGCCGGCCGTAACGTCGTAATCGGCCTCGATGACGACCTTGGCCCACGGGCCGGGGCAGTCCTTCGGCGGACTGTAGGCAAAGGGCACAGGCGCATCGCCGGCGAATTCCCGCGTGGCGAACAGCTCAACTTCGCACGGTTTCGTATCCGGCCGCGAAACCAGGGGCTCCGCCGACGCGAAGGTCCGCGTGCCGGGTTCTGGTCTCGGGGGCGCCGCCGGTCCGGCATGCGCGGCCGCGACTCCGAGGCAGAACAAAGCCAGGGTGAGGACGGAGATCGATCGGCGGCGCGGCGGCATGGAAAACCTTTGAAAAAAATGGGAACGCAAACCCGGATGGGTTTAGGCCCGGGCTTGCGTTCCCCTGGCCAGTTGGCGGAGGGTTTGGCCAATAGGTAGCGGATTTACATCTTGTACGAAACGCTCAGCAGGACAGCCCGGCCCAGCGGGTCATAGGTCCCGGTATAGGTGTTCGGGTTGTTGGTCGTGCCGTCGACATGGGTGGAGGGCAGCACCGGCGGGGTCAGGTCGAACAGGTTGTTGATCGACAGGCGTAGCGTCAGGTTGTCCTTGAGCTTCATGGCGCCGGTCAGGTCGATATAGTCGTAGGCCTTAAGCCGGGTGATAAAGGTCGACGTACAGCAGCCGTTGTTGCTGACAGCCGTATCCGAGCTGTTGCCGGAGAACATCGTCTGGCCGATATGACGCCAGTTGAGCGACAGGTCCGCACCTTGCCACGGCGTCGCCCAGGTGGCGCGCAGGTTATGACGCCACTTGGGTTCGGGTGCATAGCAGTTCGGGTTGCCGAAATAGCCGGCGCAGTTGGTCACCGGCTGATCGGGCGTGCCCTGCCCGCCCGTCATGGACAGCGCGGTGCCGTCCATGGAGGTATTCACGCGGCCCCAACGGCCGAGGTCGAACGTGTACTGTGCATGGACATCGACGCCGCGATTGTGCAGGCGGTAGGTGTTCACGGTGCCGCCTTCGACATAGCCGTTGCCGTTGAGCGCGCCGGTCGACGCGTCGCGGTGGATATACTGGCAGTAGAACTCGGTGCCCTGCGCCAGGCACTTGTTGAAATTGTCGACCGCGTCGAGATAGCCAATGAAGTCGCTGATCAGGATATCGTAATAATCGACCGAAACCAGCAGGCCCGGCACGGCGCGCGGCGTATAGACGAAGCCATAGGTCAGGGTCTCGGCCTCTTCCGGACGCAGCAGGGGATTGCCGCCGCCGGCATAGGTCCGGCATTGCGTGCCGCAGTCGGTGATATGACCGTATTGGGCGGCCGTGACGCCGGTGTTGGCGCATTGGGCCAGAGTCGCCGAAGGCGTCGCGCCAGCGCAGCTATCAGCCAGCGAGCCGTTTACGCTGAAGGAACGGGCGCCGTACAGTTCCGAAATGTTCGGAGCGCGGGCGGCGTCGTTGAAGCTGGCGCGCAGCATCAGATCCTTGATCGGACGATAGAGCAGTTCGTACTTGTCGGTCGGCAGGCCCTTGTCGATATTGCTGTATTTCGACACGCGGTAGCCGACGTTGAAGACCAGGCTGTTGATGAAGGGCTTGTCGGTGACGAGCGGGATCTGGGCTTCGCCATAGGTTTCGATGGCGCTGTAAGCCCCGCCGACCGTGCTCAGCCAGCCCTCATAGTCGCGCGTCGCCTGGTCGGCGACATTGCGCAGCGCGTCGCGGCGATATTCCGCACCGAACGCGATAGCGACGCCGGTATCGGCCCACGGACTTTGTACGCCGTATTGCGTCAGGTCACCCGTGATGCTGGCCGTCGCGTCCTGCTGCCAGGTAACTGAGTGCCACTTGTAGTCGCGATACGCCCAGCTGTAGAAAGCCGGATCGATGGCGTGATAGCTGAAGATGTTGGCCGGGACGCACGAACCGCCGCTGGCGCATACGACCTTGCCGTTCACGCTTGTGGCGTTCAGCGAGGCGATGAAGCTGGCATCGTCGATCTCGTTATTGTCCGACAGGGAGGTATAGACCTGCGACGTCACGACATTGAGGTCGTAATGCCAGTTGTCAAGGACGGTGCCGCGCAGACCGCCCGACAGGCGATAATCGGCATTGATCGCCTGGTTGGTCAGGGGCTGGCTGCCGGGGCCGTTGAGCTCATAGGCGACGTCGGCCGTGATGGTGGACGACGTTCCGGCGGCGCTGCCGCACAGGGTGGTGGCCTGGGCCGACGACAGGTACGGGTTGTTGCAGTTGATGGTGGCGGTGTCGTAGACCAGCGCCGGATAGAACAGGCTGGACGTTACGTCCTTCATATAGAGGTAGGCGCCGTAGACTTCGGCCTGGTCGTTGAGCTTGTAATTGGCGAAGACGCCGCCGGTGAAGCGCTCGTCCTTACGCATGAAGGCGAACTTTTCGCGGGTGTTGAAGGCGTATGCCGAATCCCCGGTAACGAAGGTCTGGCTGCCGTCTTTCGCCAGGTGGTAGGTATTGCCGGCGGCTGCGCCGGTGCTCGGCATGAAGGTGCCGTATTCCGAATAGGTGGTGTTGACCGCGCAGGCGTAGCCCGAGGCGGTCACGCTGACGCGGCAGGCCGAATAGTCGCGGTCGGACCACAGCACCGGGTCCTGTTTGCGATAATCGGCGAAGACGCTGATATTGCCGCGGCCACGAGCGAAATTCTTGCCGGCCGCAAAATTGATGTCCGTGCGGCCGCCGTCGAGAACGTTCTTCGACGGCACCTTGATATTGGGGTACTGCGCCAGCGCCGAGCGGACGGCGGCGTCATCGTTGGTGTGCTGGTAGAAGCCATAGGACGCGTCGAGCTGGACGCCGTCGAACTTCCTGTCGAGCACGAAGTTGACGACGCCGGCGATGGCATCCGATCCATAGGTCGACGAGGCGCCGCCCGTCAGCACGTCGACGCGCTTGACCAGGGCCGACGGAATGATGTTGAGGTCGATCGCCTGCACCGGCAACAGGCGCTGGCCGTCGAGCAGCACCAGGTTGCGCTGCCAGCCGAGATTGCGCAGGTTGATCTTGGCGCGGCCGTCAGAGTCGGAGCCGTTGGTGAATTGCGTTGAGTCGGCGCGCACCGACGGCAGCCGGTTGATGGCTTCTTCGAGGTTCAGTACGCCTTCGTACTGCAGTTCCTGCTTGTCGATCGTCGTGATCGGCGCCGCCGACTTGGCGTTGGGCCGGCGGATACGCGTGCCGGTCACGATGACCGTGTCGTCGCTGGCCGCGGGCTTTGCGGCCGGCGCAGCGTCCTGCGCATAGGCGACGCCGGACACAGCCGACAGACAAAGCGCTGCTGTCGTCAACAGCTCGAGCCGCAATTTACGTCCCATACCAATTCGCATCTGAAATCTCCTTCACCCCGGGCCCTCTCGGCTCCGCTGGAGATCACAACGACTGGCGCAGGCGCCTCCTTGGGACGCGTGACGGTTTTGTGGTGGTTTTATGTTGCTTATGCGAAGACGTGGCATAAATGATACGATATACAGCCACACTGGAAAATTTTTTACAGCGGGGCCCAAGGAAGTTCCCGCGCCGTTCGTTAAGCTCAAAATGGCAGCCGTCCCGACGGGCGGGCGCCGCCTCCGTAATGCTCTTCAGTGGAACCGCGATGAGCACTGACCGAAAACGCATAGTGGCCTGGGTTGGAAGCCACATCCTGCCGCACGAGGGGGCGGTCCGTAGCTGGCTGCGCCGATCGCAGGTTCCGGCGGACGAAATCGACGACCTGATACAGGAAGCCTATTGCAATCTCTGTGATCTCGATACGGTCGACCACATTCCGCAGCCCGCCGCCTACTTCTTCCGCACGGTGCGCAATCTCCTGACCGACCGCCTGCGCCGCGCGCGCATCGTGCGCTTCGAGACGGTGGCGGAGGTCGACGCCTTTCCGGGGCATGCCGAGGAATTGTCGCCGGAACGGATCATCACGGCGCGCAACGAACTCGACCGGGTCCGGCGTCTGATCCGAGCCCTGCCCGGCCGCTGCCGCCAGGTGATCGAACTGCGCAAGGTCCACGGCCTGTCGCAGCGGGAAATCGGGCGGCGGCTCAATATCAGCGAAAGCGTCGTGGAAAACGAAGGGGTCAAGGGGATGCGCCTCCTGCTCAAGGCCTTGCAGGCCGACGGCATGGATGGCACGAGTGAACGCGTTCAGGTGAAAGATGGAAAAGCAAGACACCGCGACCGAAATTGATGCCGAGGCCGCGCGCTGGCTCCTGCGCCTGGACCGCCACGGCCGCACGCCCGAGCTCGAGGCGGAATTCGAAGCCTGGCAGTCGGGCGACCCCCGGCGCAGGGGCGCCTTCCTGCGCGCCGAAGCCGCGTGGGCCGTGATGGACCGGGCCGCCTGGGGCGCCGGGACCGAAGGCCGCGCCCGGCCGGCCACCGGCCTGACCCG
>CAKZJB010000164.1 GCA_936940865.1 uncultured Asticcacaulis sp. | reverse complement strand
GCCAATGGGAATTACTTAGGCCGATCAAGGCTCTACGCGTTGTTCACGGGCGACTAACGAAGGCTTCCCCCTTCCGTCATCTGCGGCCGGAAGCGGCTTTGAAGCCACCAGCCCTGTTTTTTGGGGGAAGGTAGCGGCTGACGATAGCAAAGCAGACGGAAGGGGGAAGCCGCATGAAGCAACGACCTCCCACCCTTGTATTTCTCTAGATCTCGTATTCCGGCGCTGAGGTCAGGTAGCCGTTGTCGAACATGTAGCGTACGATCTGCTCGGCCAGGGCTTCGGCCGTCGTATCTGTGGTGTCGACGACGATTTCCGCCTTTTCCGGTGCTTCGTAGGGACTGTCGATGCCGGTGAAGTTCCTGATTTCGCCCGCACGCGCCTTGGCATACAGACCTTTGACGTCGCGCTGTTCGGCGACCGCCAGCGGCGTCGACACGTGGATCTCGATAAACTCGCCGGCTTCCAGCAGGTCGCGCGCCAGCTGGCGCTCGGCGCGGAACGGGGAGATGAACGAAACGAGCGTGATCAGGCCGGCGTCGGTCATCAGCTTCGCCACCTCGGCGACGCGGCGGATGTTCTCGACGCGGTCTTCCGCCTTGAAGCCCAGGTCCTTGTTGAGGCCGTGGCGGACATTGTCGCCATCGAGCAGATAGGTGTGGTGGCCGAGGCTCAAGAGCCGCTTTTCGACAAGGTTGGCGATGGTCGACTTGCCCGCGCCCGACAGGCCGGTGAACCACAGCACGGCCGGCCGCTGGCTCTTGGCGGCGGCGCGCGTCGCCTTGGATACATCAAGCGCCTGCCAGTGGATATTGCTGGCGCGGCGCAAGGAGTGGTCGATCATGCCGGCGCCGAGCGTCAGGTTCGACACGCGGTCGATGACGATGAAGGCGCCGGTCTCGTGATTGGCGGCATAAGGATCGAAGGCCACCGGTTCCTGGGTGACCAGGTTCACGACGGCGACCTCGTTGAGCGCCAGCGTCTTCGCGGCCAGTTCGGCGAAGCTGTTGACGTCGATCTTGTGCTTGATCTCGGAGGCGGTGGCCGAGACGGTCTTGCCGCCGATCTTGATCAGGTACGGCCGGCCGGGCAGGAGCGGCTCCTCGCTCATCCAGATCAGGTGCGCCTGGAACTGGTCGGAGACCTCGGGGCGCGCGTCGGGCGGGCTGAGGATATCGCCCCGCGAGATGTCGATCTCGTCTTCCAGGGTCAGGGTCACGGCCTGGCCGGCCTGGGCCTGGGATAGGTCGCTGTCATAGGTGGTGACGGTCTTGATGCGCGACGTCTTTCCGGATTTCGCCACCGCCACCGCGTCGCCGGGCTTCACCAGACCCGAAGCGAGGGTGCCCGAGAAGCCACGGAAGTTGAGGTCTGGGCGGTTGACCCACTGCACCGGAAAGCGGAAGGGCTGCGCCGTCAGGTCGCGGCTGACATCGATCGTCTCGAGGTGTTCTACGAGCGTCGGACCCTGGTACCACGGCATCCTGTCGCTGCGCCCCAGCACATTGTCACCGTAGCGCGCCGATAGCGGGATGGCCTGCAGGGTTTCGAAGCCGAAGCGCGCGGCGAATTCGCGATACTCGGCGACGATGCGCTCGAAGACCACTTCGCTGTAGTCCATCAGGTCGATCTTGTTCACCGCCAGGACGACGTGGCGAATGCCCAGCAGCGACACGATGAAGCTGTGGCGGCGGGTCTGCGTCAGGATGCCCTTGCGCGCGTCGATCAGGATTACGGCCAAGTCCGAGTTCGAGGCGCCGGTGGCCATGTTGCGCGTATACTGTTCGTGGCCGGGCGTGTCGGCGACGATGAACTTGCGCCTGTCGGTGGTGAAGAAGCGATAGGCGACGTCGATGGTGATGCCTTGTTCGCGCTCGGCCTGCAGGCCGTCGACCAGCAGGGCCAGATCGATGTCTTCGCCCGTCGTGCCGAACTTCTTCGAGTCGCGCTCGATGCCCGCCAGCTGGTCTTCGAAGATCAGCTTAGTGTCGTAGAGCAGGCGGCCGATCAGGGTCGACTTACCGTCGTCGACGCTGCCGCAGGTCAGGAACCGCAGCAGGCTCTTCTTCTCGTGGCCGGCCAGGTAGTCGATCAGCGCTTGCGTATCGAGCTTCTGATTTACAATCGCGTTCATATCAAGACCGCTTTCCAATAAAGTGGTCGCCGGTTTTTGGATAAAAAGCGCGGCAAACTAAAAATTTTCAGGCGATGGCGTCAGCCAGCGATTAAAAATATCCCTCGCGCTTCTTCTTTTCCATCGAGCCCTGTTCGTCGTGGTCGATCAGGCGGCCCGATCGTTCCGAGGTCCGCGCCGTCAGCATCTCGGCGACGATGTCCTCCAACGTGTCGGCTTCGCTCTCGACCGCGGCGGTCAGCGGATAGCAGCCCAATGTGCGGAAGCGCACCGAGCGCATTTCCGGCGTTTCGCCGGGCAGCAGCGGCAGGCGGTCGTCGTCGACCATGATCCACTGGCCGCCGCGCTGTACGACCGGGCGCTTGGCCGCGAAATAGAGCGGCACGATCGGGATGTTTTCCATCAGGATATATTGCCAGATGTCGAGCTCGGTCCAGTTCGACAGCGGGAAGACGCGGATCGATTCACCGGGCTTCACGCGGGCATTGTACAGGTTCCACAGTTCCGGGCGCTGGTTCTTGGGGTCCCAGCCGTGGTTCTGCGTGCGGAACGAGAAGACGCGTTCCTTGGCGCGCGACTTTTCCTCGTCGCGGCGCGCCCCGCCGAAGGCCGCGTCGAAGCCATGCGCTGTCAGGGCCTGCTTCAGCGCATCGGTCTTCATGATGTTGGTGTAGACGCTCGAGCCATGGTCGAACGGATTGATATTGTCGCGCACGCCATCCTGATTGGTATGCTTGAGCAGGGTCAGGCCCAGTGACTTGACCGTATTGTCGCGGAACGCGATCATCTCGCGGAACTTCCACGTGGTGTCGATGTGCATCAGCGGGAAAGGCGGCTTCGACGGATAGAAGGCCTTCATCGCCAGGTGAAGCATCACCGACGAGTCCTTGCCGATAGAGTAGAGCATCACCGGGTTTTTGAACTCGGCAGCGACTTCGCGCATGATGAAAATCGACTCGGCTTCGAGCCGTTTCAAATGGGTCAGTTGTTCCGCGGACACGTAAGTTTAAGCCTTTGAGGCGCAGCCCAGCCCCCAGGGCGCGCGGGATCAGATTTGCCGTCTATGTAACTATGGCGCGCCGGGCTCGCAAACCACAAAGTCTAAACTCTGGCGTAAGAAGCGATGCGGCTGTTGCGTGCGCGCCCCTCACGCCGTATTCGGGTACCATGCGCATTTTAGTCACCGGCCGCAGGGGCCAGATGGGCCGGGCGATCGCCCATTTCGACAGCGACCACGAGGTGATCGCGGCGGGGCGGCCCCAGCTCGAATTCGAACGGCCGGAAACTATACGGGCCGTCGTGGCCGACGTGCGGCCGGACGTTGTGATCAACTGCGCCGGCATGACCCACGTCGACGCCTGCGAGGGCGAACCCGAGCGGGCTTTCGCCGTCAATGCCGAAGCCCCCGGTGTGCTGGCCGAAGCGGCGGCAAAGGCAGGTGCTGCGATCATCCACCTTTCGACTGACTATGTCTTCGACGGGAAGGCACAAAGGCCCTATCGCGAGGACGATCCGGCCCGCCCGCTCAGTGTGTACGGGCGGTCGAAACTGGCGGGCGAAGACGCGGTGATCGCGTCCAATCCGCGCCATGCGGTAGTGCGCGTCTCGTGGGTCTATTCGCGTTTCGCCGGCAACTTCCTCAGCGCCATGCTGGGCTATGCGGCCAGCCAGCCTGAGATCAAAGTGGTCGCCGACCAGGTCAGCTGTCCGACCCCTGGCGCCGCCCTGGCCGCGGCATTGTTGCGGCTGGCCGAAGGCGTGCACAACAAAGGGGCCTATGGTCGCTTCCATCTGGCTGGCGCCGAGGCGGTCGATCGCGCGACCCTGGCCGAGGCGGTGATGAAATGGGCCGCCGGGCACGGCCGTCCGTCGGTGCCGATCCGACGGACTTTGACTTCCACATTCCCGACACCGGCGCCGCGGCCGCTTTATACGGCGCTCGACAGCACGAAGATCCGCCAAGTCTACGGTCTCGAACTGCCCGGCTGGCGCGCGTGGCTCGACGACACCCTTACGGCGATTACGGGCGGATAGCCGGGTCGCCGAAGGCCACAAAGTGCGGGTTGGCGAAGGGCGCGTCGTCCTGGACGCGCTTGCCGTAGAGCAGGGGCTGGCCATCGAGCGTTTCGACGCGGCCGCCGGCGGCGCGCAAGACGGCGTCGCCCGCCGCTGTGTCCCACTCCATGGTACGCCCCATGCGCGGATAGATGTCGGCAGCGCCTTCGGCCAGGCGGCAGAATTTCAGCGACGAACCGGCGGCAACGAATTCCGCCACACTGAAGTCTTTCAGGTATTCCTGCGTCGCGTCGCCGCCGTGGCTGCGCGAGCCGATGGCGCTCAGGCCCGCCTCGGGCATGCTGCGCACGTGTATCGGCGTGACATTGACGATCTCGCTGTCGTGCACGTCGGCGGCGAAGGCTTGCGTGCCACCGCCCCAAAACAGACGGTTAAGCGCCGGGGCGAAGACCGCGCCAAACACCGGAACGCCGTCCTCGATCAGGGCGATATTGATGGTGAACTCGCCGTTCTTCGAGATGAACTCCTTGGTGCCGTCGAGCGGATCGACCAGGAAAAAACGATTCCCGATTTCAGGAAGTCTTCCGGCGGCGGCCTCTTCCTCGGCGACGACGGGGATCTCGGGCGCCAGGGATTTCAGATTTTCCAGAATAATGCGTTCGGCGCGTTCGTCGGCCTCGGTGACGGGTGAGGCGTCGCCCTTGGTAGTGACGGCGATATCGCCGGCATAGACGCGCATGATTTCGGCGCCCGCCTTCAGCATGATCGGATTGAAGTCCATGGAAGCTCCCGTTTGAATAGCTCCCTCCTAAGCGGTCGGCGCGCCGGGCTCAACCGCAAACATGGCTTGCGGGGCGACAAAATCCGGGCAAGTATCGGCTGATACAATTATGGAGGGGGCGATGAAGCGTATCCTGCTGTTGGCACTCGTAGCGTTCGCCTTGCCGGCCACCGCGAAACCCGACCCCGCCGCGAAGGCGCTGACCGGTGAAATGCCCATCGCCGATATCGAGGCGGCGCTGAAGCGCGGCGATTTCACGTCTGAGGCTCTGACAAAGGCGGCGATCGCGCGTATCGCCGCGCTCGACGGCAAGCTTCATGCGGTCATCGCCGTCAATCCCGACGCCCTGAAACAGGCAAGGGCCGCCGACGCGGCGATGAAGGCGGGCAAGGACCTGGGGCCGCTGATGGGTATTCCCGTCCTGGTCAAGGACAATATCGAGACCGCCGATCCCGTGGCGACCACGGCAGGATCGTTGGCGTTGAAGGAAAATGTCACGGGCCGCGACTCGCCCTCCATCGCACGCCTGCGCGCCGGCGGGGCAGTGATCCTGGCCAAGGCCAATCTGTCGGAATGGGCCAATATCCGCTCGACGCACGCCATGAGCGGCTGGTCGGCCATGGGCGGGCTGGTCGCCAATCCGTACGAGCTGTCGCGGACGGCCTGCGGTTCGTCGAGCGGCACGGGCGCGGGTATCGCCGCCGACTATGCCGTCATAGGCATCGGCAGCGAGACCGACGGCTCAGTCACCTGTCCGTCGTCGATGAACGGGCTGGTGGGGCTGAAGCCGACGGTCGGGCTGATCTCGCGCACGCATATCGTGCCGATAAGCCACAGCCAGGATACGGCCGGACCGATGGGGCATTCGGTCGCCGATATCGCAGCTCTGCTCACCGTCATGGCCGGCAGCGATCCGGCCGATGCCGCGACCGCCGAGGCCGACAAGCGGAAAGTCGACTACGCCGCCGCGCTGAAGGGCGTCAGCCTCAAGGGCGTGCGCATCGGGGTCCTGCGCGACCAGATCGGCAATGAGCCCAAGACGGCTGCGGTGTTCGAACAAGCGCTTGCGGCCTTGAAGGCCCAGGGCGCCGAGTTGGTCGACATCAAGGATTCGAGCGCGGACGGTCTGGGTGACGCCGAGGACGCCGTGCTGCACTATGAGCTCAAGGCCGATCTCAACGCCTATCTCGCCACGACGCCCGCCACGGTCAAGGCTCGCACCCTGTCCGACTTGATCGCGTTCAATACGGCGCATGCCGCCGAAGAGATGCCCTTCTTCGGCCAGGAATTCTTCGAAGCCGCCGACGCCGGAAAGAGCCTCGAAGATCCCGCCTATATCGCTGCCGCCGCGAAGGCCAGGGCCCTGTCGCGGGCGCGCATTGACGGTCTGTTGAAGGATCACGACGTTGCCTTTCTGGTGGCGACGACCTACGCCCCGGCGTGGAAGTCGGACCCTATCTACGGCGACGTCTATAACGGTCCGTCCGCCACGACCCTGCCGGCGACCTCGGGCTATCCGCACCTGACCGTGCCGATGGGCTTTGTCCAGGGATTGCCGGTCGGACTAAGCTTTATTGGCACCAAATGGAGCGACGCCCAGCTGCTCGAGGCCGGCTATGTCTTCGAGCAGGCGACCCATGCCAGGCAAAGGCCGCCGGTGGAATGATCCGACAGCCCTCTGGTAACCTCAGGCCGTTCGTGACATAAATCCCTTGTCGGGGAAATGCAGCAAGGCCGTAAACGTCCTGCCGGGTTACCGTTCCGTGCTGCCGGGGAGCGGGGACGTCGAAATGAAGACGCGAATTGGCAATATTCTGAAGCTGGCTGCGACCTTGCTGCTGGTGTCTCTTGTCGCGGCCTGTGGCGGCGGAAGCAGTGGCGGCGGCGGGGGCGGTTCGTCCTCATCGTCTTCGTCTTCGGAGAGCTATGCGTCGGCGGCCTCCCAGGCCGGCGTGCAGGCGACCGTGAATCTCTTCGCCAACAGGGTGACCCTGCGGTGGACCGACGCTTTTCCCGCCGGGACGACGTTTACGATCAGGGCACGCAATGCCGACGGCAGATTTGTGTCGCTCGAAACGGTGCCGGGTGTCGGGACCCCGTCCATAGGCATGAACTGGCAGGGGGTGTTCACCGGCGCGACGTCCTATCAGATCGTCGCCAACACCAACGGCGTTTTGACCCTCCTGAAATCGCACAGCCTTCACTCCACGATCGACGTCACTATTCCCGACACGCTTCCGACCATTACGATCGACAGCCCCGAGCCCCTGGCCGGCAATGTTACGCTGAGTGTCGTCGGCGCGCCTGGCGGATTCCCTGTTCCCAAATGGTATGTGGACGGCGCCCCGTTTGGATCACCGGGGACCAGCGTCGTCTGGAATGCGAATCAGGCAACCAGCGGCACGCATGCGCTGCTTGTGGAATTGTGGACCAGCGACGATAGCCTTCTCGAAGTCGGCCGGTCGGTGACCGTCGCTGAGCACACCATCGCGGTAAACGCCACCGTCCTGCAGAAGGGTCCGCCGACATACGGCATATATGTGGAGGCGACGGCCATCAGCGGCGTCGCCAGCGTATCCGCCACGCTCGACGGCAACAGCCTGGGGACGTTGACCGCGCCCAATGACTGCGCATATTTGCACAGTACCTGCCTGTTGCTGAACCGATACCGGTTCGACGTGAACGGCACGGTCGTAGGCTCCGGCGACCACACGGCCGTCATTACCGCAACCGACACGCAGGGACATACCGGCCAGACGACGATACCCGTCGTCGTGTCGAATGCCCCGGTCATCACCCTGACATCGCCGGTCGCGAATGCGTTCGCCTATGGCACTCTGGCGGTTTCGGGAACGGTCGTATCGGACAAGCCGGGCACAGTCATAACGACGCGGGTCGCGCTATCGGACCAGCAGATACTCCAGACCTCGAGCACCAGCTTCTCGGCCAATTACGATATCAGCGGTCTGACGCCGGGGACCTATACGCTGAGCGTCACCTCAAAGGATTCGTCGTCTGTCCAGGGGACTTCGACCCTGACCCGTCAGATTGTCGTAACCTCCTCACCCTCGCTGGCCTATACGCCGTTGGTGACGATCGGCGCCAACGGAGGTATGAGGGCCGCCGACGGCAACAGGCTGGTGTACGCCGCTCCGGACGGTTCCGTCAGGATTTTGACGGCGTCCGGGGGTGAAGTGATCCTGACCGACGCCGACAAGATTGCGTCGACCGGCAACTGGCGACTGGCCTCCGGCGCGGTCTCGGCCCGCGGCAAGGGACCGGATTGTCCCCGGCTGTTCTGCGTTTACCGTTGGGACGCCAGCGGGCATATCACCAATCTTTCCACGGCAAATCCGTACAGGCTTTTCGTCTCCGGCGATGCCGACGAAGCGCCGATCGCCCGCGGCGGGTATGTGGTGTGGGTAGAAGCCCAGACGCAGTTGATCGTCTACAAGCTGGCCGACGGTTCCTATACGAAAATACCGCTGCCGGCCGGGGCCTCACGCATCGGCAACGCCGATTATGACATCGATGTGTCGGGCGGAAAGCTTACCGTCTTCTTCTACGCCAGTTCCGGTAGCGGGTCTGCAACGACATACGCCGTTTACAATTGGGCGTCCGATACCGGCCTCACGGAAAAACTGTCTGATGACAGCTGGAATTTCCATCCGCAAAGCGATGGCGCGATTGTGACGTGGGTTTCGGGCAAAACGTCGCCGGCGGCGATCAAGACTCAGCCGTTTGCCGGGGGCGCCGTTACGTCGCTCGCGTCGATTGCCGACACCAACCCGGATGTCTTCTTGCAGGACGGTGTGCTGGTCTGGAAGGATTACGGTTTCCCGACCACGACGATAAAGGCCTGGCACAATGGCGTGACCGCAACCGTTACCACAACCTCGGCCGTCCAGGGCTTACGCCTCTACGGAACGTCCAACGGTTTTGTGGTCTACGCTGATGGCGATGGAAAGGTCTATAGCTGGAATGCCGCGACCAACCAGAAGAAGTTGTTGGTCGAATTCATACCGCAGCAGGTCATCGTGGCGGACGGGTATGTGTATTTCTCCGCGGGCAGCACGGTCATCGTCTATCGCGTACTGCTCAATTGACCGTCAGCACTCCACGACGCCCGCCACGGTCGAGGCGCGCATCGAAGGTCTGTTGAAGGATCACGACGTTGCCTTTCTGGTGGTGACGACCGCACGTGAGCGTGCCGATGGGGTTAAGCCTTATCGGTCCGAAATGGAGCGAAGCCGAATTCCTCAAGGCCGGTTATGCTTTCGAAGAGGCAAGCCATGCGAGGATGCAGCCCGCGCTCGATTGATCGGGAAATCGGGTCCGTTGTGAAGCTCGGGAGCGGGAATTTTCGAAGTGCTTGATTAACGGCGCTGATGCCGGATAATTTGGACGATTGATTCCAAGGTAGGGCACTTTATGACTAGAGTTCTTGTCACCGGCGGCAGTGGTTTTTTAGGTTCGCACCTTTGCGATCGGCTGTTGGCACGAGATATGGAAGTCCTGTGCGTCGACAACTATTTCACTGGGCGTAAGCAGAACATCAAGCACCTCCTTAACAATCCCTCCTTTGAGGTGCTGCGGCACGACATCACATTCCCGTTGTTTGTCGAAGTCGATCAGATCTACAATCTGGCTTGCCCCGCATCGCCCATTCATTACCAATTTGATCCTGTTCAGACGACGAAAACCAGCGTTATTGGCGCTATCAATATGCTGGGGCTGGCCAAGCGCCTGAAAATCAGAATTTTGCAGGCATCGACATCGGAGGTTTACGGGGACCCCGAGGTCCATCCCCAAACCGAGGATTACTGGGGGCGGGTCAACCCTATCGGCATTCGCAGTTGTTACGATGAAGGCAAGCGGTGCGCCGAGACTTTGTTCTTCGACTACCAGCGCCAACATGGCCTGGACGTCAAGGTCATGCGGATTTTCAACACCTACGGTCCGCGTATGCATCCGAACGACGGCCGGGTCGTTAGCAATTTTATTGTCCAGGCCTTAAAGGGCGACGACATCACGATTTATGGAGATGGCTCGCAAACCCGCTCCTTCTGTTATGTCGACGACCTTATCGACGGCATGGTCGGCATGATGAACAGCCGAGAAGGATTTGCGGGCCCGGTTAACGTCGGCAATCCCGGCGAATTCACAATGCTGGAGCTTGCGGAGAAGGTAATTGGTCTTGTTGGCGGTACTTCGCGGATTACCTACCAGGCCTTGCCGCAGGATGATCCGAAACAACGTCAGCCCGATATTTCCCTGGCCAAATCGGAGCTCGGCTGGGAGCCCAAGGTGGCTTTAGAGGATGGCCTTAAGGAGACAATCGCCTATTTCCGCAATATTCTGGAAAAATAGTCTCAGCACTCGACGACGTTGACCGCCAGCCCCCCAAGGCTCGTTTCCTTGTACTTGACGCGCATGTCTTCGCCAGTCTGGCGCATGGTCTCGATGACGGCGTCGAGGCTGACGATGTGGTGGCCGTCGCCGTTGAGCGCCAGGTAGGTGGCGTTGATCGCCTTGATGGCGCCCATGGTGTTGCGTTCGATGCACGGCACCTGGACAAGCCCGCCTATGGGATCGCAGGTCAGGCCGAGATTGTGTTCCATGCCGATCTCGGCGGCGTTCTCGATCTGGCCGGGCGTGCCGCCGAGCGCCGCGCACAGGCCGGCCGCCGCCATCGAACAGGCGACGCCGACCTCGCCCTGGCAACCCATTTCGGCAGCTGAGATCGAGGCGTTGGTCTTGTAGAGGAAGCCGATCGCCGTGGCGGTCATCAAAAGCGTGCGCGTGCCATCGATCGACGCGCCCGGAACGAAGGTCTCGTAATATTTGATCACCGCGGGCAGGACGCCGGCGGCGCCATTGGTCGGCGCGGTGACGACGCGGCCGCCGGCGGCGTTTTCCTCGTTGACGCTCAAGGCATAGAGGCTGACCCATTCGAAGATCTGCGACGGATCGATGCGGGGGCCGCGCTTTTGCAGCTTCAGCACCATGTCACGGGCGCGGCGGCGGACATTCAATCCACCCGGAAGAATGCCGTCCTTCTCCAGGCCGCGCTCGATGCTGGCCAGCATGGCCAGGCGCACGGCGTCCAGAAATGCGCGCGTCTCGGGCGCCGGGCGGAAGGCGTCCTCGTTGCGCCACATGATATCGGCGATCGAGATATGCTCGCGCTCGCAGACGGCCAACATTTCGGCGGAAGACTCATAGGGCAGGGGCAGGGCGACATTGTCGCTTTTCGCCGTGACGCCGTCACCGGTAATGGCGCCGCCGCCGACCGAGAAATAGGTCGCGGCCTCCATGCGGCCGTCGCTGAAAAAAGCTTCGAAGCGCATGCCGTTGGAATGTTCGGGCAGGAACTCACCCATCATGAAGAGCAGGTCCGAGCCCGGTATGAAGACCATGTCGTGGCGGCCGTTAAGCGACAGCCGGTGATTGGTTTCGATAGCGGAGACAATGCCCTCGATAGCCTCGGGATCGACTGTATCCGGCAGCCAGCCCGACAGCCCAACCATGACCGCACGGTCGGTGGCGTGGCCCTTTCCGGTCAGGGCCAGCGAGCCATAGAGCCGGCAGACGATGCGTTCAGGGGCGCTGTCAGCTGTGACGCGTTCGGCAAAGTGCTGTGCCGCCCGCATCGGTCCGACCGTATGCGAGCTCGACGGGCCGATGCCGATGGTGAACAGGTCGGTAACGCTCAATGCGGGCATAAAAAACTCCTGCACCGAGGGTGTCACTTCCTCGGCGCAGGGTCAAGATGGTTGCAATTGTTACATACTGCTATTTGTGGACGGCACTCCAGACCATATCCGGCAATGTCACGTCGACCGACACAGGCAGGTCGTCCGACGCCTGGCCGAACAGGACGTGATACGTCCCAGCCTTGATCCGCCAGCTGTTGTCGGAGACCTCGTAGGTGGCGAGCAGGCGCGGATCGATCTTTTGCGTGAACGCTGGCGACACCGCCCCCGAGGGGACGGCGTCCTTATGGAAGGCGACAAGGCGCTTGGGCGCCTCCCAGCCGGCGGCCTTGTAGTCGGCGGGCGCGACATAGACCTGGATCAGGCCCTTGCCGGCGACTTTTCCAGTATTCCGGATCGTCGCGCTGACGGTGACACTGCCGTTATCGACACTGGCTTTCGCGTCGGAGACGGCGAAGGTCGTGTAGCTCAGGCCATGGCCGAAGGCGAAGAGCGGCTTGAAGCCTTTCACATCGTACCACTTGTAGCCGATGGCAGCACCCTCGTCGTAGGTGATGTGGACGGACATACTGTTTTCGGGCTGGCCGAAGCCGGGGATGTCGGGGTGGGCCAGTTGGGCGTTCGACGCCGGGAAGCTGATCGGCAGGTGGCCCGACGGATTGACCTTGCCGGTGAGAATCCGCGCGATGGCGCTGCCGCCTCGAATGCCGGGATAGAAGGCTTCGAGCACAGCCGGGACATTGTCCTTCCACGGCATCAGGATGGCGCCGCCCGATTCGACGACGACGACCGTCTTCGGATTGGCGGCGACGACGGCGGCCACGAGCGCGTCCTGATTGCCCTTTAGCTCAAGCGTGCCGTCCATGCCTTCGCCCATGAACTGCGTCACGAAGACGATGGCGACGTCGGACGATTTGGCCAGGGCAACCGCGGCGGCGATGTCGTCGCCACTGTCATAGGCGATTTTGGCTTTCGGCAGTTCGGCCTTCAGTGCTTCGACCGGCGAAGACGGCATGAAGACGACCGGGCCCGGCCAGGTCTTCGGTTCCAGTCCCGGGACGGCATTGCCGCCGACCGGCGTGACGCCGGAAGAGCCGCCGCCCGCCATGACGCCACGATCGGCGTGGCCGCCGATCATGGCGACCGACTTCACCCCGGTGAGCGGCAACATATTGCCGTCGTTCTTCAACAGGACCAGCGATTCCTCGGCGGCCTTCTGCGACACGTCGGCGTCGGCCTTGAAGTCGATCGGGCCGGCCTTTGCGGGGTCGTCGAAGACGCCGGACGAAAACAGGGGCCACAGGATGCGCTCGGCCATGTCGTCGAGGCGCGACATCGGGATATCACCCTTGTCCATCGCCGCCTTGAAGACCTTCGGCGCGAACCAGGGCTGCTTGTCGCCGCAGCACGGGAAGCCGGTGAACTGGTCCAGGCCGTAGTTGGCGGCATCGGCCGTCGAATGGACCGCGCCCCAGTCGGACATGACGTAGCCCTTGAAACCCCAGTCCTGCTTGAGCGTTTTTTGCAGCAGGTATTCGTTTTCGCACGCCCACCGGCCGTTGACCAGGTTGTACGAACACATGACCGAACCGGGCCTCGAATTTTCATAGACGAATTCGAAGGCCAAAAGGTCCGACTGGCGCATGGCCTCGGGCGAGATCGCCACATCGACCGTGGTGCGCTGGCTTTCCTGGTCGTTGACCGCATAGTGCTTCATGGTCGAGACCATATGTTGCGACTGGATGCCGTTGATCAGGCCGCCGGCCATCTGCCCTGCCAGCCAGGGATCTTCGCCGACATATTCGAAATTGCGGCCGTTCCTCGGCTCACGCGCCAGGTTGGCGCCGCCGGCCAGGAAGGTGTTGAAGCCCGACAGGCGTGCCTCATGCGCGATCATCCGGCCGCCGGCTTCCGGCACCGCCGGATCGAAGCTGGCCGCCGTCGCCAGCGACGAGGGCAGGGCAGTACGCTCCATGCCTTCGACGCGCACGCCGATCGAGGCGTCGGTCTGTGTCTGGACGGGGATGTTGAGACGCGGGATTGCCGGCACGAAGCCCGCCGACCCCCTGATATGGCCGCGGCTGACCGCGGCCTTGACAGCCGGCGGCACGACGTCGTCCGGCTGCTTCGCCACTCCGTCGGGATCGGTGAAGCCGAAGACCAGGGTCAGCTTTTCGTCCAGCGTCATGGCGGTGACCGCCGCCCTGGCGCGTTCATCGGCCGGCTTCGACGTGTCGAGCCAGGGCTGGGTCTGCGCCATTGCGGAGGTCGACGCGCAGGCCAGCAAGGCCGCGAGTGTAATCGCTTTCATCATGGGTCGTTTCTCTCCGGCTTTTTGGTTGGAGGGACCCTAATTGGAAAATTGAAAGAAGAAAAGAGGATGCGGGGCGGCGGTGTCATATTGACGCCCCGCGCCTCATCAGACCGACAGGCTGTTGAACTCGTCGATGGCGCAGATGATATGATAGAGCGAGCTGGCGGGCGCCGGTTCGATCTCGAAACCGCCGTCGGCCTTCATGCGGTCGCGGTAGAGGCCTTCGATCTCCGTCGACAGATAAAGCCTGAGGCCCTTCGCGCCGTCGATCGCGCGGGCGATCGCACGGGCCCTGTCTTCGGGCGTCTTCGCCGCGCCGGCCAGCTTGACATAGGCCTTCATGCGCTCGGTCTGCGGCCACAGGCGCGCCTTGTCGTCCTTCGAGGAGAAATCGTCCCACAGCTCGTTGACCGTGACGCCGCGGTCATGATCGGTGCCGTGGTCTTCGGCGATTTCGATCAGGCGCATTGCGGCCTGGATATACCTGTCTTCGCCGGTACGCTTGCCCCAGCGCAGGAACAGCCAGGCCCATTCGAACTGGTGGCCGGGTTCGACGATGCGGCCGGCATCGCCCGGCATCGGATTCCAGTCGCCGTCGAAGAATTCGCGCAACGCGCCCGTCTGGGGATGCAGGAACTTGTCGATGCACAGTTCGGCCAGCCCGGCCGCGATCTTTTCCCAGGTCTCGTCGCCGCCGGCATCGATCCACGCCAGGCAGGCCTCGAACATGTGCATGTGCGGATTGGCCTTGAGCGGCAGGGTGCGCGGATTGCTTTCCTCGAAACCGCGAACCGGGTGCGAAAACGTCCTGACGATCGCGTCGCGGATGAAGACGGCGGCCTCCTCCAGCCCCTTGTCCTGCGGCCGGACGCGGTAGGCCGAGGCGTAGGCCAGCATGGCGAAGGCATGGTCGTAGAAGTCGAATTCGCCGCGGACCACGCCGCCTGCGGGCGTGAGCGTGGCGTACAGCAGGCCGGTGTCGGGATTCCTCGCCGGACCCGACAGCCAGTCGAGGCCCTGGCGGATCGCCGGATCGGTCTCGCCTTCATAACCCATCGATTCGGCCAGGGCATACGAGAAAACCTGGCGCGCGGCGACGCGGGTGCGGCGGTCGATGTCGCACGGCGTGCCGTTGAGATTGATCTTCTCGTAGAAGCCGCCTTTTTCGCGGTCGCCGCCGGTGTTCCACCAGATCGGCAGGGCTTTGTCGAACAGCCAGGTTCTGAGCACGGACTGCATTTCTGTGAGGGAGGGCTTCAGGCCGATCGTGTCAGGCATGGCAAGGCTCGCAAAATGGGAAAATATGAAATTGGCGCTTCCGGTTAGCATCGCACCGCAATAGGCTGCAAGCCGCAAAAAAGCCGTTCTCATGTCTCCTTTACAAGTGATCGTGAGAGGTCTAATCGCAAATTTACCGCGCGAAAGGGTCATGTCGGGTCTCAATCGCTGAAGGGCAAGGGAAGCAATAGATTCATGCCGAAAACCATATTGCCGGTCATCATGTCCGGCGGATCCGGGACGCGACTCTGGCCGTTGTCGACGCCGGAGACACCGAAGCAGTTCCACGCCCTGGGAACCCCAAACAGCATGATCCAGGAAACCGCCATGCGGGTGTCGGGCGACGGCTTCATGGCGCCGGTCGTCATCTGCGGGAGCGCCCATTGCAGCCTCGTCAACACGCAGCTCAAGGACATCGACCGGACGCCGGCGCTGGTTGTGCTTGAGCCGTTCGGACGCAATACCGCCGCCGTCGCCGCCGTCGCCGCGCTGGCCGGGCAGTCGATCGACCCGGATACCCTGGTCCTGCTGCTGCCGGCCGACCACGTCATCACCAAGCCCGGCGCCTTCCACGCCGCCATCCACCGTGCCATCGAAACGGCGGCGGACCGCATCGTCGCCTTCGGCATTCAGCCGACCCATCCTGAAACGGGCTATGGTTATATCGAACACGGGGCGGCCTTGCGCGAAGGCGTCTACGAGATCGAGCGCTTCCTGGAAAAGCCCGATCTGGCCAAGGCAACGGAATATGTCGAAGGCGGCCGCCATGAATGGAATGCGGGCATCTTCCTGTTCTCGCCGCGCGTCATGCTCGATGAACTGGCCGTCCACGCGCCGGATGTCCTGGCCGCGACGCGGCGGGCTTTCGAAAAAGGCAGCCGTGATGGGATAAACCTTCAGCTTGAAGAGCAGGCTTTCGCAGAGGTGCCGTCGATCTCGGTCGACTATGCCGTCATGGAAAAGACCAGGCGCTCGGCGGTGGTGCCGTGCGACATCGGCTGGGCCGACGTCGGCGGGTTTACCGAGCTGTGGCGTCTCGGCGAAAAGGATGCGGCCGGCAATCACGCCCAGGGCACGTCCATCCTGATCGATGCCGAAAACAATCTGGTCCATAACCACAATGGCCCGGCGGTCGCCATCATCGGCCTCAGCAACATCATGGTGATTTCCACACCTTCCGGCGTGCTGGTCTGCCCGCTCGACCGGGCCCAGGATGTCAAGAAGGCGGCCGAAGCCGCCAGGCTGCTGGCACAGTAATCCTGGCCTTAATGGATCGCTTTCGTACGTTTCGTACGGAATTATTCGGGGGCAGGCTGCCTTTGAGGTTGTTGCCGGGACGCTGCAACCACGATAAGCTGAGATCGCCGCCGCTTCAGGTGGTGACTTGCGCACGCTGCGCGGTACGTGCCCGCCGGGGGGCGGTGTCAAGGCGCGCAGCGATCGTTCTGTCCGATGCCATTGGGGGGCGCGGTGGAACGTGCGCAAGTTCCGGCGGCTTCATCGAATTTCCATGAATTTGCGGTGTGCGTTATTTACGCCTTGACTCAATTGTGGATGTGGAACAAAATGCGAACATCGGGCAAGGGCGAAGGTTTTGGAGATCGCACATGTTCAAAGGCTGGACCATTCCGCTACAGGTGAAAGATCTGCCGCGTGACGGCTATATCGATATAAGCTGCCGGTCTTGTAAGCGTCTGTGGCGGCAGTCGGTGCGCGATCTGGTCGAAAAGGAGCGTCTGGGCGCGCAGTTCGTTGACCTGCTGGAATGGCAGACTCGCTGCGTATCCGAGAGTTGCGGCGGAATGGTATGTTTTGTCGTCGAAGGCGATGAAATTCTTCAAGCGGCATAAGCCCATGCGACGGGCGGCGATGTGAAAATGGAGGCCTATTTCAACTCGCCGCAGGCAGCAAATAACTGCGACTGGCATCTGTGCCTGCGTCTGTATTTCTTGGCCGCTCGACAATAAACCTTTTCGGCGCGGCGTGACGGAGAAGACGTTTTTCTTCTATCTCGACGGATTGAACGGCGCCTGTGAGCGCGCGCAGAGAGTGGTTCGGTAATCACGCCTCGACGCGGTATTGGTCGGGCAATCGTCTGTTGAAACTGCCTTTGAGGCTCTCCGGTCGGCCGGCAAAATGGGAGGGGAAGATGCAACCGATGCGGAAATGGCGGGGTTGATCACAATCCTGTTGGCAAGTATCCTGATACCGAAGATTCACTTGACGAACGAGTGGATTGTGTCATGAGTGACACAAGTTCGTAAACTGGGGATTGTGATGTTTGAGGGGGATGGCGCACCGCTGGGGACGGTCGCGTCTCGTGCGGTCGCACGAAAAAGCCTTGTTTCCAAAGCTATTGAAGTGTCGCGCCGATTTTTCTCCGGCGCTGCGCCATCCAACCCCCTGTCCGAGACCTCATCTGTCAAGGACGCGCTGAACGGGTGTCGCCATTATTTTGCCATAGCCGCCATTTTCAGCGGCTGCATCAACATCCTTATGTTGAGCGGTTCGTTGTTCATGCTGCAGGTCTACGACCGCGTCATGCCCAGCCACAGCGTGCCGACCTTGCAGGCGCTGCTGGTGCTGATCGTCGTGCTTTACGCCTTCACCGTCCTTCTGGAAAATACGCGTTCGCGCCTGTTCGCCCGCATCGGCCGCCATGTCGACGTGTCGCTGCGCAAGGCCGTGTTCACCGGCAATCTGACCGCGGCGCTGCCCGGCCGGTTGAGCCCGGAAGCCAGCCCGGCGCCCCTGCGGGACCTCGATCAGATCCGCACATTCCTCGCCGGCGGCGGACCGTCCGCCCTGTTCGACCTGCCGTGGATGCCGCTTTATGCCGTACTGCTCTTCCTGCTGCATCCGCTGATGGGCGCCCTGTGTCTCGCCGGCATGGCGGCGCTGATCATTGTCACCTGGCGGAACGAACGCGCGACGTCGGGGCAGCAGAAGGCATCGTTCCTGGCCAGTCAGCAGGCGGCCGCCTGGGCCGAAACCACGCGCCTGGCGGCCGAGACGGTGGTGCCGCTCGGCATGGCCGGTAATATGCGGCGGTTGTGGGAAGACAAGAACGAGGCGGCGGGTGTCGCCGTAATCCGCGCCAGCGATGCGGCCGGGCGTTACGGCGCGATTTCGCGGTTTATCCGCATGAGCCTGCAATCCTTCATGCTGGCGCTGGGCGCCTATCTGGCGATGACGGGCAAGGCGACCGGCGGGGTGATGATCGGGTCTTCGATCCTGCTCGGCAAGGCCCTGGCGCCGGTCGAACTTGCGATTGCCCAATGGCGCGGCTTCGAGGCCGCGCGCCTCGCCTGGCGGCGGCTGGAAACGACATTGAAGGCCGCGCCCGCCGAGCCCGCGGTACGCCTGCCGCTGCCGACGCGCGGTATCGAAGTCCAGGGACTTTTCCTGTCGGTTTCGGGCGCGGCGCAGCCGATCCTCAACAATGTCAATTTTACGCTCGAGGCGGGCGATGGCCTTGGCATCATCGGTCCCAGCGGTGCCGGCAAGTCGACCCTGGTGCGGGCGCTGACGGGCATCTGGCCCGCGTTGCGCGGTACGATCGCCTATGACGGCTCTCAGCTTACGCAATGGCGCGAGGAGGACGCAGGTCGCTTCCTGGGTTACCTGCCGCAATCGGTTGACCTGTTCGCCGGTACGATCGCGCAGAACATCGCGCGCTTCGACGCCCATTCCATGGACCAGGATGTCCTCGACGCGGCGACCGAGGCTGGCATCGACCGGCTGGTCCGCGGCATGGAGGGTGGGTTCGACGCCGAGATCGGCGAGCGTGGTGCGAAGCTTTCCGCGGGCCAGCGCCAGCGCGTGGCGCTGGCGCGTGCGCTCTATCGCCGGCCGTTCGTCGTCATCATGGACGAGCCCAATTCCGCGCTCGACGCCGAAGGTGAGCAGGCGCTGCTCAACGCCATCGCTGGCATTCGCGCGCGCGGCGGCATCGCCGTTATCGTGGCGCACCGCCCGAACGTGCTTCAGACCGTCAACAAGGTGCTGGTGCTGGGCGACGGTCAGCAGCAAGCCTTCGGGCCGCGCGACGAGGTGTTCAAACGCGTCCTCAATCCCGTAGCCGTCCGCGAAGCCAAGGCGGGAGGCGCCGCATGACCGAAGCCGTTCAAACCTTGCCGCCGGTTGTGACGACGTGGTCGGACATGGAGGCGCAAAGCCGCAAGGGTCTGGTCTTGGTGGGCGCCCTGGTCCTGCTGGTCGGTGTCTGGGGCGGGGTGGCGCCGATTTCCAGCGCGGTCGTCGCCGGCGGGCGCGTCACCTTGGAATCGAGCGTCAAGCGCATCCAGCACCGCGAAGGCGGCATCGTCAGCGACATTTTGGTCCACGAAGGCGATCGGGTCCAGGCCGGTCAGGTCCTTGTCAGGCTCGACGCTACCGTCGCCAACGCTAATGAGGCGATCGTCGCGCAGCAGGTCTGGCAGCTTCGGGCGCGCAAGCTGCGGCTGGAGGCCGAGCGTGACCGTCGCGGTGTAGATGCGGTCACAGCTGGCGCCGACGCGCCCGAGGATTATCGCCGGATCATAGAGGCCGAGCGTCGCCTGATGGGGTCGCGTATTGGATTGCGCGCCCAGCACAAGGCGCAACTGGGCGAACAGATCGCGCAGAGCGAGCACGAGATCGCCGGCCTTGAGGCCCAGGTCCAGTCGACCATGCATCAGGCGTCGCTGATCCAGCAGGAACTGGTCAATGTCCGCGGCCTTTATCAGAAGGGCTATGCGCCCTTCACGCGCGTCAGCGAGCTGCAGCGCCAGGCCGAGCAGCTGGAAGGTGAGCGCGGCCAATTGTTTGCCTCTGTCGCACGGACGCATGCCCAGGTGGCGCAGATTCGCGAACAGATGCTGCAGGTCGATTCCGAGGCGCTGAGCGAGATCATGAACGACCTCAAGGACACCGATACGCGCCTCGGCCAGCTGGAAGAACAGGCGATTACCGCGCACGACGCTTCGCAGCGCGTCGAGGTGCGTGCCCCGGTCACCGGCAAGGTGCAGCAGATGGCGGTCCATACAAAAGGCGGCGTTGTGGCGCCGGGTGAGACCATGATGGTCGTCGTACCGGAAAGCAACGAGCTGATCGTCGAGGCGCGCATCGATCCGCAAAAGATTGATGACGTCCATATCGGTGGCCGTGCGCATGTGCGTTTTACCGCCTTCGACACCCGCACTACGCCCGAAGCCATCGGGCGCGTCGACACGGTCTCGTCCGATATAGAGACGGACGAAAAGGCGGGCGTGTCTTTCTACCGCGCGCGCCTGGCGCTCGACGGCATGAAGGTCCCGTCCGCCGTGCGTCAGAAGCTGGTCTCCGGTATGCCGGTGGAGGTCCAGATCGAAACCGGTACCCGCAGCGCCTTGAGCTACTTCCTTAAGCCTTTGAGTGATCAAATCGGCCGGACATTCAGGGAGGAATAGGTATGTCGATCGAGAAAAACGAATGGAAAGCGGCTGCTCGTCGCCATGTCCTTAGAGCTGTTCAGGTCTGTACGGTGCCCTTATTGGGCTTGGCCCTAATTGCGCTTGCTTCCTGCGGTCCGGCTCCTGTGGTCAAGACCGTCAAGCTGACAGTAAGCGTTGACGATAACGGCCAACTGAGAACGGGCTCTTCGGTCGTGACCTTCTACTGTACGGACAGCAATCCAGCCCTGGGTGAAATGGGGCTGGGGACCTGTAAGTTGTATGGAGAAGCGGTCCCTGTCGATCTCACACAGCGCCGGTACCTGTTTATGATTTTCACCGACCAGGATAGCTACAACGCCGATACCTTTATTAGCGATATCGACTGGTCACGCCCGACCAAAACGGCAACATCATGGAACATTACTCGCGAGCATATGCCGCGACTGGTTACTTTTGATGACCCGAACAGACCTGCAACAGTGAAGGTCGTTCGGCCTGATGCGCTCGATCAAGCCTTTGGTGGAGGAGTGACCCTCAAGGCTGTGCACGTGGAGCTGACATCGGAGCCGGAAACGCGTGGACAAATATATCGATTTTTGCCGTGGCTGGACGGATGGCACGCCTCTCTGGACGGTCAGAGTGGAATAACAAGCAATAACCTCTCAAACCGGCTTGAAAACATCCACTTCGTCAGGAAGCCAGTATGAAGGTTGTTGCTGGCTGCGATCGGCGCTGTGGTTTTAAACGGTTGGGAATTGGGCCTATCAAGCTAGGTATGATTTTCCCACTTACAGGGGTGGTCCTTGCGCTTGCTTCCTGCGGTCCGGCTCTTGTGGTCAAGACCGCCAAGCTGACAGTAAGCGTTGACGATAACGGCCAACTGAGAACGGGCTCTTCGGTCGTGACCTTCTACTGTACGGACAGCAATCCAGCCCTGGGTGAAATGGGGCTGGGGACCTGTAAGTTGTATGGAGAAGCCGTCCCTGTCGATCTCACGCAGCGCCGGTACCTGTTTATGATTTTTGCCGATCAGAACAGCTATGACCCAGACACGTTTATCTCGGATATCGAATGGTCACGCCCGACCAAAACGGCAACATCCTGGGACATCACCCGGGAGCACATGCCTCGCCTTGTGACTTTCGACGATCCGGACAGGCCCATAACTGTGAAGGCAGTCCCGGCGGATGCGCTCGACCAGATTTTTGGCAAGGGAATATCTCTGAACTCTGTCCACGTGGAGTTGACCGATGAACCGGAAACCCACGGACAAATATATCGTTATTTGCCTTGGCTAAACGGGTGGGAAGCCACTTTGGACGGGAAGCGGATCATAACAAGTAATAATCTTTCTAGTCAGCTGGAAAGTGTTCATTTTAAAAGGACAATGCCGTGACCGACATTTCTGACGACGATCTTCTCATGTCCATACTGGCAATGGATGTTTACAACAGATCTTCAAACCAAGGTATTTTTGTGCCTGGCGATGACTTGACTGGCACTTACATCGGAAATGCTAAAATAATCCGAGTTTCACATGCGGAAGACAATGATCACCATTCTTTCCATGCGATCGCCTATCAGTTGGAAGACGGTCGTATAGTTATCGATTATCGCGGAACGGACAATCTTAACTTCTCAAATCTTCAAACTGCGCAGACCAATGATCTCTTCAATGGTTGGCTGGTAGGCGGAGGCCTGACCGTCAACAATCAGGCAGGACTCGCCGTACAATTCTACCAGGACGTCCTAAACCAGCTCGCAACTGACTCAACAAGTACGGCTGAAGATCGAGCAAAATATGCAAATCTTACGGCTTTCGATCAAGCGCCATCAAACATCGTTTTCACCGGTCACTCCCTGGGCGGAGGCCTCGCCGGGATTGTAGCCTCACTGAGTCATGGCGAGGCGATTGTCACCGACAACATGCCTTACCAGATCGCGGTTGCGGTCATGTATGTCTCTGAAATTATCAACCGACTGAGTCAGTCCGAAACTGCGTCGGCGATATTAGGGGCAACCGGTTCGACGGCAGAAGAGCGTTTCCTGGCGCTATCCGCCATCCTTCCAGAAGCCGGAGCCGCTGTTATCGGTTCAGCCATTGGTGAACTGATTGCATCGGGGCAAATGCCTGCCTTGCCTGATTGGAGTAAGGTTCAGGATTTCCACACTGAAGGGGAAATCCTCCAGCTGCTGCGCGATGGCCGACTTCCATTATTGGCTGAAATTTTCGGAATGGGATCGCCGCTGACGATCCTTGGCGCCATTTACACCCCAGCCTTCTTCTTTACGAACTTGCTCGTCAAAGACGAGCAGTTGTCCGTCTTCGGATGGGATGACAAAGGCAAGTACCCGTGGGAGCAGGCGATTGACCATCATAGCGCAGCTCTTGCGGTATTTCTTGAGTATTCGGAAAAGAATCAACACGACGACTGGCATAGCAACAAAACCACCGTCAACGCCGTTCTCGATGGTCTGTATGATAACAGCGTCGGCGATATCATTGGATTAACCACCCAGCCGAAAAATCCTGATGGAACGGCCCCGACGGCACAACCAGGAAGCTATACGGGTTTCGTTCCCACCTCTGACCAGATGTTGCGAATGATAGCCTATTCGGCTTTGGATGGGGCAGACCCGGCAAAGCTGCCGTTTGGAAACACGGCGATCAAAGCGGTATTGAATGACGCTGACGATTTGGGCCGAGCCATCAACGATCATGGCTTCTTCGACAGCAATGCGACCTTAAAAGAATTCGCGCCAGCATTGGGCCAAATCATTGCTCAGTTTGGCGGTCAGCTGGCCTATGGTCATATCATGGTGACCGAGGATGATCCCGTCATCGACGGGGCCATGTCGTTTGATCAGGACAATCATCTACTAACTGTGGATTTCTCAGATACACTTTGGGATCACAAGAAAGCCGGCACAAACACGGATCATACGATTGTCGGCCGGGATACTATTATCAATGATTTGCTCAAACATGAGGACGCAACGAGCAGGGGCGCCTTCCACTGGTTATATGGCGGTTATTCCTACGACATGATTTCGCATGCGGTCATCAGCACGACTGATGACTCATCCTCTGTTTCGCTTTCAGAGCCGCCAGCACCTGAAGATAATCCTCAATTCCTAACTCTGTCGGTTTTCTCGGACGGCAACGATACGATTGTAGGCAGTTCAAAGGCAGACTTTATCGCCGGCGGCAATGGAAACGATCGAATTTTCGGCGGAGCGGGCAATAATATTCTTGCTGGCGGCGATGGCAATGACACCTTGATTGGCGGTGAAGACAAGGACGTGCTCGCGGGCGGCGACGGCACCGACGTGGCGGACTATGGTCTGGACGGAGCAGTGCTCTTGACGGTCGCAACCGGTCTTCCTTACACGGAT
>CAKZJB010000163.1 GCA_936940865.1 uncultured Asticcacaulis sp. | reverse complement strand
CTCGGCGCATTGCCTCACTCTGCGCAGTCATGACGATGCGGCATCGATCGGCGCGCGGCTCCGCCGGGGCGTGTCGGTGGTCATTGTTGGCGGCGGCTTCATCGGCCTCGAAATTGCTGCCGCCGCACGCGGTCACGGTTGCCCCGTCACCGTCGTCGAGGCACAGCCGCGCCTCCTGATGCGGGGCGTTCCCGAGGAAATCGCCGGCGTGATCCATGCGGAGCACGCCCGCCGGGGCGTGACGATCCGCACAGCAACCGGCATCGTCTCGATCGCGGACGATGGGGACATCGCCCGGATCGGACTTTCGGACGGCAGCACGCTCACCCCCGGGCTCGTCGTCATCGGCATCGGCGCGGTGCCGAATGTGGCGCTCGCTGAAAAGGCCGGCCTCGCCCTCGACAACGGCATCGCCGTCGACGCGCATCTCGTCAGCTCGGACCCCGCAATATCAGCGATCGGTGACTGCGCCTCCTTCCCCGTGGCACTCTATGGCGGCCGCCGGGTCCGGCTCGAATCCTGGCGCAACACCCAGGACCATGCCGCCGTCGCCGCCGCCAATGCGAAGACGGTCGTGGTGCTCGAAACCGGCGGACCAGTGCTGATGCCGTGGATCGGCAAGACCCCGGCCGTGCTCGAGGCCTGGTATCCCGGCACCGAGGGCGGCGAGGCGATCGCCCGCGTCCTGTTCGGCGAGGTCGATGCCCAGGGCCGCCTGCCGGCGACCTTCCCGGCCTCGCTCGACCAGCTGCCGCACCCGGTCCTCGCCGACAACAATGGCAACCCGAAGGCGCCGTTCGACATGGCCTATGACGAGGGCGCGGCGGTCGGTTACAAGTGGTTCGATAAAAAGGGCCTGAAGCCGCTCTTTCCCTTCGGCCATGGCCTCAGCTACACGCAGTTCGCCTATTCGGGCCTCAAGGTCGCCAATGCGAAGGGCCAGGTGACGGTCAGCTTCGACGTCAGGAACGTAGGCGTTCGCGCCGGCAGCGCGACGCCCCAGGTCTATATCGGCCCCGACGGCGATTTTGCCGGATGGGAGGCGCCGAAACGCCTGTCGGGCTTTGCGAAAGTGGCCCTTCAGCCAGGCGCCGTCCGCCATGTCAGCCTGGCCATCGATCCGCGCCTGCTGGCCACCTATAATTCGGGCTGGGTGATCAAGGGCGGCAAATATGCCGTCTCGCTCGGCGCCTCGTCGCGCGACATCAAGGACACGGTGCCGCTGATCTTGGGCGCGCGGAAATTGCCGGCGACTTATAGAGGGCGTTAGCTAGCGGCGGCCTATTTCCAGGTGAAGGTCGCGGCGGCGCCTGCCGGCAGGGTATAGGTGAAGCCGCGGCCCGCCGCCGACACGGCGAAGGCGGTGGCGGCAGGGTTGGAATTGAAGGCGATCAGGACGCGGCCGCCGTCGGGATTGCGGAAGGCCACAGTTTCGATACCCGCCGGGCTGTCGGAAAATATTCGTACGGCGCCAGCCTTCACAAACCGGCTGGCGTGGCCGAGCGCATAATATTCGAGGTTCCGCGTGACCGCGCCGGTCTTCGAATCGACCGTCACCACGCCGCGGCAATCGTTGCAGCCGCCCAGATGCGGGCCGTCGTGCTCATCGAGGGCCAGGTTCCACAAAAGCACCCCGCGCGCCCAGTTTCGCGGCGCGCCGATGATCAGGGTCTTCATGTTCCAGGCAAAGGTCGGGGCGAAATCGGCCGCCCAGCGGCCGCCGGAACACTCGGTGAAATAGGCGTCCTTTGCCGGAAAGGCATCATGCACCGCGCTTTGCGCCGGAACGTCGCCGGCATAGCAGTGCCAGGCGACGCCGGCGATATAGCGTGCCGCCGTGGGATCGCCGAGGACCGTCCGCGGCGACGCGGGCAGGTCCCAGTTGTGGTCGTAATCGAGAATTTTCGTGTTGAGGCCCGCCGCGGCGAATGTCGGGCCCAGATGCCGTCCGATGAAGGCCGCGCGCGTGGCCGGCGGCACGGCCATGCCGGGATAATCCGCCGGCTCGAAGCCCGGCTCGTTCTGCAGGGTCAGAAGCGAAACGGGAACGCCTTCGGTCTTCATGGCCGTGACATAGCGAACCAGATAGCGGGCGAAGGCGTCGTAGGCCTCGGGCCTGAGCTGGCCCTTGTAGAGGCTGCCGGTCGATTTCATCCAGGCGGGAGCGCTCCACGGCGACGCCATGATGGTCAGTCGGGTGTTGAGCGAAAGGGCCTGCCGGGCCAGCGGTATGACGTCGGTGCGGGCGGGCGCGATCGAAAACGCGGCAAGTTCCGGATCGGCGGCCCCGGGGGCGACGTCGTCATAGGTATAGTGCGTGCGCGAGAAGTCCGAGGCGCCGATCGTCAGGCGCATGAAGCTCAGGCCCAGCCCCGACGACGCGAACAGGTCGTTCATCAGGGCGTCGCGCTGGCCGGGCGACATGTCGTGATTGATCACATAGGCCGAGGCGTCGGTCATCGCCGCGCCGAACCCGACCATGCTCTGATAGGTCTTCGCCGCATCCACGGTGACGACGACCGGGGCCGACGGCGCCCGGACGACCTCGATGTCGGGCTGGCGCGCCAGAAGCTTGCTCTGGTCGGCATCGGTCTCCCAGACGGTTGCCGCGTGGCGGGAAGGCGTGTGGAGGCTGGCGCAGGCCGTGAGGGCCGATGTGGCGGCCAGCAGCGCCGCAAGGCGGATGCGAAAACGGGGTGTCGTCATGATGCAGCCTTCAGGGGCATGTCCGCCGGACAGTAGGCGGCGACGAATTCGGCGTGTTCCGGCATTCTGGCGACGCAGGCCCGCACGACGCCCGAAATGTTGTTGAGGAAGGCCGCGATCCGGTCATCGGTCTGCAGGTCGACGCAAGGGTCATAGGTTTTCGGGATCAGGCCCTGGCCGAGCAGGACCTGGATCCAGCTCTCCTCGGCGAAAAGTTCTTCCGCTTCCTTCACGATGCGTCCCCGGTCGGCGAAGTGGTCGAGCTTTTGCCGAAGCGTGTCGGGCGGGATCATGTCGCGGCAGGCCGCCCACATCGCCCCGTCGCGGGCATTGAGGCGGTAGTGGGCGATGATGAAGTCGCGGATGCGTTCGAAATCGAAATCCGTCATGGCGTTGAACTGGGCGATGGTCGTGGGCGCGAACGCCGTGTCGGGGAACAGGTTGACCAGCCGGATCAGGGTCGACTGGATCAGATGGATGCTGGTGGATTCCAGCGGCTCCAGGAAGCCGCTCGACAGGCCGACGGCCACGACGTTCTTTTCCCACACGCGGCTGCGCTTGCCGGTGCGGAAGGGAATCGCGCGGGGCTCGGCCAGGGCCGGTCCGTCCAGCGAGGCCAGAAGCTCCGACACGGCCGCGTCGTCGCCGGTGAAGGCCGAGGCATAGACGACGCCGTTGCCGATGCGGTGCTGCAACGGAATGCGCCATTGCCATCCGGCCTCGCGGGCGGTCGAGCGCGTACAGGGCGTCATGGCGGCGGCCCGGCCGGCGTCGGGATAGGCGCAGGGCACGGCGACGGCCCGGTCGCACGGCAGCCAGTGACCCCAGTCCTGGTAACCGACGCCGAGCGCCTTTTCGATCAGCAGGGCGCGCATGCCAGAGCAGTCGATGAACAGCTCGCCGTCGATCTCGCGGCCATCGGCCAGGACCAGGCGATCGACGAAGCCCGTGTCGGGTTTCAGGCGGACGTCGGTGATGCGGCCCTCGGCGCGGACGACGCCGCGCTTTTCCGAATAGGCGCGCAGATAGCGCGCGAACAGGCCGGCATCGAAATGGTAGGCATAGGCGATGTCGTTGAGCGGCGATTGCGGCATGTCCGGCCGCGCCCGCAGGAAGCGGTTGGCGTGCGCGGCGGCCGTGTTGATCGAATAGTCGTCGAAGCGGTCGGACACCTTGCCCGTGCCGCGCATCTTCAGCCAGTACTGGTGCGCCCTGAGCCAGCCCAGCTCCTGGCCGATCTTGCCGAAGCCGTGGATGTAGCTGTCGCCGGGGCGGGTCCAGCCGGCGAATTCGATGCCCAGCTTGAAGGTCGCCTGGGTGGCCTTCATGAAGTCGGCCTCGTCGAGGTCGAGCAACTGGTTGAATCGCTTGATCGCCGGGATGGTGGCCTCGCCGACGCCGACCGTGCCGATGTCCTCGGACTCGACCAGGGTCACCTCGGCCGTCGGGTTGGGCGCGCTGAGGAACAGCTTGGCGAAAAGGGCGGCGGCCATCCAGCCGGCGGTTCCCCCGCCGACGATGACGATCTTTCTGATTGGGGCAATATGCACGGAACAGCTTCCTCTGGCCGGGCCGGAAGGCGAATGTCGCGCGCGGCCGCGTCCGCGTCAAATCGAAAAAAATGCCGCCGGACCCGGGAGGCTGTCCGGCGGCAGTGGGGCAAGTCTCAGCGCTTACTGAAACCTGTAGTTAAAGCCGAAAATCCACGTCGTGCCGTAGGTTTCGTAGATTTCCGGGAAGGAGGTGCCGTCGCTGAGCTTGTTCTCGCTCGTCTTCAGCTGGGTCTGGTACGCCGAGTTGGTGAGGTTGTTGGCCTGCAGCAACAGGGTCATGCCCTTGAGCGGTCCGTCGGAAATCTCGTAGCTGATCTGCGCGTCGATCTGCTTGTCCGGCAGGATGCGCGTGGTGGCGCGGTTGGCGTAGAGCTGGACCGTTTCGCCCAGTTCCGCGGCCCGCCAGCGTTCCGAAATCCGGGCCGAGAAGCCGTGCTTTTCATAGAAGAGCGTGGCGTTGGTCACCGTCCCCGAGAAGCCCGGCAGCTTGCCCGGATCGGTCGGATCGCCGGCCGCGATGTTGGTCCAGCCGCGCGACCACGAGCCGATGAAGCCGAAGCCGTCGAGCCAGGGATGGACCATCTTGCCTTCCAGGGCGCCCGACAGCTCCAGCCCTTCGACGTGTCCGCCCGAACCGTTTTCCGGCTTCGTGAAGTTCCCGATATTGCTGACCGGCGTCACGCCGCTGAGGTTCGGGTAGCCGGTGAAGTCGAAATGCGAATCCGTAAGATTGCGGATGTAGCTGTCGAGATACTTGTTGAACCAGGCGACGCCGATATAGCTCGACTTGGAGAAGTAGTGCTCGACGGCAAGGTCGACCGCATTGGCGCGCCAGGGCTTCAGATCCGGATTGCCGCCGGAACCGCTCCAAACCCCGGTCGTGATGTCGACGCCGGCCGAGGCATTGGCGCGCAGGTCGTCCATGCGGGGACGCGCCATCTGGCGCGCCAGGGCGAAGCGAACCATCGTATTGTCGCTGACGTCGAGGATCAGGTTCAGGCTGGGCAGGAAGTCGGTGTAGGTGTTCGTCTTCTCGAACCACTTGAACTTGATGACGCCGCCGACATTGTCGGTCGTGTAGCCCGACGAGGTCTGCCGGGCCTGGATGACCTGTGCGCCGAAGTTTCCACGGAGCGGAGTGCCCATGAGTTCGGATTGGATGTCCAGCTTGGCGTAGCCCGTCGTCAGGTCTTCCTGGACCTTCCAGAACTTGTTGTAATTGTTCTCGTCCTTGATGGCGAGCTTGTCGTAATAGGCCGCTTCCACAGCCGGAATGTTGTACGACAGCACACCGCCGAAGCCGGCCCAGTCGAGGCTGGAGGCCGGAATCAGGTATTGCGAACCGACGGCGACGCGATTGCCGTGACAGTTGCCGGAGCCGTCATTGACCCAGCCCTTCAGGCAGAGATTGTATTCGTCGACCGCCTTGTCCTTGGTGCGCTGCGAATAGGCAAGCCCCAGTTCCACCTGGTCGAAAATGCCCCACTTGAAATCGTGCCGCCCGGACAGCTTGGCCTGGCTCAGCGTGTCCTTGACGTGGGGATAGCGGATCGTGCCGTCGTGGCCCCAGCCGCCCCACGGCGCGACATCGCCGAGGTAAACCTGGCTCGCGTCGGCGTAGTTGAGCGCCGGATCGAGCGTCGGGAAGCCGCCATAGGCGATCTTTTCCGCCACGGAATCGAAGGTCCGCGCCAGGGCCGTGGAACTGGTGCCGTAGCCCGCATAGGTCTCCGAAATCGTTTCGTCGCGCTTGGCCTCCGAATAGCCGAGATCGGCCAGCATGCGCCAGTCGTCCCAGCGCCAGGTGTTCTTCGAGCCGAACGAGAACATCTTGTCCTGGCGCGTGTTGTAGTCGTTGCGGATGATCGGCGCGACGCCCGACACCGTGCCGCCGTTGGCGAATTCGGTGCCGCCGACCGAGGTGAAGGTCGGGTTCGAGATATGGATGTCGTCCGCCCACTGCGACTGGTACCACATGGTGCCGCGGATGGTGTCGGTCTGGTCGAACTTCGAATAGTACAGGTCGTTGACGCTGTGGAAGTTGTCGTTGGGCTTGAACTCGACGATGCCCATCACGCCGTCGCGCTTCTGCGAACGGGAATTGTTCCAGATTTCAACGCCGTTCAGGAAGAAGTCGCCGCCCTTGCCGGCGCCGAGGCGCGGCAGGCCGGTGATCGAGTCGTTGCCTTCAACGTCCCACCACCAGCTCTTCGAGTGCTTGGTCTGGGTCGGGTCGTCGAGGTGGGCATAGCCGAGCGCGATCCCGAGCTTTCCGTCCAGGAACTGATCGATATAGGTGAAGTTGATGCGGTTGCCGTCGACCTTGGAGTCGGCGTTGAGCTTGCCGTTGCTGTTATGCGAGCCGCGCACGCCCACGGTAAACACACGCTTCTTGAAGTCGAGCGGATTGACGGTGTTGAGGTCGACCGTACCCGACAGGCCCTGTCCGACCAGGCCGGCGTCCGGCGTCTTGTACACCACGGCCGAGTTGATCAGTTCCGACGGATACTGGTCGAATTCGGCGGCGCGGTTGTCGCCGGTCGAGACCTGCATGCGGCCGTTGAGCAGGGTGTTGGAGAAGTCGGGCGACAGGCCGCGGATCGAGATCACCTGGGCATGGCCGTTGACGCGCTGGCCGGCGAGACCGGGCAGGCGGGCCAGCGATTCGGCGATGGAGACGTCCGGCAGCTTGCCGATATCTTCAGCCGAAACGGCTTCGACGATCGACGAGCTCTTCTTCTTGATGGTGAGGGAGTCCTGCAGGCCCTTGCGGATGCCGGTCACGACGACCGTATCGCTGGCGGCGGGCGCCGGGGTCGTGTCCTGCGCGAAGGCCGAACCGGCGGCCAGCGCCGCCGCGCATACCGCGCCCGACAGGGCCGCGCGCGACGAAATTGCAAGCATGCCGGGCGCCGGCCTCTTCATTCTTCTCATTCTGATCCTCCACTGGCGGAATTGTTTATCGTTGGAGCGGTCACCGCGATCGCTCTGGAAGCGCTTCCATATGCGTCAAACCGGCGGTGCCGGTCAAGTCTTCCCCCGGCCTTGTACGGGCCGGGGGGCCGATTCATGGGTGTTTTATTTAGACCTGCGCCTCAAATGCCACAATGCGATGATTTGCCTCATTCCGGCCGCGGTTCGGGCCGCATTGTCCTTCCGGAGACAGATAGCGCTTCCGTCGTCCGGCCGGCGCGAGGCACGCGGCGCCGGCCCGTGGCTCAGAGCGAGGGCGACGACGCCGATTCGCGGATCACAAGCCGGTGGGGGACCAGATTGGCAAGCCCGTGTTCGGCGGGCTGCGGGGGCTCTCCGGATACCGTATCGAAGAGAATTTCCGCGGCGCGCGCGCCCATGGTCTTCAGGGGCTGGTGAATCGTCGTCAGCGGCGGCCAGATGATTTCCGAAACCGGCGTGTCGTCGAAACCGACGACCGACAGCTCCCGGGGGAGCTGCAGACCCATCTTGTGGGCTGTAAACAAGGCGCCCACGGCCATGTCGTCATTGGCGCAGATCAGCGCCGTGGGCCGGTCGGACCCGTTCAGTATCCGGGCGGCGATGTCGATGCCGGACCGGAAGGTGAAGCTGCCGCGCTCCACGCGGGCGGACGTCGGCGCGATGCCCGCCTGCTCCAGGGCGCGGACAAAACCAAGATAGCGGTCCTCCGCCGAGACGTGACCTTCCAGGCCCTTGATAAAGGCGAAGCGCCGGTGTCCAAGCAGCAGCAGATGCCGGGTCAGTTCGTATCCCGCGGCCTCGTCATCGATGCTGACGCTGGGGACGATGCTCTGGGCCGGCCGCCCGGCCGAGACCGCGACGACGGGAAAGCGTACGGCCTTTATGTTTTCGAGCAGTTCGGCGTCGTCCGAAAACGGCGGCGTAAGGATGAGGCCGTCGTAGCGGCGCGACCGGATGATCTCCATCACCAGGTCGGCCTTGCGCAGCGAGTGCTGGTTGACGGCGTGGGTGCCGAGCTGAAACCCGACCTGGCTGCAGGCGCGCAGGGCGCCCAGCTCGATCGCCGAATAATAGAAGGAGTTGGGCTCGGTCTCGACATCGGAAGAGTAGATCAGGCCGAGGACGCGGCTTTTGCCGCCGGCCAGGGACCGGGCCTGGACATTGACCTTGTACTGAAGCTTTTCGACCGCTGCCAGCACGGCCTGCCGGACCTTGTCGCTGACGTTCGGGCCGCCGTTCAGGACCCGGGAAACGGTTACCCGGGCCACTCCGGCCAGCGCCGCCACGTCGTCGATTGTTGGCTTGCCCGATCCCACTTTGCTTTCACCCTCCGATGGCGCCGGAATATGAGGTCAGTTTGCGAATGATTGCAACAGCTTGTGTTCCCCCTTCGCCGGTTCGGGCCGCGGGGCGAGCGTACGGAAAAGGGGAGGCGGCGGGGGGAGATGGCGCCGCCTCCGTCGGAAAGTCTCCGGATCCATCGGGAATTGCCGATCCGACCACATGAAAGCGCTTCCATTGGCATGGAGATTGGTCGTCCAATCTCGGTGCGCTGTCAATACATAATTGCCTGCCGATGGCGCCGGCGGAGAATACGTATGCAGGGCGCCCGGTGGCGTTGCCTTCGCCGCGGGTTGTCTGGCATGGTCGCGCAAAACGGATGTGGCCGAACCACCAGAGGAAACGATATGAAGACCCTGCTTATGACCGCGTGCGCCGCTGCGGCGCTGTTGCTGGCGTCCGGTGCAGGCGCCGCACAGCTTGTCGACCACTATACGCTCGACCGCGACGGCGTCCGCATGGAGATCAGCGCACCGCGCGGCGATATCATCCGCGTGCGCGCCGGCAAGGGGGGCCTGCCTGAAGATGCCTCATGGGCGGTCAAGACCGATATTACGCGCACCCTTTTCGAAGTCTCCGATGCCGGTCCGGTGGCCGAGATTTCCAACGACCGGCTGACGGTGAAGATCGACAAGGCCACCCTTGCGGTGACCGTTCTGGACAAGTCCGGCCGGGTCGTCCTGGCCGATGCGCCGGGCAAGGCGCTCGTCTTCGAAAACGGCGGCTTTCGCGTCCGCAAGGCCATGCCCGAGGATGAACACTATTTCGGCCTGGGCGACAAGACCGGGCCGCTCGACCGCCGCGGCGGCGCCTTTACCAACTGGAACAGCGATACCTTCGGCTATGGCGTCGCCACCGATCCGATCTACAAGTCGATCCCCTTCGTCCTGGGCGTCGACGAAAGCGGCCATAGCTTCGGTCTCTTCATGGACAATACCTGGCGCAGCGTCTTCGACATGGGCAAGAGCGAGCGCGACGCCTTTTCCTTCGGCGCCGAAGGCGGACCGGTCGACTATTACATCATGACCGGCGACGGTCCCAAGGACATCGTCGAAGACTATGCCTGGCTTACCGGCAAGGCGCCGCTGACGCCGCAGTGGGCGCTGGGCTTCCAGCAGTCGCACTGGGGCTACATGACGCAAGGCGAGGTCCAGGGCATCGCCGACCGCCTGCGCGCCGATCACCTGCCGGCCGACGTCGTCTATATGGATATCGACTATCAGGACCGGAACCGGCCTTTCACCGTCAATACGAAGGCCTTTCCCGATCTTGCGGGACTGGTGTCGCGGCTGAAGTCGCAAAACCTGCACCTGGTGCTGATCACCGACCTGCACGTCGCCTATGCGCCGAACCAGGGCTATGCCCCCTATGACAGCGGCGCGGCGCAGAACCTGTTCGTGCGCAAGGCCGACGGCACGACCTTCGTCGGGCCGGTATGGCCGGGCGACGCCGTTTTCCCCGACTTCAGCCGGCCGAAGGCGCGCGAGTGGTGGGGGCAGCAGTACAAGACCTTCGTCGGCATGGGGATCTCAGGCTTCTGGAACGACATGAACGAGCCTTCGGTCTTCAATACCCGCTCCAAGACCATGCCGCTCGACAACCTCCACCGTATCGAGGAGCCGGGGTTCGCGCCGCGCGACGCCACCCACGCCGAGATGCACAATGTCTTCGGCATGCTGAATACTCAGGCGACCTATGAGGGCGTACGCAAGCTGGCGCCCGATACGCGGCCCTTCGTGCTGACGCGGGCGACCTATGCCGGCGGCCAGCGCTATGCGGCGACCTGGACCGGCGACAACACGTCGAGCTGGGCGCATCTGCGCCTGTCGACCTCGCAACTGGTCAATCTCGGCCTGTCTGGCTTCGCCTACGCCGGCGACGATATCGGCGGCTTCGCCGGCGAGCACCCGCCGATTTGCTGACCAGGTGGATCGAGGTCGGCGCCTTCAATCCCATCTTCCGCGACCACTACCAGAAGGGCAAGGCGCCGCAGGAGCCATGGGTCAGCGGCCCCGAGCATGAAAATATCCGCCGCCGCTATATCGAAGAACGCTACCGGCTGATGCCCTATATCTATTCGCTGGCCGAGGAGAACAGCCGCACGGGCCTGCCGATCATGCGGCCTGTCTTCCTGGAATATCCTAAGTCCGTGGCGTCAGACGGCGTCGCCGACCAGTTCATGCTGGGGCCGGACCTGCTGATCGCGCCGGCGCCGAACGGCGAGTCGCCCGCCGCCTACGACGTCACCTTGCCGGGCGAGGGCTGGTTCGACTACTGGACCGGCGAAAAGGTCGCGGCGGCGTTCAGGGAGACGCCGAAGCTGGAGCGCCTGCCGGTCTTCGTCCGCCCGGGGTCGATCATCGCCAAGCAGCCTTTGGTGCAGTCGACCATGGAAACGCCGCAGGGCGCGCTGGAGCTTCATGTCTATCCGGGGCCGGACTGCACGGCGCAGCTTTATTTCGACGACGGGACAAGTTTCGCCTATACCCGCGGGGTCTATCTTCGCCAGACAGTGAGCTGCCGTGTCGAAAACGGGGCGCTACATGTGATGCTGAACGAACGTGACGGCAGCTACAAGCCGTGGTGGACGGGGATTTCGCTCGTCGTCCACGGCTGGAGCGGGACGGGCGCCACCCTGAACGGCAGGGCGCTGAAGGTTGAAACCTTGGCCAACACTTTGGTGGTCACTCTGCCGGATCTTGCCAAGGCGTCCGATATCGTGGTGGCGGGGCAGTAGGGACCTACAAAGAAAATGCTTGGCCCTCCCCATTTATGGGGAGGGCCGAAAATATGTTATTGTTTCGTCGGCTTGGAAAGACTTAAGCCATGCAACATCATCATGTTAGCGCTGTCATTTGTGTGACCATATAATGCAGGGAATTGCGATTGAATCGATTACATTTCCATGTTAGCGCTGTCATAACATAATAGCGGCGGCGTAGCCGGCAGGGAGAACCAGCCATGTTCAAAACGATGCTCAAGCGTAGTGTGTCCGGCGTTTGTGTTGGGGTTCTTGTCGCGCTTGTTGCCGCGCCGGCCCAGGCCGCCAGCTCGCAATCGGCCTATCTGACCGCGCCCAACGATCCGTTGGCCGTGACGGTAAAGGCGGTTGGCGACGGCAAGGCCGACGACACCGCGGCGATCCAGGCCGCCATCGACCAGGCTGCCAACAAGGGCGCCGGCGGCATCGTTTTCCTGCCGTCCGGCCGTTACCGCATCACGAAAAGCCTGCTGGTCCGCCTGGCCGTGCGGATCTATGGTGTCGGGCCGACGCGCCCCGTCCTGGTGCTGGCGCCCAATACGCCGGGCTTCCAGAAGGGCGTCGGCACCATGGTCGTCTTCACCGGCGGCGACCAGTATGAGGTGGGCCGGGTGCCCGTGCCGGTCGCCAGCGCCGTGCCCTTCAGCGAAAAGAACCGCGACGCCAATTCCGCGACCTTCTATTCCGCCCTGTCGAACGTCGATTTCGAGATCGGCGACGGCAATCCGGCGGCGGCGGGGGTGCGTTTCCGCACGGCGCAGCACACCTATCTCAGCCATATCGACTTTCACCTGGGGTCGGGCTTTGCCGGCATCTACCAGGCCGGCAACGAATGCGACGACCTGCACTTCCATGGCGGCCGCTATGGCATCGTCACCGAGAAAACGTCGCCCGCCTGGCAGTTCACCCTGCTGGACTCGACCTTCGAAGGCCAGCGCGACGCGGCCATCCGCGAACACGAGGCCGGACTGACGCTCGCCAATATCAGCATCAAAAAGGTGCCGGTCGGCATCGAGATCGACCGCGGCTACGGCGACTCCGTGTTTGGCAAGGACGTCCGTTTCGACGGGGTGTCCAAGGCCGCGGTCATCATCTCCAACGAGAACAACGCCTTTACCCAGATCGGCCTCGACAACGCCAATGCGCGCGATACGCCGGTCTTCGCCCTTTTCCGCGACAGCGGCAAGACGGTCAGGGCGCCGGCCAGGACCTATCGCGTCAAGGCCTTTACCTATGGGCTCAAGCTCGATGCGCCGGGCGCGATGGGACACTTCGACACCCAGTTCGATGCCGGTGCGGTTGCGGCCCTGCCGGCCCAGGCCAATGTGCTGAAGCCGCTGCCCCCCGTCGCCGACTGGGCCAATATCCACGACCTCGGCGCAAAGGGCGACGGCGCGACCGACGACACCGCCGCCATCCAGAAGGCGATCGATACGCACCGCATCGTCTATTTCCCGATCGGCCTTTACCGCGTCACCGACACGATCAAGCTCCGTCCCGACAGCGTGGTGATCGCGCTCCATCCCAGCCTGACCCAGCTTGAGCTGCCTGACAACACGCCGGCCTTCGCGGGCGTCGGCGACGCCAAGGCGTTGCTTGAAAGCGCCCGGGGCGGCAATGCGACGGTGAGCGGCCTGGGCCTGTTCACCGGGGTCGTCAATCCGCGCGCCACGGCCCTTATGTGGAGGGCCGGCGAACAGTCGCAGGTCTACGACGTCCGGATCCACGGCGGCCACGGCACCAACCTGGCCGGCGGCAAGGGACCGGCGGATCCTTATGCCAAGACGCCCAACGGCGATCCGGCGCTCTTCTGGGACCGCCAGCGGCCCAGCATCTGGGTCCGCGACGGCGGCGGCGGAACCTTCGCCAATGTCTGGACGCCGAATACCTTCGCGCAGGCCGGCTTCTACGTCTCGGATACATCGACGCCGGGCCACGTCTACGAATTGTCGGCCGAACACCATATCCGCAACGAAATCGTGCTTGACGGCGTGAAGAACTGGGAATTCCTGGCGCCGCAGACCGAGGAAGAGGTGCGCGAAAGCCAGGACACGGTGTCGATGGACATCCGCAACTCGTCGAACATCCTGTTCGCCAATTACCACGGCTATCGCGTCACGCGGAACATCAAGCCGGCGCCGATGGCGGTAAAACTGGCCGATTCCGGCGATATCCGCTTCCGCAACGTCCATATCAACGCCGAAAGCGGCTTCGCGACCTGTGACGACAACGGATGCGGCACCTATCTGCGGGCCAGCAAGTATCCGTTCGAAAACGCCATCGTCGACGACAACCGCCACTTCCAGGTGCGCGAGCGCGAGTTCGCCGTGCTCGATGTGCCGGCAGGGGCGGTCCAGCCGGTTCCGGCCGCCAGTGTCGGGGTCGAGAAGGTGGCGACCGGCTTTTACTCGATCGCGGGCGCCGCGGTCGACGCGGCCGGCAAGCTCTACTTCATCGACCGCCGCTTCCAGCGCATCCATGCCTATGCCGAAGGCGAGGGGGTGACCCTGGTGTCGGACGCGCCGGTCGATCCGGTCAACCTGTCGGTCGACGCTTCGGGCAATCTGCTGGTGCTGTCGTCCTTCGGCCCGGAGGCCACGGTCTACAGCCTGAAGCCCGGATCGGCGGGGGCGGCGCTTCAAGTTCTGAGCCCCCAGGCTGCTTCGGCGCATGCGGGCGCCAAAACCCTCCTGCCGGTCAATGTCTGGGACAATGGCGAGTTTCGTGACCAGCTCAACCCCGACACCTATGAATTCACCACCCTGTCGGAAATGTTCGTCCGCGACATGGGCGCGGCCAAGGCCCGCGAATATGTCTCGCCGGATGGAAGTCTTGTCCTGCCGGCCTTCCGCGTCTGGCAGCAGGGGCCGGCCAATCATCTCGGCTGGCGTTTCTCGGATACGCTCGACACCTATGGTTTCCAGGCGAAAAAGCCCGGTGACCGCGTCTATATCGTCAGCGCCGCCGAGGACACGACCTATGTCGGAACCGTGGGCGAAGGCGGCGCGCTCACGGGTCTCAGGCCTTTCGCCAATCGCGGCGGGGAAAGCGCGACGACCGATGCCGACGGCAATGTCTATGTCGCCAACGGCCAGGTCTTCGTCTATGCGCCCGACGGCGCCGAGACGGGGCGGATCGACGTGCCGGACCGGCCGCTGCAACTGATATTCGGCGGCAAGGACGGCCGGACGCTCTACATCCTGACGCACCACAGCCTCTACGCAATCCAGCGGTGAGGGCAGGTGACATCGGCGACGTCCGGTGTTAGCGCTTTCGTAAGCGAATTGCCGGAACCCTTCGAGTCGTGAACGAAAAGCCGATCAAAGCGAAAGCGCGCGCCTCCAGCACCGGACGAGTGACGCTCGACGACATCGCCCGCCGCGTCGGCGTGTCGAGCATCACCGTGTCGCGCGCCTTCCGCCGCCCCGACAAGGTCGCCGACGAGGTGCGCGAGCGCATCCAGCGTGTCGCCGACGAGATGGGCTATGTCAGCAATCGCGCGGCCAGCTCCCTGGCCTCGGCGCGCTCGATGAACATCGTCGTCCTGGTGCCGTCTCTGCGCAACATGGTCTTCGTGGAAACGCTCGACGGCGTCGAGAAGGTCCTGCGGCCCAAGGGCTACCAGATGCTCCTGGGCGTGACCAACTATTCTCCCGAGGAAGAGGAGGCGCTGGTGCGCGCCTATCTGGCCTTCGATCCCGACGGTATCCTGCTGACCGGCATGAACTATCGCGAATCGACGCGGCGCCTGATCGAGCAGGTGCGCGTGCCCGTGGTCCATATGATGGAGCTGTCGGATCGCGAGGGCGTCTACAGCGTGGGATTTTCCCAGGAAGCCGCAGCCGAGGCCATGACCGAACACCTGCTGGCGCAAGGCCGCCGCCGCATCGCCTTTATCGGGTCGCAGCTCGACTCGCGGACCCTGGCGCGCAACCGCGGCTACCGCGACACCCTGATGCGCGCCGGCCTTTACGAGCCCAGGCGCGAGCTGATGGTGCCGGATTCGTCGTCGGTGGCACTGGGCGGCATCCTGCTCGAGCGCCTGCTGCAACAGGCGCCCGATACCGACGCCATCTTCTTCTGCAACGACGACCTGGCGCAGGGCGGCCTGTTCGAATGCCTGCGCAAGGGGATCAGCGTCCCCGGCCAACTGGCGATCGGCGGCTTCAACGACCTGCCGTCGTCGGCCTGCACCGTGCCGGCCCTGACCTCGGTGGCGACGCCGCGTTTCGACATCGGCATGCGTTCGGCCGACATGCTGCTCAGCCTTATCGACGGCCGCCCCGTGGCGCGCCAGCACATCGATCTCGGCGTCGCGCTCAAGCCGCGACAAAGCACCTGACGATCAATCGCCGGGCTTTGACCAATTATAACAAGATTCCGTTTGACAAGCAGGGGCGTTGGGTGCAGTTTACCGATGTTAGCGCTGTCATATGCGCGACGGGCAGGATACAACAAGGTTTCGACCGCGGAAAAAGCGGTTATTTCCAAAGGTTTTGGTGTTAGCGCTGTCATTGATGGTTTGGCTATTTGTGCCGCAGCGGGCGGCTGCCGGGTAGCGAAATCCCATATGGTGCTATTTCGTGGTGTTAGCGCTGTCATGCGCAATGTCGCGTTTGCGTAAATCCGGTGCGGTTCCGGCCGCGCCGTTTCTTCAACTCGCACAGGCGTGAACTCCCATTCCCGTTCATCGTCATGGTGCAGCACGTTCCCGGACGCCGGTTAACTCTCTGGACGACCAGCACTCCCTGGTCCGGGAACGTGCTTTTTCTTTCGGATTGCGCAATGAGCCTTTCGCCTCTGCCCGATGATGCCGTCTCCGATGCCAGGCCCGCCGCACGGGCCATCGTCGTCATGGGCGTCAGCGGCAGCGGCAAGACGACGCTGGGCGGCCGGATCGCCGCGGCGCTGGGCTACACCTTCGTGGAAGGCGACGACCTGCACCCGGAGACCAATGTCGCCAAGATGTCGGCCGGTATTGCCCTGACTGACGACGACCGCTGGCCGTGGCTGGATCGCGTCGCCGATACGATCCGGGTCTTGAGCGCCTCGGGCTGCGTTGTCTCGTGCTCGGCGCTCAGGCGCGTCTATCGCGATCATATCCGCGCGCGCGCCGGTGTCGCCGTCACCTTCGTCCACCCGGAAGTCGATTTTCCGACGCTTTCGCACCGCATGGAAAACCGCCCCGGCCACTACATGCCGCCGAGCCTGCTCGACAGCCAATGTGCGACGCTGGAGCGCCCCGATGCCGACGAAAAGGCCATCCGGCTCGAAGGCATACTCAGTCCCGACGCCCTGACCGATCAGGTTCTCGGTCATCTTGCCGGCCTGTCCTTGCGCGAGGCGGAAGCGTGATGGCATCGTCGCTTCTTCCGCTTGTGCCGGTTGCCGTGTCCGTGCTTCTGCTGACCGTCCTGGTTGCCTGGGCGCGCGTCCAGCCCTTCATCGCCTTCGTCGTCGCGACCCTGGCGGCGGCCTTCATGTCGGGCATGCCGTTCGCGGACATGGCCAAGTCGCTCGAGCACGGTATCGGCGACACGATGGGCTCGCTCGCCGTCATCGTCTGCCTTGGCGCGGTCTACGGCAAGCTGATTTCCGACAGCGGCGCCGCCCAGCGCATCGCCATCAGCCTGGTCAAGCTCTTCGGCTCGAAGCGCATGGCGCTGGCCATGACGCTGACCGGTTTCATCGTCGGCATTCCTCTGTTTTACAATGTCGGCTTCGTATTGATGGTGCCGCTGATCTTTTCGCTGGTCTACCAGTCGGGACGGCCGGCCGTGGCGCTCGGCATTCCGCTGCTGGCCGGGCTGTCGATCGCCCACGGCTTCCTGCCGCCGCATCCGTCGCCGACCGCGCTGGTGCAGCAGTTCCATGCCGATCTTGGCCTGACCCTGATCTACGGGCTGATCGTGGGTATCCCGACCCTGATCATCGCCGGGCCGGTCTTCGCCCTGACACTAAAGGGCATCAAGGCCGATCCGCCGCGCCTGTTCGAGGTCGACCCCCTTCCGGAAGCCGCGCTGCCGGGAACTTTGATCAGCTTCCTGGCGGCGCTGCTGCCGGTCATCCTGCTGGCGGCGGCCACGGGGGCGTCCTGTTTGCCGCTTGGATCGGCGGCCCCCGTCGTCGCCTTCGCCGGTAGCCCCATGGTCGTCATGCTGGCCGCCTACGTCCTGGCCATCCTTGTCCTTGGTGTCCTGCGCGGCAAGTCCCTGCCGACGGTCCTGGCGCCATCGGAACAGGCCTTGCGCGACATAGCCCCGATCCTGCTGATCATCGCCGGCGCCGGCGCGCTCAAGCAGGTCTTCGTCGACAGCGGGATCAGCGGGCATCTGGGCCAGCTTTTGGCCGCCGTGCCCTTGCCGCCGCTGGTGCTCGGCTGGGGCGTGGCCATGGTGGTGCGCATCTGCCTGGGTTCGGCGACGGTTGCCGGCCTGACCGCCGCCGGCCTGGTGGCGCCGCTCGTGGCCACGGGCCGTGTCGATCCCAACCTGATGGTGCTGGCCATCGGCGCCGGCAGCCTGATGTGCAGCCACGTCAACGATTCCGGCTTCTGGATGTTCAAGCAGTATTTCGGCCTGTCGCTGAAAGATACGTTCCGCTCGTGGTCGCTGATGGAGACGCTTGTCGGCCTCGTCGGACTGCTCCTGACGCTCGGCCTGTCCGCCGTGGTTTAATTCTCTCCAAATAACAGGCTGCGCAGGTGCGTAAGAGCCACGGGGGCCGGCGGCATGCGCCTGCGCCTTTCGGTTCGCCACGACACCAGGTTCAGCATGGCCAGGTTCTGCCGGACCACCGTGACCGGCGTGAGCACGCGGAAGACGTCCGCCGTCATCGCCAGTTCGGCCAGGGCGCCGCGCCAGGCGCCGATCTTCTGGCGTTTTCGGATGTTGAACACATCAGGCCATTCGACCACGGCGATCGGCAGTCCGCCGCGCGTGACCAGCCCGTTCATGAAGGCTTCGGCGCCCCAGCGCGGCAGGCGCTGCATTTGGGCGACATGCGGTTTGACCAGCGCCGCCGGCAGGACGCGTTCGCCCGACACGAAGTCGAGGCCGAGCGCCCGGTAGAGCGCCAGGCTGTTGGCGCGCAGGCTGATGCTGACCTGTGAGCGGCCATCGATGACCGGTTCGGCCAGGGCGAAGATGTTCGACGCCTTCAGCCCCTTCAGGTCGGCATCGATCAGCATGATATGGTCGCCCGACGCCGCGTCTATGCCGAGGCTGAGCGCATAGGTCTTGCCGCGGTTTTTCGCGTAGGAAATCACCCGCACGTCCGGGAAGGTCCGGGCGATGTCGGCCGTGCCGTCGGTCGAGCCGTCGTCGACCACGATGACTTCGCAAAACAGGGGATGGCCGTCGACGGCCTTCAGGATGTCGCTCAGGCTGTCCGCTTCGTTATAGGCGCACACCACGCACGACATCGAAGCCGCTGTGCTGCCGGGGGGCGTTGAACTGTCCATCTGGCACCTTCGGTCGGGAGGAACCGATAGGCCCTGCGCCATAACGGATTCAATGCTGAGCCGGGCGCCGGGCAATCAGGCCCCGATAAAAACCTACTTGTCCGTATCGAGCCGGTTGTAGGCCACCTGGATGTCGTGCGGCGGTTCCCTGAAGTCGTCCCAGGGCAGGTCCCTGTCGAGCACGGGCGACCAGCGTTCCAGCCATTCGACGCCGTCCTTGCCGAGATAGGGGTCGGGCGTCCGGTAGGCCGGATCGGTCATGGCCTGGTCGATCGTTACCGGCGTCAGGCCGTGGCGCCTGAATATCCCGGCCAGGTCGTCGATGCAGTCGGCGTTGAGGCGGGCGTCGTGCAGCAGCATCACGAAGGCCATGTCGCGTCCGAACAGGGCGTGGCCGGCTTTTTGATACCAGGCGACCGTCCGGTCGGTATAGGCAAGGTATTCGGCGCGGATCTTCGCCACGCGCCTGGCCTTGTGGCGCGCCACGGCGTCGTCATAGGGCTCGGAAAACATCCAGTCGGAATTTTCCATGGTCACGGGCGCGATGCGGTAGCCATGGTCCTTAAGCCAGGCCTCGATCGCGGCCTTCTTTTTGCGCGTCGGACCGGTTTCGAGATAGGGGTAGCGGAACCAGGCGAGCGTCTTGCCGTGGGCCGCCAGCAACGGACGGGTGACCTTTTCGCCCTTGAGAATATCGGCCGTATAGGCGCCGGCCGACAGCTTGTCGGGCGTTTCGTGGCTGTAGGTGTGGTTGCCGAGGTCGAGGCCGGCCGCCACCCAGTTTTCCAGGATCGCGGTCTGTTGCGCGCGATCCATGTCGGCGATCTTGCCTTCGTTGACGAAGCCGATGGCCGGAAAGCCATGGCGCCTGAGGCCGTCGAGCAGCTTCCGGTTGGTCTCGTTCACATAGGGCTGCGAATTGTGCAGGGTCAGTCCCGGCAGGTCGTCGAAGGTCAGGGCGACCGTGTCGCCGGCCCGGGCGCACGCGGGCAGGGCCAGCAGAGCGGCGGCAAGAAGGATATATTTGCGCATGGCCCTGTGATGCCCGGTCACGGCGGTTTCCGCAACTAAAAGATGACGCGTTGCGGGTGCGTAAAAACCTCGAAACCATTGGCGCGTGCTATGGCGACGACGGTCATCCCAGACCTGTCGGCCACCCGCAGGGCCAGGGCCGTCGGCGCCGAAACGGCAATCAGGACGGGCGCGCCCAGGGCCGCCGCCTTCTCGACCATTTCCACCGATACCCGGCTGGTCAGGACGACGGCGCCGGAGGCGCCGGCGACACCGGTGCGCGCCAGGGCGCCGGCCAGCTTGTCCAGCGCATTGTGCCGGCCGACATCCTCGCGGGCGGCGACCAGGCCGCCGTCCGCCGTCCAGAAGCCGGCAGCGTGGACGGCATGGGTGCGCGCCGAGAGGGGCTGCGCCGCCTCCAGCTGGTTGACCGCCTTGAGAATATCGGCGGGCGTCAGCCTCGGTCCACCGGAAACCCGCGGCGCCTGGCGCACGGCGTCATCCAGGCTTTCGACGCCGCACAGGCCGCAGCCCGTCGGGCCGGTCCGCGTACGCCGGCGCGCCGCCCGGTCTGCGATCAGACCCGGCTGCAGCCATGCGCGCGCCTCGATACCGTTCTTGTGGGCGACGATTTCGACACGGCGGATATCGGAGGCCTGCGCAACAATGCCTTCGGTCAGGGCGAAGCCCGTGACGAAGTCTTCGAGGTCGGCCGGCGTCGCCATCATGACGGCCTCGGACGATCCGTCGAACACCAGGGCCACGGGCGTCTCTTCGGGCACGTCGCGCATGCTGTCGAGCGCCTGGCCGCGCCACGCGCGGTTGCCGACCGGAATGGCGGTATCAGGCATGGACAGCCGACTTTCGGATGCGGACGGGCACCGACTTGTAGGAGGGGGTGCCGCTGCGCCTGTCGTGGGCGGACAGCGGTATCAGCCCGTTGGCCTCGGGGTAGTAGGCGGCGGCGCAGCCTTTCGCGATGTCGTGGGCGAAAACGGTAAAGCGCGTCAGGGCTTCGCCGGACGACAGCGATTCGACATCGACAGGATCGCCGGTGACGAGGCCGCGCGCCGCCATGTCGGCGGAATTCATAAAGACGACGTCGCGGCGGCCGAAGACTCCGCGATAGCGGTCGTCGTGACCATAGATGGTGGTGTTGAACTGGTCGTGGCTGCGGATGGTGGTGAGTGTCAAGGCGCCGGCCTCGGTGTCGCGCGCCGCCAGCCCTTCGAACACCTTGAAATCGGCCTTGCCCGATGTCGTCCTCCATTGGCGTTCGGCGGTCGCCACCGGCAGGCGGAAGCCGCCGGGTGTCTTGATCCGTTCGTTGTAGCCGTCGAAGCCCGGAATGACCTGTTCGATGGCGTCGCGTATGCGGTCGTAGTCGTCGGCGAAATCCGCCCACGCGATGCCGTGGCGGTCGCCCAGCACGGCCCTTGCCATATGGGCGACGATCCAGGGTTCGGACCGGACGCTGTCCGATGGCGGGGCCAGTTTCCCGCGTGAGGCATGGACCATGCTGACCGTGTCCTCGACCGTCACCGCCTGCTCGCCCGACGCCTGGAGGTCGCGTTCCGTGCGGCCAAGGCAGGGCAGCAGCAGGGTTTCCTTGCCGACCAGCAGGTGCGAGCGGTTGGGTTTGGTGGCGATATTGACGCAGAGGTCTAGCTTGCGCATGGCGCGGAAGCAGGTCGTTACGTCCGGCATCGCCACGGCGAGATTGCCGCCCAGCGCGATCAGCACCTTCGACCGGCCGTCCGCCATGGCGGCCATCGCTTCGACGGCGTTGTGGCCGATACCTTCGGGCACGTCGAAGCCGAAGACCTTTTTGATGTTGGTGCGCAGGTGGACAGGCGTCTTTTCGTCGATGCCGACCGTGCGGTCGCCCTGGACGTTGGAATGGCCGCGCAGGGGGCAGATGCCGGCGCCTTTTCTGCCGATATTGCCGCGCAGCAAAAGCAGGTTGCTGATCTGCTGCACCGCGCCGGTGCCGTGGCTGTGCTGGGTCACGCCCATGCCGTAGCAGCAGATGACCGATGAGGCCCCGGCATAAATCCCGGCGGCGTTTTCGAGATCGCCGCGTGACAGGCCGCTGACATCCTCGATATCGGCCCAGTTCGTGTCGCTGAGATCGGCGGCAAGCGCTTCGAAGCCGGTCGTGTGTTGCGCGATGAAGTCGCGATCGAGCAGGCCCGGTCCGCCGGCGGCCAGGTCGGCCGCATCCTTTTCGAGCAGGGCCTTCATGACGCCCTTGAGCGCCGCGATATCGCCGCCGACCTTAAGCTGCAGCCAGGTGCTGGCGATCGGCGTCGACGCGCCCGTCACCATTTCGACGGGGTCCTGCGGCGCGGTGAAGCGTTCGAGCGCGCGCTCCTTCATCGGATTGAAGACGACGATCGGCGCGCCGCGCTTCGCCGCGTTGCGCAGGGTCGACATCATGCGCGGGTGGTTGGTGCCGGGATTGTGGCCGATCGACAGGATGGCGTCGGCATGGTCGAAATCGTCGAGCGAGACCGAAGCCTTGCCCAATCCCAGCGCTTCGGCCAGGCCGACGCTCGTCGCCTCATGGCACATGTTCGAGCAGTCGGGGAAGTTGTTGGTGCCGTAGGCCCGCGCGAACAATTGGTAGAGAAAAGCTGCCTCGTTCGACGCGCGGCCGGACGCGTAGAATTCGACCATATTGGGGTCGGGCAGGGCGTTCAGCACCCTGGCGATGCGCGCAAAGGCGTCGTCCCACGAGATGGCCTTATACGTGTCGGTGGCCCTGTCATAGGCCATGGGGTGGGTCAGCCGGCCGAGGTTTTCGATATCGTGGTCGTGCCAGGTCAGGAGTTCCGACACGGTATGCCGCGCGAAGACCTCGGGCGTGGCGCGCTTCTTCGTCGCTTCCCAGGTCACGGCCTTGGCGCCGTTCTCGCAGAATTCGAAGGCCGAGGTGTGTTTTGGGTCGGGCCAGGCGCAGCCGGGGCAGTCGAAGCCGTCGGGCTTGTTTTCGCGCAAAAGCGTCTGCGTGCCGGTGACGGCATCCATCTGGCTGCGCACGGCGCGGGCAACGGCGCCGAGCGCATCCCAGCCGCCGGCGGCGTGATCGTAACCGCGCAGGCCCTTCGTGTCGCGACGTTGGTCGTCCCCGGACGGCGTCTCCGTCATATCGGAATGGGGCCGGGAATGAGAATTGTCGGCCATGGGGGTCTCCGGAAAGCGCGTCGGCGGACTTTATAACTTTCGGACGATTATCCAAGGGGCTGCGATCACAATCACCTGCCGCCGATTTCAGTTTTGCGTTTACGCCCGGCAAGGCGACGCCCAGCCCGGCCGGTTCCGCGACCTGCCGGACGGTCACGCCTTTGAGCATGCTGCGAAAAAGTGGAACCCGGTTTTTCGCGTAAAGCATGCGACCATCAAAAGGACACTGGCAACGTCTTGATTCCAGTGTCGTTCTCGATTTCGAAGTTCGTTTCGGAGCCTGATATCAA
>CAKZJB010000162.1 GCA_936940865.1 uncultured Asticcacaulis sp. | reverse complement strand
CGGCTTCGCCACGGGCAGCCTCACGCGCGGCGGCGACAGCCGCGGATGCGGGCCGCGGCGCCTGGGGGGCGGTGCGGTTACTGTCTTGATCCGACGGACGTTTGCCAAACACGGGTGATCAGCTCACTTCTTGAAGAGTTTGGACAGGAAGGACGGCTTGGCCTTGACCTCGGGGGTGCGGCCCGTAATGGCAGCCGTCAACTGGTTCAGGCTTTCGGCGACCTTGCCGCCCTGGCCGATCTCGGCGATCATCTGGCCGTTGTTCGACGCTTGGCCGAACAGTTTGGGATCGAACGGGATGAGGCAGCTGGGCTCGATTCCGAGCGCGGCGGTGAAGTCCTTGACGGGGATTTCCGGGCGTCCCGGGATCTCCATCTGGTTCAGCACCAGCTTGGGCGCGGAATCGTTGGGACGCGCGCCCTTCAGAAGGTCGATGATGTTCTTGGCGTTGCGCAGGGATGCCAGGTCCGGCGTCGCCACGATGACCACGTCGTCAGCGGCGATCAGGCTGCGCTTCAGCCATGGCGTCCATACGTGCGGCAGGTCCATGACGATGAAGGGGGCGACCGAACGCACCTTGCGCGTGACGTCCTCGAAGGCCTCGGCGTCGGCCAGGTAATCCTGATCGAGCGTGGCCGGCGCCGAGAACAGAGACAGGCGGTCCGAGCACTTGGTCAGCATGCGGTCGAGCAGCACGGCGTCGACGCGGTCCGGTTCGTTGAGCGCATCGGCCAGGCCTTGCAGCGGGTCCTGGTTGAAGTCGAGGCCGGCGGTTCCGAACGGCAGGTCGTAGTCGACGATGACCGTATTGGCCTGCATGGCTTCGGCCAGGTTGAAGGCGAAGTTGTGGGCGATCGACGACGAACCGGCGCCGCCTCGGGCGCCGACGAAGGCGATGGCGCGGCCGACGAACGGCGTTTCCGGATCGTTGAACAGCGAGGCGACCGTCTTGATCAGCTGCAGCGGCTGGATCGGGCCGACCATGTATTCGCTGACGCCCTGGCGGATCAGTTCGCGGTAGAGCGAAATGTCGTTGTGGGCGCCGATGACGACAACCTTGGTCGCGGCGTCGCAGACTTCGGCCAGCTGGCCCAGCTGGTCCAGCATGTCGCGGCCGCGCGCCATGGTCTCGACGAAGATCAGCGAAGGCGTCGGTTCGTTGCGGTAGGTGTCGATCGCCTCGAAGATGCCGCCGCGCTTGACCATGCACTGGGCGCGCGTCATGCGGCGGTCCAGCGCCGCCGTGTCGCAGGCCTGCAAGGTCTCTTCCGAGTCCGGGAAGAAGTGGATGCCGATGCGCGGAATCGAAATCGCGCCGATATCGTCGTCGCCCATGGCATAGGCAGGCCCTGCGGCCGGCGTGCTGGCGAAGGCGCTCATGCGCGTTTCAGGCGCGGGCGCGCTATAGTCGTCGGCAAACGGATCGCGTCCGATCGGCGTTTCGTACGGGTTCCCCAGGGCCGGATCGATATCCGGCGTCGCCGGCTCACCCAGGTCGTGGACGGGAGCGCCATTGTCGACCCGGAGCGGCGAGTAGTCAGTGACGAAATCGTCATCGAGATCGTCGAAGCTGTCGAAGGGATCGTTATGCTTTGCGGGATTGGGCATGACCTATACCTACTGGATCGCCTGGGAGACGGTGCCCTTGGCGTTGTCGTCCGTGTCCGCGCCTGTCTTTTCACCCTTGCGATAGCGCTCGAGCACGGCGGATTTGCGTGCGGTGTCGGCGGGCGTTGGCGGCGCGGGGCTATAGAGATCGCGCGGATCGGCGATCTGGGCGGCCAAATTCGATGTAATGGCGCAGCCGTAGTTCTTGTATGGCGTGTTGCGCGCGGAAGCCGCTACGTTTTCCCATGACCGGTTGCATTCATAGACATGCGCCTGGTAACTGACGATGTTGATCGTCACTATATCGTCGGGCTGGTCGCGCCGGTTCGTCGACGAGACCGTATCCTCGGACACGCGATGGGCGACGAGGTAGGCGCTGATGGCGCGGCCGGAGGCGATGGCGGCCGGGGTGCCGCTGGTCACGATTTCCAGGGTGAGCGGCTCTCCGTCCACCCAGCTGGCGCGATCGGCAAGGCGGTCGAGCGCGCGGCGCTGGTTTTCGGAGAGACCGTTCGGATTGACACGCAGGTTGATCGCATCGGTGCTGGTTTCGGCGCGCAGCGGATATTGTTCGGTCGGCAGGACCGCTGCCGGCGCCTGTGCGGTGCGGCCAGCGGGGCCTTCCGCGCAGGCCGACAGCGAAAGAATGCAGAGCGAAAGCGTGGCGGTAAGGCCAGAGCGGGAACGGATCGCGGAAAGATGGAAAATCATGACGTCACCTATTCGATCACATAGCCGATGGGCGCGCGGTAGGCCGGAGCCGCTGGGGGAGACTGGCCGTCGGCGGCCTTGTTGATGACCTTGTTGAGATTACCCATGAAGACCGAAGACATGTCGCTTGGTAGGGCAAGGTTATCGGCGGGGGTTTGCATCGCGTTCGGGTCGGCAGGCGTAACGATATAGGGCGTGACGATCACGACCATTTCGGTTTCATCGTTCAGGAAGTCGCGCGAGCGGAACAGCGAGCCCAGGACGGGAAGGGTGGTAAGCCCGGGCAGCGAATCGATCGCCTGCTTGTATTTCGATTCCAGCAGGCCCGCGATCATCAGCGACGAGCCCGATTGCATCTCCACGCTCGTTTCGGCACGGCGCACGGTCAGGCCCGGAATGGTCAGGGTCGAGCTTAGCGTCAGGGCGCCGACGTTGGTCAGTTCGGACACTTCCGTCGAAATGCGCATCGAAATGCGTCCGCTCGACAGAACGACCGGCGTGAAGCCCAGGCCGACGCCGAAGGGCTTGAATTCGACGGTGACCCGGCCCTGGTTGTCCTGGCCGACGGGGACCGGGAATTCGCCGCCCGCCAGGAACTTGGCGGACTCGCCGGAAATGGCCGTCAGGGTCGGCTCGGCCAGCGTACGGGCAAGACCCGTGCGTTCGAAGGCCTCCAGGCAGCTGGCGTTCTTGGTGCCGTAAGAGAGATTCTGGGTGGTGCTGGACGTGTTGGTGATCGTGGTCGACCCGCTGGTGGTCGTTCCGTTCGCGTCCTGGGTCAATGTGCCGGTCACGACGCTGTTCTGGTTATAACAGCCTCCGGTGCCGCCGTAGTACTTGCCGTTGGCGCCCCAGCTGTTGCTTCGCCCGAAGGAATAGGACTGCGTGCCGAAATTGTAGGTGATGTCCGTGCCGAGACCGATCTGCTTGATGGTCGAGCGGTTGACCTCGACGATGCGCACCTTCAGTGTCACCTGGTCCTTGCCGGCGATCGACATCAGGTTCAGCACGTTTTCCGGCTTGTCGACATAGGTCTGGGCCAGGCGGCCGATTTCGTCGGCTTCCGCGGTGTTCTGCGCCATGCCGGACAACACGATATGACCGTTCAGACTCTGGATTTCGACCTGGCTCTGCGGGAACAGGCGATGAATCGTGTCCGAAAGGGTATCCGTTGCCGCTTCGACGCGAATCGACAGGTTGAGAATCTGGCGGCCCATGGCGTCGAAAAAGATGGCGTCCGACTGGCCGGGGGCGACGCCCAGCACGAAGATGCGGCGCGGCGTACGCAGCACGGCGTCGGCGACGGCCGGGTTGGACACGAAGACGTCGCTGGCGTCGGCCGGCAGGTCGATCACGGCGGAACGGCCCTTGGCCAGGTTCATCACCTGCGTCCTGACCGGCGCGGTCTGTGTGGTGACGCGCATGGCCGACGGCGAGGGGACGTACGGCACGGGCGCCGCCGAAGCCGATACGGCTGAGGCCGCGAACAGAATCGCGGCGCTCATGGTTAAGATGTGGGGACGGCGAACTTTATTAGTCGTTACGGTGCGGGGGATCATCGCGATACCAGGACCTCCGAGGTCTGACCGTTGCGGAATACGCGGACGCTCGATTGAATGTCGCCGGCGGGCGTCGGGCTGACGACGCCGGAGGGGCCCTGCAGGTCGGCATAGGAGCGCAGCAGCAGGGACAGGGTGCCGGACGCCTTGGCCAGGACGAGGGCCTGCCCGTCCGTGGGCGTTACCTCCAGCGTTGCCGTGGCGCCGATCATGTTGGGCTTGTCGTTTTCGCTCTTGACCTGCTGGTCGATGGCCAGGACGCGAATGTTGCGCAGGACGGGCTGGACGCTGTCGATATTGCCGCCGCCTCCGGCGCGCGGAATCTGGTGGGTTACCAGGATGTCGACATGGTCGCCCGGCAGGATGAAGCCGCCGGCTGTATTGTCGACGCTGACCGGGACGGCGATGGCGCGCATGCCCGGCTGCAGCATGACGGCCATGAAGCCGCCGGCGTCGGCGCGGACGATCTTGGCATCGAGGATGGGTTCGCCCTGCTGCAGGTCTTCGCGGGCCACGCCGCCGATATAGGCGGCCTTGGCTCCGGGACCGATCAGGCGCTGGGCGGCGCCAGCCACGTCCTGGCCGGTCTTGACGATCTTGGCGGCGGCTTCCTCGGTGCCGGCGGCCGGCGCGCCCGAAGGCGTGGATTTGTCCGTAATATAGGCGGCGTTGACCGTGTTGGCCGGCCAATCCTGCCAGGTCAGGTCGTCCTCGGAAAGGTGCGTGCCGGCCTTGATGGCGCGGGCGGCGACCAGGACGTGCGCCACGGCGACCGGCGGCGGCGCGGCTACGGTGGCGGACGCGGTGGCCTGTGTCGTGGTCTTGCCCGAGATCAGGCCGCGCACGAGGAAAAACAGCAGGATGCCGGCAATCGCCGCTATGCCTAAAACGACGTATCGTGACGTCTTCATCCACCTGGTCCTTGATGTCCCGGCCCTGATTCTCAGGGACTCGGTTCGAGAGAAAGTCTGGCGATGTTGGCTTAAGGTTAGTTAACGTCAGCCTAAAGAACCGAGATCTTCGGATTTTTTCTGAAGACGATGCCCTGGCCGGGCCGCCGCGCGGTGGCCCGTTACAGGTGCAGCAGCGGCAGCAGGTCGCTGTGCGAAATGGCCAGCAGGCCGCCGGCGCAGATGGCGACTCCGTACGGTATATCGCCCTTGGCTTCGAGGTGACGGCCGATCGAGGCGGGCAGGCTATGGGCGAACTGGGCGACGTTGCGGCGGGCCCACAACAGGCCCAGCGTCAGCGCACCGCCGGCCAGCGCCGTATAGACAAGGAAGGCCAGGGCGCCGTCGCTGCCCAGCCAGATCAGGGTTGCGGCGATCAGTTTGGCATCGCCGCCGCCCATGACGCGCAAGGCGAAAAGTATCATGCCGGCGACAAGCCCCGCAAAGGCCAGCCCCAGGTGCACGCCCCACTGTTCCGGCGTAAGGCCCAGCAGAAGCGCCGCCGGCACGAAGGCGGCGGCAAGGCCAAGGGTAAGGCGATTGGGAATGGTCATGCTGTCTATGTCGCTCTTCGCGGCCCACAGCAGGCAGGCGGGATAGACGAGGGCGAAGAGAAGGGGAATCAGCACGGGCGGTGTCCTCGAGCGCATTCCGTAATGCGCGAAAGAATAAAAACGAAGGCTCCCGGTTCCTGTAGCAGGACAGGGTTAACCGCCGGTTGCTCCGGTGACGGCCGTGCCGATGCGGCCGAACATGGTGGCCATGGAGTCGCGGTAGGTATAGAGCGCCGTGACGACGCACAGGAAAACCAGCGCGCAGATCAAGGCGTATTCGATGGCGGTGGCACCGCTCTCGTCCTTCAGGAACCTGCGCAGCATGGGTGATTTTCCCTGGAAATGAAAAGGGCCGCAGACTTCGGAAGTCTGCGGCCCAGTCGGATCTGGAGTCCTGCGTCCGGGGGGCCGGGCGCTGGCCGCTTGCGCGGGGATTAGCCGACCTTCGAAGCGACCTTGTTGAAGGTGCCCGACAGGTTCGAACCCAGGGTCGTCAGGATCGAAATCAGGGCGACGGCGATCAGGGCGGCGATCAGGCCATATTCGATGGCGGTGGCGCCCGATTCATCCTTGGCGAAGCGGTTGAGGAACTTGGTCATGTAGATCTCCTGGAACTAATTGCTAAAGCAAACCGTAGTCGTCTGGTATCGGGTGAGACCAGCGTCACTGCAGGTTTGCTCCCGAACACAGGGCCAATTTAGCGCCCAATGATTAATCCGAAGTAAATATTTATGTATTCGTGAGATTTTTCTACAGTTAATCGTTGTTTATATTTAACCGGCATTAAGGTTAATTCAAATTATTCATTGTAGATTTTGAATTAAATGGAGAATTTTCTCCTTAATATTTCATTCAGCATTTTTAAAGAAATCTTCTTTACCCTGTTTCCTAACGCTGCCCTCATGCCTCGCTGTCTAAGCTGCGGGCGCCGGCTCGCCAGGGTGCGCGCCAGACTCTTCAAAGACGCCAGATAAGACGGATGTCCTTCATGACCGATTTTCGTGCGATCCTATTCCGCAAGGCCTTGCTCGCCGCAGCCATCGCCGCCGTGAGCGTCGCCGCCTTCCCGGCCGTTGCCGGCCAGCGCGTCGTCGTCGAGAAGAACCACGTAATGCGTGTCACGCTGTCGGCCCCGGCGGGCTCGGTCATCGTCGGCAATCCCGACATCGCCGACGTCAACGTCGTCGACTCGCGCACCGTCTATATATTGGGCAAGGGTTTCGGCAACAGCGCGGTCACCATCACAGGCCGTGACGGCAAGCCCCTGTTCGACGGCGAGGTCGTGGTCAGCGGCGTTCAGCAGGGCGCCATCACCGTCTATAAGGGGCTCAAGCCCAGCCTGATGGTGTGCTCGAACGTCTGCGTGGCCCAGGATGTCGGCGACAACAATACGTCCCAGGCGCCTTCGCCGTCCCTTCCGTCAGCCCCGGCGGCGATGGCTCCGGCCGCGGCGATGACGCAATAAGCGCCCGATTAACGGACTATTGAGGCTGGCCTTGTAAGGTGACGTCACGCACCTCAAAGGAATGCCGATGCAGGCCGGCCGCCGCACCTTCGACATCTTTCGACTTCATCGCCGCTTTGCCGACGAGCGCAAGGGCGCCGTTGCCGTCGAATTCGCCCTTGTGGCCTTCCCCCTTGTCTTTCTGCTGTTGGCCTGCTTCGAACTGGCCATGGTCATCGTGCTGTCGGTGACGCTCGACCACGCCACCGATATTACGGCGCGCCAGATCCGCACCGGCATCATGACGCAGAGCAACTCCACCGCTGCAAGCTTCACCCAGAAGGTTTGCGACAATATGGGCTGGCTGGCGGCAACCTGTCCGTCGAGCCTGCACGTCGACGTCCAGACCTATGACAGTTTCGCCCAGGTGCCGACGACCGACCTGATCAAGAACGGCCAGTTCGATACGGCGAACTTCGCCTACAACATCGGCGGGGGCACCAAGATCCAGCTGGTGCGCGCCTATTACGAATGGCCGCTGTTCACGCCGCTTCTCCAGGCCGGCCTGTCGACGCTCGGCAACAAGGATGCGGTGATTTCATCCAAGGTCGTCTTCCGTAACGAGCCGTTTTAGGGAGAGGGGCTGATGGGAATTCTCCGCCGTCTCGCAGACATGGTCCGGCTCCGCGGCTTCATCGCCGACCGTCGTGGCGTGTCCGCCGTCGAATTCGCGCTGATCGCGCCGATACTTATCATGATATACCTGGCGCTGGCCGAGCTGACGCTCGGCATGATGGCGTCGCGCCGCACCTCGCATCTGGCGGCGACCATCGGCGACCTGGCGGCCCAGTCGGAAAACCTGACCGACGCCAATATCGCCGACCTGTGGGCCATCGGCACCAGCATGATGCAGCCCTTCGACACCAGCACCAATCTCAAAATGCGCCTGACTTCGGTCACGATGGGGACGGATGGCAAGGCCTACGTCAATTGGAGCCAGGCGAAATATATGACGCCTTACGCCAAGAATACTCCGATTCCCACTATCACAACCGACCAGATAGCCGCCAACGAAAGCCTGATGATGACCGAAGTCGAGTACGATTACGACTCGCCGATCGGTAACTTCCTGCCCGGCACGTCGAAGTTCACCGACACCTTCTTCCACCATCCGCGCAACGGTCAGGCGGTCACCAACACCAACTAATACCAACGGTCATAAAGAATGACTGTCGGTATAAGCTTTTGTTTTGTTGCGATGTTTATGCCAAAAGCCGCTCACACTCTTTGACGCATCGCCCTGGCGGCAGCGTGCAGCCGCACGCGCCAAACGTCTGTGACGTTTGGAATTCAGGTCCGCCCTTCCAGCACCGTGCGTATCAAGGATAGCTTGGTTTCCGTTTCGATGCGCTCCTCGCGCGGATCGCTGTCGGCCACAATGCCTCCGCCCGCCGCGGCGCGGAACTGCCAGCGATCCGCCTCGTCGCGTTCGAAAGCCAGGGTCCGGATCAGCACGCTCGAATCCATGGCCCCGCCGGCGTCGATGAAGAACAGCGAGCCGCAGTAGGGGCCGCGCGCCGCCTCCATTTCCGCGATCACCTTCATGGCCTGCACCTTGGGCGCACCGCTGATCGAGCCCGGCGGGAAGGATGCCGCAAGCACATCGGCCGCCGTCCGCCCTTCCGCCAGCTGCGCCGTCACGGTCGAGACCAGGTGATGGACATTGGCGTAGGATTCCAGTCCGTTCAGCCGGGGCACACGGACGCTGCCGATCTCGGCGACGCGCGACAGGTCGTGGCGCATCAGGTCGACGATCATCAGGTTTTCAGCGCGATCCTTGGCGCTGCCCAGCAGTTCGGCGGCAAGGGCCGCGTCCGCTTCAGGCGTTGACCCGCGCGGGCGCGTGCCCTTGATCGGCAGGGTTTCCATGCGCCCGCCGGCGTCGAGGCGGATGAAGCGCTCGGGGCTGTTCGACACGATGGCGCGCCCGCCCAGATGAAGCATGGCGCCGAACGGGGCGGGGCCGCGCGCATGCAGGGCGGCCGCGACATCGCCGGGCGTCACCTCCGGTTTCAGCCGCCCGGTCCAGCCGCGCGCCAGATTGGCCTGAAAAAGGTCGCCGGCGTGGATCTGACGGACAATGGCCGCCACCTTGTCCTCGTGCACCTCGTCAGGCGTCTCGAGCCGCAAGGCTACGTCCGACAGCGCGTCCTTTGGAGTCATCCGGTCGGGGGTGGCGTCGTAAAGCGCGACCAGCCTGTCGCAGGCTGCGCGGGCAGCGTCGCCGGTCTGTCCCCGGCCGATGGCGGTCAGCGTGTTCCTTGCGTGGTCGAAAGCCAGCACGGCCGTGTAAAGCCTGACAACCAGATCGGGCCAGGCGCCGCGTCCTTCGATACGGAATGGCCGGCGCTTCAGGTTCTCGAGCCGCAGCCCCAGTTCGAACCCCGCCAGACCGACCACGCCGCCCGTGAACGGCGGCAGTCCCGGACAATGATCCCGGGGCCGTACGAAGGCCGTTGCATCCTTGAGAAAGATTTCCGCGTCGCGCGGATCGGCGTAGCCCAGCACCGCTTCGGCGGCGGGTTCGGCCGTCAGATAGCTGAAATGCGCCGCCGGTCCACCCGAGACGAATGCAGCCGCGCCCCTGTGTTCGAACCATCCAGCCAGCCGGCCGAAGATATCCGCCCCGGACGGTATTTCGCGGGTGTGGATAAACGGGATGTGAGCCGAAAACGGCAACATTCACAGCAACTTGATTCGATTGTGGCCAGGTGCGAGCGCACACTGATATCAGGATTTCACTGCCGCATTCAAGGCATTCGCCAGGCCGAACGCAGCATTCGAAACCCTATGGATGGAGGTCCATTGATTGTCCCTGGAGCGGTATGCGTATCTGCATCCCGCTCCTTTTTTGACCGAACCTCCCAGCCCAGTCAAAATCATCGGAACGGCGGCTCATCGAAGGCCCTGAGCTTGCGCGAATGCAGGCGCGAGCCGAAATCGCGCAGGATACCCACGGTTTCGATCCCGATATCGATATGCTCGCGGATGGCGCGCTCATAGAAGTGGTTGGCCTGGCCCGGCAGCTTGAGCTCGCCGTGCAGCGGCTTGTCCGACACACAGAGCAGCGTGCCGTAGGGCACGCGGAAACGGTAGCCCTGGGCGGCCAGGGTCGCGCTTTCCATGTCGATGGCGACGGCGCGCGACTGTGAGAAGCGCAATGAACTGGAGGTGTAGCGCAGTTCCCAGTTGCGGTCGTCGGTGGTTACGACCGTGCCGGTGCGCAGGCGCTTTTTCAGGGCGTCGCCGTCCTCGCCCGTGATGCGCACCGCGGCCGAATGCATGGCCTGCTGGACTTCGGCGATGGCGGGGATGGGGATTTCCCGCGGCAGGACGTCGTCGAGCACGTGGTCGTCGCGTAAGTAAGCGTGGGCCAGGACATAGTCGCCGATGCTCTGCGAGGGGCGCAACCCGCCACAGTGTCCGATCATCAACCAGACGTGCGGGCGCATCACGGCCAGGTGGTCGGTGATGTTCTTGGCGTTCGACGGACCGACGCCGATATTGACCAGGCTGATGCCCTGGCGACCCGGCGCCAGCAGGTGATAGGCCGGCATCTGGTGCTTGCGCCACGGCGAATTGGCGATCAGCTCGTCCGGATTGGGGGTGTCCCTGGTAATCAGGAAGTTGCCGCAGCACGACAGGGCCGAATAGGGGCTGTCGGGCTTCTTCAGCTGTTCCAGCGCATAGGTGACGAAGACATCGACATAGCGATTGTAGTTCGTCATCAGGATATAGCTTTGGGTGTGTTCGGCCGGCGTGCCGGTATAGTGCTTCAGGCGCGCCAGCGAGAAATCGGTGCGCAGGCCGTCGAACAGGGCCAGCGGGCGATTGCCGTCCTCGTCGATCAGTTCCAGCCCGTCGGCGACCTCGTTGCCGATCAATGCCAGTTCGGTCGCCGGAAAATGCCGGGTGAGGTCGAGCGCCGACACCGAATTGAGGTCAAGCCCCGCGCCGTCGAGGACGTAGGGGTAGGGGATCTCCTGGTCCGACAGGCCGACGAAGCATTCGGCGCCGTAATCGCGGACCAGAAGCTCCAGTTGCTCTTCGATATAGCTGCCGAACAGGTCCGGGCGGGTAATCGAACTGGAATAGGAGCCCGGGCGCGAAAAGCGGGCAAAGGCCCGGTTGACCTGGGGGTGGCGCGGCGTGAAGACGGTCGTGTCGTCCTCCGGGTCCTGGACGCCTTTCCAGACGACGGTCAGCTTTGGGTAACAGTAGCGGCCGGCCGCGCGCTTTTCGGGCGACGGCCGCGTGCGGTCCTTGAGATAGGCGTGAAGGTCTTCCTGCAGCGCCGTCACCGAGGCGTTGAAAAGCCTGGTCAGGGTTTTGACGGCGTCGGCCGCCGTAAGCGCGCCGGGATTGGCCGCCGGTGCGGCCTTGGTTTTCATATGGGTATTCATGGGACACACGTATCACGGTCCCACGATTTGCGCCAATCGCCGTTCGATGAAATTTTACGACAAAGCCGTTGCGGACATGGCTTTCAAGCCCAGTTCCGCCATCAGGTGGGCGTCGGTGCCGCGTTCCGGGTTCGGTGTGGTCAAAAGCTGGTTGCCGACAAAGATCGAGTTGGCGCCGGCCAGGAAGCACAGGGCTTGCAGCTCTTCGCTCATCTCGGTGCGGCCGGCGGACAGGCGGACCATAGACTTCGGGCAGACGATACGCGCCACGGCGACCGTGCGCACGAACTCGATGCCGGAAATTCCGCCTTCTGCGTGCGCCTTTTCGCCCAGTGGCGTGCCCGCGACCGCGACCAGGTTGTTGATGGGCAGGCTGTCGGGGTGCTTCGGCAGCGTGGCCAGCTGGTGCAGGAACGACACCCGGTCTTCGCGCGATTCGCCTAAGCCCATGATGCCGCCGCAGCACGTCTTCATGCCGGCGTCGGCCACCGCCTGCAGGGTATCAAGGCGCTCCTGATAGGTGCGCGTGGTGACGATCTGGTCGTAATATTCCGGCGAGGTGTCGAGGTTGTGATTGTAATAGTCGAGGCCGGCGGCCTTCAGTTGTTCGGCCTGGTCGGGCCTGAGCATGCCGAGCGTGGCGCAGGTTTCCATGCCCATCGCCTTGACGCCCGAAATCATCGCCTCAAGCGCCGGCAGGTCGCGGTCCTTGAGTTCGCGCCACGCCGCGCCCATGCAGAAGCGCTGCGCACCGCCATCTTTGGCGGCCTTCGCGGCGGACAATACTTCCTCGACCGGCATCAGCTTCGACGCCTTCAGCCCCGTGTCGAAATGCGAGGACTGCGAGCAGTAGCCGCAGTTTTCGGCGCAGCCGCCGGTTTTGACCGACAGAAGCTGCGACAGCTGGACTTCGCTGGGATCGAAATGGCGGCGATGGACGCTGGCCGCCTGGAAGACCAGTTCCATGAACGGCAGGTCGAACAGGGCGGCGATTTCCGCCTTGGTCCAGTCGTTGCGAACGGTAGCGATCGGTAGCGAAGTGTCGGCCATGGATAGTCTCCTTGGGTCCGCTATCTCATGGTCGCGGGCCGCTAGGCAAGTCTATTGCACCTCCCCGTGCTCGGAGCAGAGCGGAGGGCATGGGGAGGGGGACCATACGAGACAGCGCTTGCGCTGGCGAGATATGGTGGTGGGGTTTCTTGCTTCCTTAACAGCTCGGAGGCCCCAAAGAAAGCAAGAAACCCCACCACCACATCTCATTAACCCTTGCTTTGCAAGGGTTAATTCGTGCGGTCCCCCTCCCCATCGCTGCGCGACAGGGAGGTGCAAAGTCCGCATAACGTTCGCCATATAAAGATATCTTTATATCTTTATTGCATGCTGCCAGCCAAGCCGGTATAAGCCGGTCATCGCAATTGCAACCGGAATTAAGACATGTCCGACTTCATCGTCAGAGATTTGAGCCTCGCTGCCTGGGGCCGCAAGGAAATCGAAATCGCCGAGGGCGAAATGCCTGGCCTGATGGCCACGCGCGCCGAGTTCGGCAAGGACAAGCCGCTGAAGGGCGCGCGCATCGCAGGCTCCTTGCACATGACGATCCAGACGGCCGTGCTGATCGAAACGCTGCAGGCCCTGGGCGCCGAAGTCCGCTGGGCGTCGTGCAATATCTTCTCGACCCAGGACCACGCCGCCGCCGCCATCGCCGAACGCGGCACGCCGGTCTTCGCGCTGAAGGGCGAAACGCTCGAAGAATACTGGGACTATGCCCACCGTATCTTCGAATGGCACGATGGCGGCTACCCCAACCTGATCCTCGACGACGGCGGCGACGCGACCCTGCTGTGCGTGCTCGGCCCCAAGGCCGAAAAGGATCCTTCGATCCTCAACAACCCGACCAATGAGGAAGAAGAAGCGCTCTATTCCGTGATGAAGCGCTACCTCAAGGAAAAGCCGGGCTTCTATTCGGCGATCCGCGACGCCATCAAGGGCGTGTCGGAAGAAACGACGACGGGCGTGCACCGTCTTTACGCCATGGCGCAGAAGGGCGACCTGCCCTTCCCGGCGATCAACGTCAATGACAGCGTGACCAAGTCGAAGTTCGACAACCTCTATGGCTGCCGCGAAAGCCTGGTCGACGCCATTCGCCGCGCCACCGACGTCATGCTGGCCGGCAAGGTCGCGGTGGTTCTGGGTTACGGCGACGTCGGCAAGGGCTCCGCCGCTTCGCTCCGCAACGGTGGTGCGCGCGTCATCGTCACCGAAATCGACCCGATCTGTGCGCTGCAGGCCGCCATGGAAGGCTATGAAGTCCGCACGGTCGAAGAGGTCGCAAGCGTTGGCGATATCTTTGTCACGGCCACGGGGAACAAGGACGTGCTGCGCCTGGAACACATGCGCGAGATGAAGCACAACGCCATCGTCGCCAATATCGGCCACTTCGACTCGGAAATTCAGATTTCATCCTTGCGCAATTTCAAGTGGGACGAGATCAAGCCGCAGGTCCACCATGTCGAATTCCCGGATGGCAAGAAGATCATCGTCCTGTCGGAAGGCCGTCTTGTGAATCTGGGCAACGCCACGGGCCACCCCAGCTTCGTCATGTCGGCCTCGTTCACCAACCAGACCCTGGCGCAGATCGAGCTGTGGACCAACGGCGCCAAGTACGAGAAGAGCGTGTATACGCTTCCCAAGCACCTCGACGAAAAGGTCGCGCTGCTGCACCTCGAAAAGCTCGGCGCCAAGCTGACCAAGCTCAACGCCGAACAGGCCGACTATATCGGCGTCTCGGTCGACGGGCCGTTCAAGCCGGACCACTACCGCTATTAAAAGACGGTCATCGGCACCGAAGAGAAAACGGCGCTTCCTTCGCGGGAAGCGCCGCTTTTCGTCACATCACAGGAATCCAGATTTCGACAATACCGTTGCCGGTTGAGCCGTCGAAGCGTTCGTCCATGCGTTCGAAGCTGGCAGCGTGCGCCATGTGCAGGCCCGACGCCGGCAGCCAGCGGTCATAGATATGCCGCCAGGTGTCGGACACGCCGCTGACATGGCCTTCGTGGGTAAAGACAGCGTAAGTATGCGCCGGCGTGGTCAACGTCGTCAGGCCGTCGGGCGCCGTGCTGCCCGGCTGGACCTCGACGGCGGACATATAGTCGAAATCTTCCTTGCTTTGGAAATTGTACGAGATGCCGTAGGTCACGCGGCCCTTCTGGCCGTCGATATTGCCTATATATGGGCGGAAACGCTGCCACTGTCCGGGAATTCCAGAAACGTCGCGGACGGAATAGTGGCCGCTGATGCCGGCAAAGCTGAGGCCGGGTGCGCTGACCTTGCGCGGGGTCTGGTCGGGAAGTGAATGGGTGTCGGTCACTGGATAGGGCTCCACAAGTTTGAGGGTCCGGCTGGCGGCCGGGTCGCGTAAAGCGCTGGGAGACAGGCCGAACTGGGCGCGGAAGGCGCGCGAAAACGCTTCGTGCGATCCGTAGCCGGCACCCAGGGCCGTATCCAGAATATCGGCCCCGCCCATAAGCACCTTTGCGGCTTCGCTTAGGCGTCTTGCACGGACATAGGCCATAAGAGGCTGGCCGGTCATGGCGCCGAACAAACGCGTGGCGTGAAACCGGCCGATACCGACTGCCCGGGCGATCTCGCCCAATCCGATATTGCGGTTCAGATGCCCCTCGATGAACCAGACGATCTTGCGCAGTAAACTCACCCCGCCTCCTTTTTGGCTTTACTGCACGCCTTCTAACGCGGCCGCCTGGCCGGCACTTGATCGCGATTGCGCCCAGCGATCATTTGTCCGGTTCGGGTTTCGGCCTCCGCGATCAGGTCTGGAATAAGCTCCGCTTCTGGCAGGTTTTTCCAGTATTTTTTCGGCATCTGGCTTTGCATGGCCCTCACCTTGAGCCGCGCCGGGTTGAAAATATGGCAGTAATAGGTGCGCCACAGACTGTCGGCATCGTCGTGGAGATCTGGATTTTCGGCGAGCTCTTCACGGGTTGTCAGGTGCTCGCCGTCCCATGCCGCCGTGCCTTTCGGCGTGGCGATGATCCAGTCCATGTCGGTAAAGCGGCGCTGGAAAAACGGGGCGGCGCGGGCGACGATGAAGTGGTCGGGCTCGAACCACGCCATAAAGCGCCGTCTTGGGCCTTTGCTTCCGATCTCCTTGAAACGGACAAAGGCGCGCATCTTGTGATCGTCGCGATGCACCGACTTGGCCATCAAGCGCGCCCTCGTAACGTCCGTGTCGGAGGCGATCTCGAACAGATGCTTTTCGGATTGCAGCCGCCACAGCAGGCGATAGGCCAGGGCGAACCGCGCCGGATCGCTATGGCAGATAATGTCCTGCGTTAGGTCAACGAAAGCCTTCGGGACGGAGAAGGCGGCGGGCGCTGGAGATGGCGTTTCGCTCCCCCCAAAGAGGTCGCCGCCATCCTCCGTCGTCCAGGCAATGGCTTCGGGGGGGACGCCGTCCGCCAACAGGCCCCTTGCCGCCAAGCGCCACTCCTCGAAATCACCACGGCCACGCAAACGTATCGTTCTCATAGCAGCACCAGTTGCCGCGGCTCAGGCGCGAACAGGGTGCGCAGGTCGGCGCGGTCGAGCACCTTCAGCGGCGTCCAGCCGTTGGCGACGATGAACGGCTTGACCTTTTTCAGCGACACCTTGAGCCGCTTCAGATCATCGAGCCCCATGCGCGTATGGACGCGGCCGGCAATCAGCGCATCGACCGTGCGCACGCCGAAGCCCGGCACGCGCAGCAGCATCTCGCGCTCGGCCGTATTGATATCGACCGGAAAGCGGTCGCGGTTGCCGAGCGCCCAGGCCAGTTTCGGATCGACCTCGAGATCGAGCATACCGTCCGGCCTCGCCGCGACGATCTCCTCGATTCCGAAACCGTAGAAACGGTAGAGCCAGTCGGCCTGATAAAGACGGTGTTCGCGCATCAGGGGCGGCTTGGCCGGCGGCAATAGCGACGAGGCGTCCGGAATGGGCGAAAAGGCAGAATAGTAGACGCGCCTGAGCTGGTATTTGCCATAAAGCCCGGCGCTGGTGCCGAGGATGGTGGCGTCGGTGGCCGTATCGGCACCGATGATCATTTGCGTGCTCTGGCCGGCGGGGGCGAAACGTTTGCGTTGCTTCGTGCGCAGGGTCGGCTCCGAGGCAGCGTCGATATGGCTTTTCAACTCGCCCATCGACCGTCGGATATTGGCCGGGTGCTTCTGCGGCGCGAACTTTTCGACGCCCGCATCGGTCGGCAGCTCGATATTGATCGACAGCCGGTCGGCGAACAGTCCGGCCTGTTCGATAAGGTGCGCCGAGGCCTCTGGGATGGTCTTGAGGTGGATATAGCCCTGGAAATTATGCTCGACGCGTAAGTTCCGGGCGATGCGTACCATCTGCTCCATCGTATAGTCGGAATTGCGGATGATGCCCGACGACAGGAACAGGCCTTCGATATAGTTGCGGCGATAGAATTCGAGCGTCAGCCAGACCACTTCCTCAGGCGTGAAACGGGCCCGCTCGACATTGGACGACGACCGGTTGATGCAGTAGGCGCAGTCGTAGATGCAAAAATTGGTCATCAGGATCTTGAGCAGCGAAATGCACCGCCCGTCCGGCGCATAGGCGTGGCAGATGCCCGAGCCTTCGGTCGAGCCCAGTCCGCCCGACTTGACCGAATTACGGTTCGTCGTGCCCGACGACGCGCAACTGGCGTCGTATTTCGCCGCGTCGGACAGGATGGCCAGTTTGTCTTTCAGGGTACGCTTCATAGCGCGTTCATGATATGTTCCGAGGTGGCGAAGTCAACGGCCAAGGCTGGCGTGGTGATAAAGTGATCGTTATGCTGGGGCGCATGACCGATATCGTCACTGTTTCCATCGCCTGCGGGTCGGACGCTGAAGCGCAGGCGCTGGCCCGGTTTCTCGTCGAGCAAAGGCTAGCGGCGTGCGTGCAGTCGCACCCCATCTCCAGCACCTATGTCTGGCAGGGTGAGATCGAAACCTCGGCCGAGATCATCTTGACCGCCAAGACATTGACGGCCAGGCTTCCGGCGATCGAAGCCGTGGTGAAGGAACACCACAGTTACGAGGTGCCGGAGATCCTGGCGCAGCCCGTATTATGGGTGAATGCGGCCTATGAAGCGTGGCTGCGCGACACGATTGCGTGACTCGTGTCAACCCGGCTATCCGGCGGCCTGTACGCGGCTGGGCGTGGTGTTATAGGTGTCTTCCGTCCCCGTTGCGCACGGAAGGAATTAATCGATCAAGGACGTCCCCGGAGCGATAGCTGATGGCCGCTGAAGAACCGCCGATCATCATCCGCCACCGCGAACAACTGCTCGACACGCTGAGCGAGGCGGCCGAGATCGAGCACAATCTGATGTGCTGCTATCTCTATGCCGCCTGGTCGCTGAAGACCGAGCCCGATGACGGTATCGATCCCGAGCTGCAAAAGGAAATCCGCGGCTGGCAGCGCGCCATGGTCGACGTCGCCATCGACGAGATGACGCACCTGACGCTGGTCTCGAACCTGATGAATGCGCTGGGCGGTGTGGCGCATCTGCACCGGCCGAACTTTCCGGTCGCCGACGGCTATCATCCGGCCGACCTCCAGGTGCGGCTGGCGCCGTTCAACCGCGATACCTTGCAGCACTTCATCTATCTCGAACGGCCCGAAGGCAGCGACGAGCCGGACGGCCGTGGCTTCGACCAGCGTCCGGTCTATTCGCGCGCCCTTCGCGGCATCCGGCTCATGCCCTCGGCGCAGGACTATCGCACGGTCGGCCATCTTTATCGCTCGGTCGAGGATGCGCTGAAGCAGTTGTCGGTTGAAATGGGCGAAGACGCCCTGTTCTGCGGCGACCCGAAATTGCAGGTCTGCCCGAACATCCTGACGCTCACCGGGCTGGTGCGTATCACCGATCTGAATTCGGCGTGCCGCGCCATCGAGACGATCGTCGAACAGGGCGAGGGGGCTTCGAACAACAGCGCCGGCTGCCACTATGCGCGCTTCGTCAAGATCCGCGAATCGTACGACGCGATCCTTGAACGCGATCCGGGCTTCACGCCGGCGCATCCGGTGGCGTCGAACCCGGTCATGCGCAAGCCGATCCAGAACCCGGAAGACCGGGTATGGATCGAGCGCGAGGACGCGCGCCAGGTGCTGGATCTTGGCAACGCAGTCTATAACCACATGCTGCGTTTTCTGGTGCAGGGTTTCGCCGCCACCGACGTCATCGAAAAGCGGCTGATGATCAATACGGCCATCGACATGATGATGGCGCTCGATCCGCTGGCGCGCGAACTGGCGCGTCTCAAGGCCAATGACAGCGACGACGGCAATGCAGGCCTGAGCTTCGCGACCCTGCGCACGCTGGTCGCGCCCAAATCCTGTCCGGCCGTTTTCGAGGTGCTGAGGGGGCGGATCGCCGACCTGGCCGAAGGCGGCAAGGCATTGGCGCAGACGCCACGGGTCGCCCGGGCGGTATCGAGTCTCGAGACCATTCACGTCAATCTGGGCCAGGCGCTCGAAAGATTTCACGTTCAGGAGGGCGCAGTGGACACACCCGATCAACGACCCGAAGCACCGGCGAAGTCCGATTCGCTCAAGACCGAGGCCGCAGCCAGCACCGAAGGCTCCAATTCGGGGCCGGAAATCGTCGAAGGCCAGGACCTCACCCTTGTGGTCGATATGAAGCGCTGTATCCACTCGCGCTTCTGCGTCACCGGTGCGCCGAAGACCTTTATCGCCAATGTCGCCGGCCCTTGGCTGCACCCGGATGAAAGCGATGCTGATCTGCTGGTGCGCATCGCCCACGACTGTCCGTCGGGCGCAATCGCCTATCGCGGCAAGACGCGGGCCGATGAGACGGCGCCGGAAGTCAACATGATGCGCATCCGGGAAAACGGCCCCAACGCCATCAATGCGCCGATGACGGTCGCCGGCGAATTCATCGGTTATCGCGCCACCTTCTGCCGCTGCGGCCAGTCGAAGAACAAGCCTTATTGCGACGGTTCGCACCACGACGCCGGCTTTGCCGCCTCGGGCGAGCCCGACACGATCAGTCTCGATCCGCTGGAGGTGCGCAACGGTCCGCTGGCGGTCGATCCGCAGCGTAATGGGCCCCTGCGCATTACGGGAAATCTCGAAATTTGCGCCGGCACGGGCCGCGTCGTCAAACGCGTCGAAGGCGCGGTGCTGTGCCGCTGCGGGCACTCGAAAAGCAAGCCGTTCTGCGACGGTAGCCATCGCGCAGCCGGCTTCGAGGCGGACGGGGTCTGAAACGTGGACCCGGAGGCCCAGCTCGAAACCTTTCTCGAACGCTATAGGCCCGAAATCGCGGCCATCGGGCGGGACGCCATTGCCCGGTTGCGTGCGCGCCTGCCCGAAGCCGTGGTTCTGGTCTACGACAATTACAACGCCCTCGCCGTCGGCTTCGCGCCGTCGGAAAAGGCGTCGCAGGCCATCCTGTCGGTCGCGCTCTATCCGCGCTGGGTGAACTTTTTCTTCCTGCAGGGCCACACGCTCGATGATCCGGACAAGCGGTTGAAGTGGTCCGGCAAAGTCGTGCGGCATATCACGCTGGCATCGGCCGACGATCTCGATAATCCTTACATCTCCGCCCTGATCGACCAGGCAGTGACGACGGCCAAGGTCCCACTTAACGGGACGGCGCCTGGGCGGCTGGTCATAAAATCGGTGTCCGCAAAGCAACGGCCGCGGCGGCCGGAAGGCGAAAGCGCTCTTCCCCTTTGACGCAAGCGTCTGCGGATTCTACACACGACTCGCAGGAGCGCATTCATGGTCGAAATCAGCGGTATTTGTCCGGACAGGTTCGCGAAGGTAAAGGACGCCTTCGCCGAGAATTTCGCCGGCGGCGGAGAGCGCGGGGCGCGCTTTTCGGTCGTGGTCGGCGGTGAAACCGTGCTCGACATCTGGGGGGGCGCGGCCGATCGCGACGGACAAAAGCCGTTCGACGACCGGACGCTGACTCCGATCTTCTCGACCGGCAAGGCCGTAATGGCGACGCTGATCGCGCGCCTGGTCGATAAGGGCTCGCTCGACTACGAACTCCCCGTGGCGCACTACTGGCCGGAATTCGGTGAAAACGGCAAGTCGCGCATCACGGTCGGGCAGCTGATCTCGCACCAGGGCGGCCTGCCGGGCTTCGTGCCGGCGCAGGACCCGTCGATCTGGTTCGACGTTCAGGCGACCCTGGCGGCCCTGGCCAAACAGGCGCCGTTGTGGACGCCGGGCCAGGGCTCGGGCTACCACCCGATCACCGGCGGCTACATGCTGGGCGAAGTCTTCCGCCGCGTCGACGGCCGGTCGCTGGGCACCGCTCTGCGCGACGATTTCGGCAAAAAGTACGGCCTCGACCTGATGATCGGCACGCCCGATTCCGAGGAAGGCCGCATCGCCACGATGCAAAAGCCGACCTCGGCGCCGGACCTTGGCACCATCGACAAGATCAAGCAGTCGGCCTTCCTCGACAAGGGTTCGGCCCCGGCCGGGCGCGGGTCGGGCGACTGGCGGCGCATGGAAATTCCGTCGGCCAACGCCCACGGCACCGCTCTGGCGCTGGCGCAATTCATGGGCATCATCGCGTCGGGCGGCTATTTCGGCAAGGACCGCATCCTGTCGGTCACGACGCTCGGCCAGGCGACGCGCGAACGCGTCTATGGCCAGGACCGCGTCCTGCCGTACAAGCTGTCGTGGGCGGCGGGGTACCTGCGCAATCGCGGCATCCATATCTACGGCCCGAACGACCGGGCGCTCGGCCATTCGGGCTGGGGCGGGTCGTGCGCCATGGCCGATCCCGACCGCAAGCTGTCGGCGGCCTACGTCATGAACAAGCAGTCGTCCTACCTGATCGGCGACCCGCGTCCGGTGAAGCTGATCGACGCGGTGTATAAGAGCCTGTAGGCTCAGGCGATCTTCACCGCTCGCAACCGCCGCCAGGCGCCGAAGGCGAAGACAGCCGCGCCCAGCCAGATAAAGACGAACGATACGCCGCGAAGCACGCTGAACGGCTCGCCCTGCATCAGGCCGATCAGGAAGGTCAAGGTCGGGCCGATGAACTGGATAAAGCCCAGCGTCGACAGCGGCAGCCTTCGCGCTGCAAACGCGAACAGCACCAGCGGCAGCACCGTCACCGGCCCGGTCAGCAGGAACCAGAAGGCGTTCGTCGGCGCCTTCAGGAAATGGCCCTGGCTGGTCGTCTCGAACCACACGATGTAGATCAGCGCTGGCAGGAACAGGTACGCCGTTTCGATAAACAGCCCCGCCAGCGCCGGCACATGCAGCTGTTTGCGCAGGATGCCATAGCTGCCGAAGGTGCCCGCCAGGATCAGCGCCACCCAGGGCACCTGGCCGATAGCGGCGGCCTGAATGGCGACGCCGACCACCGCCAAGCCGATCGCCGCCTTACCCCAGTTGTCGATGCGCTCGCGGAACAGCATCGCGCCCGCCGCCATGTTGAGAAGGGGATTGAGATAGTAGCCCAAGGCGGACTCGATCGTATGACCGTTGGTCACCGCCCAGACATAGACGCCCCAGTTGGTCGCCACCAGCAGCGACGTCACCAGCAGCATCCAGCGCATGTAGGGCTTCATCAGGGCCGCTTTAACGTCCGGCCACTGTTTGGTGGCGAAGACCAAGCCGCCCGCCCAGACGAAGGCCCACACGGAGCGGTGGGCGATAATCTCGATGGCGCCGCCGCCAAAGGCATGGATCGGCGCATAGAAGAGCGGTACGATGCCCCAGGCGAAATAGCAGGCGACGGCCAGCAGGACCGGCAGGCGGGGATTGGGGGTATCCGTGGTCATGACGAGTCCCAAAAAGAAGAAGGCCGGCGAACCCTGCGGTCCGCCGGCCGTTAATCATTCTCCAGATCGCATCGCGATCTGGCAAGCGCGACCGCGCGCCGCCGCTGATGCTGCGAGCCCCGCGGCGCTTGAGCGGATCAAACTTTCGCGGTCTCGATGACGCCGCGTTCGTCGAGCAGCTGCGCGATCTGCACGGCATTGAGCGCCGCGCCCTTGCGCAGGTTGTCCGAGGCGCACCACAGCGAGATACCGTGCGGCACGGTCGGGTCGTTGCGGATACGCGAGACGTAGGTGTCGAATTCGCCTACCACCTCGATCGGGGTGATGTAGCCGCCGTTTTCGCGCTTATCGACGACCGCCACGCCCGGCGCTTCGCGCAGGATTTCGCGGGCCAGCTGTTCGTCCATCGGGTTTTCGAACTCGATATTGATCGATTCCGAATGGCCGACGAAAACGGGCACGCGCACGGCGGTCGGCACGACGTCGATCGTCGGGTCGAGAATCTTGTGCGTCTCGACGATCATCTTCCACTCTTCCTTGGTGTAGCCGTCTTCCATGAAGACGTCGATGTGCGGAATGACGTTGAAGGCGATCTGCTTGGTGAACTTCTTGGGCTCCTTGTCGCCCAGGCCATAGATGGCCTTGGTCTGGTCCCACAGCTCGTCCATGCCGGCCTTGCCGGCGCCGGCGACCGACTGATAGGTCGAGACGACGACGCGCTTGATCGTTGCGGCATCATGCAGCGGCTTCAGCACGACCAGCATCTGGATGGTCGAGCAGTTCGGGTTGGCGATGATGTTCTTTTTCTTCGCGTCCCAGACGGCGTCCGGGTTCACTTCCGGAATGATCAGCGGCACGTCGGGGTGCATCCGCCAGGCCGAGGAATTGTCGATGACGATCGGGCCGGCGGCGCCGATCTTTTCCGACCAGGCCTTGGACACGTCGCCGCCGGCGCTCATCAGCACGATATCGACTTTCGAGAAGTCGAATTGTTCGAGGTCCTGGCACTTCAGCGTCTTGTTGCCGAATGCAATCTCGATGCCCATCGATTTGCGCGAGGCAACGGCATAGATTTCGTCGATGGGGAAGTTCACTTCTTCGAGGATCGCCATCATTTCGCGACCCACGGCGCCGGTTGCGCCGACAACGGCGACCCGATAACCCATAGTCTTCACTCCAGGAGCTTTGATTACCGCGGCATCATGACCGCGACCGCGCGCACATGGCGCTTTTTTCCTGAAATGACAAGGGCAAACTGTCGGTTTGCTTTATCCCGGGTCGCGTTTTACCGCGCGGCGCGCAACGTCCCCTCAAGGCCCGAGCCCCGCGCCACATAGAGAATCCTGTCGACCGCGGCCTTCAGGCCATCGGCGGTGAAAGGTTTTGGCAGGCATCCGTCGCCGGGTTCGGCACCGTCATCGAGCCGCCCAAGAAACAGGATGGGCGTATAACCAAGATGGAAGCCGTCTTCGGTCTGACGGATTTCGTGCGCGACCTGAAGACCCGGCATGTCGGGCAGGTCGACATCCGTCAAAACCATGTCGTATTCCGTGGTCTGGAAGGCTTCGAGCGCCTCGGCGCCGGTCGCCGCGAAGTCGATGTCGATGCCGGTCGCCGCCAGCATCAGGTCGATCATGTGCCGCTGCGTGGCACTGTTCTCAACGCACAGGAACTTCACCTATCATCGCCCCGGTTAATGATAACCGCGTTATAGGCGCGGCCGGTTAGCGAAGTCTAAAAGGCGATGGCAAAAGTTGCAGATCGGCCCGCAAAGCGGTACGCCGTCGTCATGGAACGGTATCACGTCATCATCGTCGGCGGCGGTCCCTCGGGCCTGTCCTGCGCCATCTGGCTGACCAAGCTGGGGGTCAATTCCCTGCTTCTGGAAGCGTCGGGCATTCTGGGCGGCCTGCAGACACGCAGCCCGTATGAAAACCTCTGGATACCCGGCGTACAGGGCAAGACCGGCCAAGAGGTGGCGGCGTCGATCGCCGGGCACGCCGTCGATGTCGGCGCCGAACTGCGCGTCGGCCGGCCGGTCTTGGCGGTAACGCGCGACGGCGACGGTTTCCGCGTGACGACGTCGGAAGGCGATGTCCATGGCCGCTTTGTCGTCATCGCCACCGGTTCGACGCCGCGCACCGGCGGCTTCACGCCGTCTGAGACCGTCGCCATCGGTCCCGGCGAGCCCATGGAAGCCTTGGACGTCGAGGGTCGCGCCGTGGCGATTCTGGGCGGCGGAGACAATGCCTTCGATCAGGCGCGTTTCGTCCGCGACCGCGGCGGCCGGGTGACGGTGTTTTCGCGGGGCGTTCCGCGTGCACAAAAGCTGTTGCAGGACCTGGTGCCCGGTATTCCCGTCAATGTCGGCGCCTATGATGCCCGGCAATCCGATATGACGGTCAATGGCCGCCATTTTCACTGTTTTGGAATCCAGTATGGTTTTGAAGCCGTGGTGCCGGCGGGCCTCGATCTCAAGCGCCGGGACGGCTATGTCGAGGTCGACCGCTTCGGCGAAACCAATGTCGCCAATGTCTTTGCCTGTGGCGAGGTCACAGACTTCTGGCACCCTTGCGTCACGACGTCGGCGGCGCATGGCGTCCAGGTGGCCAAACAGATTGCGAAACGGCTGTGATGTCCAAATCCCACAGCCGCTTCGACTCTTTACGCAGCCGCAGCAATTTTTAACGCCATTTTTTATGATCTCGGGTAAAAGCGACCCTATATAACTCCAGCGGCGATCTATCGTCGTTGGCAAGCGCGACCGCGCGCTGCCGGCTTGTTCTCAAGGAGCGAAGCGTTAGAGCGCTTCCATGGGCGGCGAGCCATGCGGCGTTTGAGCTGAAACAGAAGGTGGGGCGACGGTCCGCAACGGGCCACGCATATCAAGGACTCTATGGGTATCCGCGGAGAGTACAAACGGCTGGTCAAGTCCGGAGAGCTGACGCCCGATGCGGCGCAGAAGGCCGCGATCGATGTCCTTTATCACCTGGAACGCAAGATCCGCATGAGCCGCTCATTCTGGCGCGGCCTGTTAGGAATGCGGCCCCGGGTGTGCGGCCTCTACCTGTGGGGGCCGCCGGGCCGCGGCAAGTCCATGATGATGGACATCTTCTTCCGCAACGCGCACGTCCATTCCAAGAGCCGCATCCACTTCCACGCCTTCATGTCGGAAGTTCACCACCTGATCCGCAAATGGCGCGAAAGCGATGCTGCAACGCGTAAAAAGGTTTTCGGCACGCACAAGGGTGACGATCCGATCCCGCCGGTGGCGAAGCTGATCGCCAAACGCTCGGCCCTGCTGTGTTTCGATGAACTTCAGGTCACGGACATCGCCGACGCCATGATCCTGGGCCGCCTGTTCGAAGCCCTGTTCGCACGCCGTGTCGTGCTGGTGGCGACGTCGAACCGCCCGCCCGAAGACCTCTATAAGAATGGCCTCAACCGCGACCTGTTCGCGCCCTTCATCGACATGATCAAGGAACGGTGCACGGTGTTCGAGGTCGCGGGGCCCAAGGATTTCCGCCTCGATCGCCTGCGCGGCGCCAAGACCTACTTCTTCCCGTCTACCGCTCCGGATCAGATCGCCGGCTTCAACGCCCTGTGGGCCGACATGACCAGGCTGGTCAGCGAGCACGAGGCGGTCCTGACGGTCAATGAGCGCAAGCTGGTGCTCAAACGCGCCGCCGGCCCGATCCTGCGCGCCACCTTCGCCGAACTGTGCGGCGAGGCCAACGGCCCGGCCGACTACCTGGCCATCGCCGAACGTTTCACGACCGTCTTCATCGAAAACGTGCCGCTGCTGTCGCCCGCCAACCGCAATGAGGCGCGGCGCTTCGTCACGCTGATCGACGCACTGTACGAAGCTTCGACCAAGACGGTGATCCTGGCGGAAGCCGAACCGGCCAGTCTCTATCCGTCGGGCGATGGCGCCTTCGAATTCGAACGCACCGTGTCGCGCCTGGAAGAGATGCGCTCGGAAGACTATTTGTCGCGCAGATAATTCAGGATTTCGCGCGCCTGTTCGAGATGCAGGCGCTCGACCATTTCCCCGTTTACCGAAATGACGCCGGCTTCGCTGGCTTCGAACGCCTTGACCACGGCCCGGGCCCAGGCGGTCTCGTCCTCCGACGGCGAAAAGGCGGCATTGGCGCCCGCGATTTGCGCAGGATGGATCAGGGTCTTTCCGTCAAAACCGAGATCGCGTCCCTGGCGGCATTCGGCCGCGAAGCCCGCTTCGTCCAGGAACTGGTTGTAGACCCCGTCGAGCGCGACCAGGCCATGCGCCCGCGCGTGCAGCACGATTTGCGACAGGGCGAACAGGATGTCCTGGCGGTCGGGCATGGGGCGGGTGCGCAGGCCCTTGCGGAGGTCGTTCGGCCCGGCGATCAGGCCCTTCAGCGGCACGTGTCCGGCCATTGCGGCAATGTCGCCGAGCCGCGCCACGCCCAGCGGCGTCTCGACCATGGCCCACAGGCCCTGGGCGCGCGGAAAAGCCTCTCGCACGCGATGGAGGGTGTCCGGCGTTTCGACCTTGGGAACGACGATGCCGCCGATTGCCCTGTTGCGCACCAGATGGTTCAGCGCATCGGCGGTGGCGTCGAGATGCAGGGGATGGATACGCACCAGGATGGCGGGCGACTTCATGCCGCCGGCTTCGAGCGTCGAGACAAGGGCGGCCAAAGCACCGGCCCATTCGCTCTCTCCGACCGCGTCCTCAAGGTCGAAGATCAGCGCGTCGGCATCGATTTCGCGGGCCTTTGCCAGCGCCCGGACATTGGCGGAGGGGATAAAGAGGGCGGAACGGAACATCGGGTCTCAAATCGGTCTGGCGTCGATGCCCGAGTTTAGCGCCTACGGTTTCGGGTGGATATAGATGAAATCGAAGCCGGGCTGCCACGTCTTGCCGCCGTCGTCCGAGGTCTGGCCGGCCTGCTCGACGCTGCCGTCCGGGCGCGGCGTATAGGTCATGCGGGTGATCTGGTCGGGATGGCCGGGCTGGGGCCAGACGCCTTCGATGACCATCGCCTTGCCGTTCCAGCCGCCGGTGAAGTCGGCGAAACCGCCGGCGGCAACCCAGGTCTGGCGCCAGGTCTTCTTGTCCGGAACCCAGGCGCTGAAGCTGCCTCCGCCTGAACCTGTAAGCGGCATCCAGTTCTCGCGGACGGCGCAGTCTCCATAGAGCTTTTCGATCAGGCTATCGGCGACTTTCGTTTCCGGATGGGCCGCCGGAAAGACCTCCCATCTGCCGACCCAGAAATCGAACTGATGGCTTTCAGGCGATGTACAGCTACCCGGACTCTGGGCCAGGGCTGCGGCCGGCAGGGTCAGGATGAAGAGCAGGGCGGAAACGACGGGACGCATGAGCAGGCTCCGTGCGGAAGTCACCAATCTACCGCCGCCGGACCGGCAAGTTAAGTGAAAAGACCGTAATCCGATTCCCCTTGCCACAGCTTTGCCCCAGGCCCATATTACAGTGCAGTCGGGCTTCGTTTGGGAGCTTGCATTACACCAACAGGGATTCTGTCATGGCTGACATCGACGGTCAAATCACACAGGGCCAGTCCAGGGCCGGCGCGAAGGATCGCGCTCAGGCCGTTCCGATGGACAAGGGTCTGCGCAACTTTCTTATCGGCATCTATCAGAAGATGGCGCTGGGCCTTCTCGTCACGGGCGGCATGGCCTGGGCTGTGGCGCATTCGCCGGTCCTGATCGATCTGCTATACCAACGTACGCTTGACGGGCGCATGGGCTACACGCTGCTGGGTTGGGTATTCGCGTTGGCGCCCCTGGGGCTGTCCTTCTTCTCCGGCGTCTTCATGCGCGGCTTCAATGTCGCGGCCATGGCCATCTTCTACTGGGTGTTCGTGGCGGTTATGGGCGTCTCGCTGTCCTCGATCTTCCTGCTTTATACCGGCGCTTCGCTGGCGACGACCTTCTTCGTGACCGCGGGTGCGTTCGGCGCCCTCAGCCTCGCCGGCTATGTCACCAAGGCCAATCTGTCTGGTTGGGGCAGCTTCCTGATGATGGCCGTGTTCGGCCTGATCATCGCCAGCGTGGTCAACATTTTCCTGCAAAGCGGCATCATGTCGCTGGCCATCTCGGCGCTGGGCGTTCTGATCTTCTCGGGCCTGATCGCCTATCAGACGCAGCAGCTCAAGAGCATCTACTACCAGCTCGAAGGCTCTTACAGCGGGCTGGCGGCCATGACCTATTATGGCGCGCTGAACCTGTACATCAACTTCATCAACCTGTTCCTCAGCCTGCTGCGCCTCATGGGCGGCCGCCGCTAAGACCGGTTGAAATTCAATAATAACAAAACCCCGGAGGGCGACCTCCGGGGTTTTTTCAGATCACGTCGAACTTCGTCCTGTCGAGCACGGCCAGCACCGGCGCCAGTTCGCGGCCGCGTTTCAAAACCATGCCGGACTGGTTGAAGACGGCAAACGCGCCCTGCCTGCGCGCGAGGGCCGGGCGCTTTTCAATCCGATACAGGGGGGCTTCCGAGGTGCGGCGAAAGATCGAGAAGGCAACCGCATCCCCCAGCGCATCGATCGAATAGTCGCGCCAGTCACCGGACGCCACCTTTCGTCCATACAATCTCAGGATCAGTTCCAGTTCCTTGCGTTCGAAGAAGACAGGGCCTTTTGCGGGCTGAGGCGCGGATGATGCGCCGCTGAAATCCTGAATGCTCATTGCGGTTCGGGTTTCCAACTCGTACGTTACTGGTAAACCGAGGCTACGCCCGTTATCGGCCCAAGTAAATTCGTTTATATTTTTCGCCACAATCTTTATCGCGCGGCGACGAAAATACCCCAATGTGAACACGAAGCGGCCATTTCAGCGCCTTTTCGCGCCGTCATAGTCTGAATGTCGGCCAGACGTTGTGCTGGTTCCTCCCCTGAACAGCCCCCCCAGCCCCCGGGGACCTCATGGCGACTGGCCGGCATGTTTCCTCCCCATACCCCTGAAACCTGCGCCCTTGTCCGTGACAAGGGCGCCGTTTTTTTTGTGGCGAAGGCCAATACCAACGGTCATTCTTTATGATCGTTGGTATAAGTCGCCGACAGACTCGCGCGCCGAAGGGACCGTAAACCCCTCATCCGGCCCTTCGGGCCACCTTCTCCCCCTCAAGTGGGGAAAAGAAAAGATCGCAGCGTCAACCCAAATAAAAAGCCCCTTTGGCAGACCAAAGGGGCTTTCCGTTTTGTACTCGGAGGTGTCGCTTACTCGGCGGCTTGGGCTTCGCCGCGCGCCAGGTTGCGCAGGACGTACGGCATGACGCCGCCGTTCTTGTAGTATTCCAGCTCGGTCGGCGTATCGATACGGCAGCGGACCGGGAAGCGGGCCACCTTGCCGTCCGAGGCGCGGAACAGCTCGACGATCAGCTCCTGGCGGGGCTGGATGTTTTCCAGGCCGCGGATGGTGACGATTTCCTCGCCGGTGAGGCCGAGCTTTGCCCAGCCGTCGACCTTGAACTGCAGGGGCAGGACGCCCATGCCGACCAGGTTCGAACGGTGGATGCGCTCGAACGATTCGGCGATGACGGCGCGGACGCCCAGGAGGCGCGTGCCCTTGGCCGCCCAGTCGCGTGACGAGCCGGTGCCGTATTCCTTGCCCGCGAAGATGACCAGGTTGCGGCCTTCGTTCTGGTAACGCATGGCGGCGTCATAGATCGGCATGACCGTGCCCGACGGGAAGTGCTTGGTCACGCCGCCCTCGATATCCGGCACCATCTTGTTGCGGATGCGGATGTTGGCAAAAGTGCCGCGCATCATGACTTCGTGGTGGCCGCGGCGGGCGCCGTAGCTATTGAACTCGGTCACCGGCACGCCGTGCTCGGTCAGGTACAGGCCGGCGGGCGCCGTCTTCTTGATATTGCCGGCCGGCGAGATGTGGTCGGTGGTGATCGAGTCGCCGAAGATGCCCAGGACGCGCGCCTCGACGATGTCGGTCACCTTCTCAGGCGTCATCGTCATGCCTTCGAAATACGGCGGGTTGGCGACGTAGGTCGAGTTCTCGTCCCAGCCATAGGTCTGGCCGCCCGACACGGCGATGGCCTGCCAGTGCTGGTCGCCCTTGAAGACGTCCGAATAGCGGCTCTTGAACATGGCATTGGTGACGAACTTGTCCTGCAGTTCGGCGATCTCGGCCTTGGTCGGCCAGATGTCCTTCAGGAAGACCGGCTGGCCGTCGGAACCGAGGCCCAGTGCCTGTTCGCGCAGATTGACCTTGGTCGAACCGGCGAGCGCATAGGCGACGACCAGCGGCGGCGAGGCCAGGTAGTTGGCGCGGACGTCAGGCGAGACGCGGCCTTCGAAGTTGCGGTTGCCCGACAGAACGGCCGAGGCAACCAGGTCGTTGGCGTTGATGGCCGCCGAGATGGCGTCCGGCAGCGGACCCGAGTTACCGATGCAGGTGGTGCAGCCATAGCCGACCAGGTTGAAGCCCAGCGCATCGAGGTCGGCGGTCAGGCCGGCTGCGTTGAGGTAGTCGGTGACGACCTGCGAGCCGGGGGCCAGCGAGGTCTTGACCCACGGCTTCACCGTCAGGCCCTTTTCGCGCGCCTTGCGGGCCAGGAGGCCGGCGGCGATCAGCACCGAGGGGTTGGACGTATTGGTGCACGAGGTGATGGCGGCGATGACCACGTCGCCATGGCCGACCGTGAAGTCGGCGCCTTCGACGGGGACGCGCTGGTCCTCGACGCCGGCCTTGCCGAAATCGCCGGACAGGGCGGTGGCGAATTCCTCGGCGACCTTCGACAGGGCGACGCGGTCCTGCGGACGCTTGGGGCCGGCCAGCGACGGCTCGACGGTGGCGAGATCCAGTTCCAGGGTGTCGGTGAAGACCGGCTCATGCTCGGGATCGAGCCACAGGCCTTGCGCCTTGGCGTAGGCTTCGACCAGGGCGACACGCTCGGGCGTCCGGCCCGACTTGGCGAGGAAGTCGATCGTGGCCTGGTTGACGGGGAAGAAGCCGCAGGTGGCGCCGTATTCCGGGGCCATGTTGGCGATCGTCGCCTGGTCTTCCAGGGTCATGGTGAGCAGGCCGTCGCCGTAATATTCGACGAACTTGCCGACCACGCCCTTCTTGCGCAGCATCTGGGTGATGGTCAGGACCAGGTCGGTGGCGGTGACGTCCTCCGGCAGCTTGCCGGTCAGCTTGAAGCCGATGACTTCCGGGATCAGCATCGGGATCGGCTGGCCCAGCATGGCCGCTTCGGCTTCGATGCCGCCGACGCCCCAGCCGAGGACCGACAGGCCGTTGATCATGGTGGTGTGCGAGTCGGTGCCGACAACCGTGTCCGGATAGGCGACTTCGCCGCCGTCGGCGACGTTGGTCCATACCGTCTGGGCCAGGTATTCCAGGTTCACCTGGTGGCAGATACCGGTGCCGGGGGGCACGACGCGGAAGTTGTTGAAGGCTGAACTGCCCCAGCGCAGGAAGTTGTAGCGCTCGATATTGCGCTCGTATTCGCGGTCGACATTCTTGGTGAAGCTGTCACCATGGCCGAAATAATCGACCATGACCGAGTGGTCGATGACCAGGTCGACGGGGTTGAGCGGATTGATCTTCGCCGGATCGGCGCCGAGCTTGACCATGGCGTCGCGCATGGCCGCCAGGTCGACGACGGCGGGCACGCCGGTGAAGTCCTGCATCAGCACGCGCGCCGGGCGGAAGCTGATTTCGTGCTCGACCGAGCCCTTGTTCTTGGTCCAGGCGGCAAGCGCCGCGATATCGTCCTTGCTGACCGAGACGCCATCTTCGTTGCGCAGGAGATTTTCGAGCAGCACCTTGAGCGAGGCCGGGAGCTTGGAAATGCCTTCGAGGCCATTGGCTTCGGCGGCTTTCAGGTCGTAATAGGTGTAGGTCTTGCCGGCGGCGGTGATTTCCGCTTTCGACTTGTAGCTGTCAATGGAAGACATCGGTGAAGGCTGTCCTTTCGCTGTGCCGCAGGTCCGCCCCCATGGCGGACCGTCATTTCAGAAATCGCGCGTGGACAAAGGACGCACAGGGTTTCTTGGTCGCGCAGGCTGAGTTCCTGAAGGCGGCAAAAATGCCTTCTAAACATGTTGGCGGCATTCGTCTATGAAGCCTTGCGCCGCGAAGGGTTTTTTTGATGCCACTGCACGTAAAGGTTAACGGGCTGGCCCTGAAAAAAGGGTATAACCTGTTGATTTCAGGACTGGATTTTACAATTTTGCCGGGAGAAGCGTTAAGCCTGACGGGCGAAAACGGTGTCGGCAAGACAACGCTTTTGCGAACCCTGGCGGGCTTCGTGCCGCCGCATGCCGGGACGATCGCCTTTTCCCATAACGGCCAGCCGCTCGAAAACGAGGATGCGCAGGCGCGTTACATCCATTTACTGGGGCATCACGATGCGCTTTCGCCGTCGCGGACCGTGGCGCAGGAGCTTGATTTTCAGGCGGGCTATCTTGGCGGCAATGGGTCGCGAGCGGTCGACGCGCTGAAGCTCAGGCCCCTGCTCGATCTCGAGACGCGGTATCTTTCCGCGGGTCAGAAGCGCCGGCTGTCGTGCGCGCGGCTGCTGATGGCCAGCCGGCCGCTGTGGCTGCTGGACGAGCCGATGGCGCCGCTGGACGCGGATCACCGGGCGCTGATCGGCGAGCTGATGCGCGATCATTTAAAGGACGGCGGCATGCTGATCGCGGCGGTCCACGATCCTCTGCCATTCGAAACGCGGACGCTGCGCCTGACGCGGCCGACCCTGGCAGAGCGGGAGGCGGCAGTTGTGTAATTATCTTGCGCTTTCTGGCACCTCCTCGTTCGAGACGAATGGGGAGGGGGACCGCTCGAACCGCGAAGCGGTGAGGTGCGGTGGTGGGGGTACTTACCGGCTTTCCAGCCTCCTGGCCCTCAGCAAAGCAAGAACCCCCACCACCACACGTCCTTCACCTTTGCGTGCGCAAAGCTTCGGTCGTGCGGTCCCCCTCCCCATGCTTCGCACGGGGAGGTGCAAGATGGCCGTGGGAGCCACGCAATGACCCGTCCGTCTCCCATAATCGCCCTGATCAAGCGCGACCTTGGCCTTGCGCTGACGCGCGGTGGCGGTCCTCTGCTCGGCATCGGCTTCTACCTGACCCTGATGGCGATGATCCCCTTGAGCCTTGGGCCCGACCAGGCGGTTCTGACGCGGATCGCGCCGGGCCTGACCTGGCTATGTCTCGCCCTGTCGAGCCTGCTGTCGCTGGAACGGCTGTTCGAGCGCGATTTCGACGACGGTGTTTTCGACGTGCTGCGTCTCGGTCCCTTGCCGCTCGAAGCCATCGCCGGCCTGAAATGCCTCAGCCAGTGGCTGGGCACGGGCCTTGTGCTGTCGCTGGCGACGCCAGTGGTGATGATCATCCTGGGGGCCGCGCCGCAAACGGCGCTGATGGCGCTGCTTTCGGCGCTTCTCGGCTCGCTCAGCTTTGCCTTTATCGGCGGCATCGGCGCGGCCTTAAGCCTCGGCACGCGCAAGGGCGGCGTGCTGATGGCGCTGCTGGTGCTGCCGTTCTATGTGCCGCCGGTCATATTCGGCGCCGGGCTGATGCAGGCCGTGCAGACGCACGGCTCGCCGTGGCAGGCCCTGGCGTTCCTGGCTGCCTACGCCCTGTTCGCGCTGGCGCTTGCACCGGTCGCGATGGGGGCGGCGCTGAAGAGTGCGTTGAGCTGACTTACCAGGGAATAAGCTTGACCGTTTTCAGCCGGTGTTCGCGATAGCGCTCGCGGCGGGCATTCTTGACGCCGAACCAGTAACGTACCGGAATGCTGCCGCCGACCATGATCAGCACAGCCGCCTGGATAAGCAGGCGCGCAGCGGTGGCGTCGGGAACGGCGTGCTGGATCAGGGCGACAAGGCCGGCGGTGAAAAGGGCGGCCGGAACGGCCATCCATCGGCAGTCCTCGCGGACCTCGAAATAATAGATCGACAAGGCGATGACAAAGACGCCGCCCAGAACCGGATAGTTCGAAAGCATGCTTAGGCTCCCCAGTATGGCGTTGAAACTACTGAAGGTTTGGAATCAAATCGTTAACGCGGCGGCTGGCCGCGGCGCGGGCCTCTTGCCGCCTGTTCGCAAACCCCTTATGTCCGTCCCATGATCACCTGGCTGGCCAACCCCGAACGCTTCAACATCATCGCGCGGCCGCTGCGGCCGTGGCTGGCGGGCGTCGCCGCCGTGCTGCTGGCCTGGGGGCTGGTCCTGGCCTTTATGTCGCCAGAAGACTACCAGCAGGGCGATACGGTCCGGATCATGTATATCCATGTGCCGGCGGCCTGGATGGGCCTTCTGATCTATGCCGCCATGGGCGTCGCCAGCTTCTTCGGCCTGATCTTCCGCCATGCCCTGGCCGATGCCGCCGCGAAAGCCATCGCGCCGGTGGGCGCCGTCTTTACCGGCCTGGCGCTTCTGACCGGGGCGCTGTGGGGCATGCCGATGTGGGGTACGCCGTGGCAATGGGACGGCCGCATGACGTCCGAACTGGTGTTGTTTCTCTTCTACGTTGCCTATATCGCGCTTCACGCCTCGATCGAGGACGAGCCGCGCGCGGCGAAATCGACGGCGATCCTGGCCATGGTCGGCCTGGTCAACCTGCCGATCGTGCACTTTTCGGTGCAGTGGTGGAACAGCCTGCACCAGGGCGATTCGATCTTCGTCAAGGGCGGCCCGACGATTGCTCCGGCCATGCTGTGGCCATTGTTCGTCATGGTTGCGGCCTACCATGTGCTGACGGCGTGGCTGTTCCTGGTGCGGCTCGACAGCGAGATCCTGATGCGCAGGTACCGCGCGTTGCGCATCCGACTGACCTTCAATTAAGGCTTCCAATGCATCTCGACCTCGACATGGGAAAATATGCGGTCTTCGTCTGGGGCGCCTACGGTGCCAGCGTGATCGCCATCGGCGCGCTTATCCTGATGTCGCTGCGGGCCAACGCTACGCGCCGAAAGCAGCTCGAGGGCTTGCAGGCGGCCGCGGAGGACAAGCGCAGATGAAGCGCGTCCTGGCTCTTTTGCCGCTGGCGCTGTTTGCCGGTCTTTTGGCCGTGCTGGCCTGGTTCAACTTCCACAAAAAGGACCGGTACGAACCGACGGCCATGGTCGGCCAGTCCGTGCCCGCGGTTGTACTGACCGATCTCGATGACGGGGCGTCCTACGATCTTAAGACCCTGGCGGCAGGCTACAAGGGCCCCATTCTGGTCAACATGTTCGCGTCGTGGTGTGTGCCTTGCCTGTCGGAAAATCCGCAGCTGATGGCGTTGAAGGCCAAGGGCGTGCCGATCATCGGCATTGCCTGGAAGGACGCGGAAAAGGACACGCGCAACTTCCTGAACCAGCACGACGATCCCTATGTGCACACGCTGAGCGATCCTGACGGCAAGATGGCGCTGGCGCTTGGGATTTCCGGCGTGCCCGAGACCTTTGTCGTGCAACCCGACGGCACGATCAGCGGCAAGATCCCGGGACCGGTGGTGCCGCAATCGGTCGACAGCGTCTATGCCGCCGTGACCAAGGGCCAAAAGCTGCAATAACCGCTATCAGTAGTGTGGCGGCTTGGTGACCGGCGCCGCTTCGGTCGTCCGTTCCTCAAGACCGATCAGGCGCTCGCTGAGAATTTCGAGGGTGCGGCGCATCCGGTCGACCATCTTCCACTGTTCGGCCAGCTGGTCGGACAGTTCGTCGATGGTCTTCGCCTGGTGCGCCACCATTTCCTCCAGCGCGACGATGCGGTCTTCCTCGTTCATGTCCGGGGATCCTGGTGGCGGAACGGATCGAGCGGATAGGTGCCGAGAATCTCGACGTCGACGGCAAAGAAGTGGAGCTCTTCGAGGGCGCGCCTTAGCGGCGGATCGGCGGGCCGGCCTTCGACGTCGCAGTAGAAGACGGTCGATGCGAAGACGCCGTTCTCGATGTAGGATTCGAGCTTGGTCATGTTGACGCCGTTGGTGGCGAAGCCGCCCAGCGCCTTATAGAGCGCGGCCGGGATGTTCCTCACGCGGAAGATGAAGCTGGTCATGCACTCGACGCTGGGGTCGGGCGTGGTAACGCGGTCCTCGGTCGTCAGCACCAGGAAACGCGTCGTGTTGTGGCGCGCATCCTCCATGTTCCGCCGGAGGATTTTGAGGCCGTAGAGTTCGGCGGCGACTTCCGGCGCGATGGCGGCGCGGTCGAGTTCGCGCGTCTGCGACAGCGAGCGGGCGGCGCCGGCGGTGTCGTGGAAGACTTCGGCGGTGATGCCGAGTTCGCGTAAGCTATTGCGGCACTGGAGGAGCGCCATGGCGTGCGACGCAGCGACCTTGATGTCTTCGAGTTTGGCTTCGGGGACCGCCATCAGGTTCATTTCGATCGGCAGGAAGCGTTCGCCTATGATCTTCAGGCCCGAATGCGGCAAGAGGTGGTGGACGTCGGAGACGCGGCCGGCGACCGAGTTTTCGATGGGAATCATGCCCAGTTCGCATTCGCCCGAGGTGACGGCGGCAAACGCCGCTTCGAAGGTGGGAAAGGGCGTCGGGATAAAGTCGCCGAACCAACGCTTGCACGCCTGATGGCTGAAGGCCCCGGGCTCGCCCTGATAGGCGATCTTGCGTTGATTGGCAGTAGACATAGGTCTTTACGCTCGCTTTCCGAATATTTTCTGATGTCCGCCAATATCGGCGGGCGGTTTCCTTTTTCAAAGCCGGGCGTGTTTGGCAAGGATATTCAGCCGCGAGCGCGAATCGGATGCGATCGTGCGCGAACTCCCGAGGCCTTCTTGCCGAGGCAAGGGCGACCGCCCGCCGCGCATGTTTGCGCGAAAGCCCGCGCGGCGCTTGAGCGCCCTGCATAATGCGACCTTTTGCCGCGCCGCCGCCCTATTTCGCGGCCGCCTCACAAAAGCCTGCTTGCGTCTTTGGCGGTGGCGTGTCAGAGAGCCGAATAGAAGCGTTATGAATAAGGCGGGACAAATCCCGCCATTGACAGGGGCGGCGGAGCCTTACAAGCTGGCGCCGTTTTGATTCAAAAGGGTATCAGGGCGACATGAGCGGTGACCTTACTCTGAACAAGATTCTCGGAGCCTGTCTTGCGACGGGCCTCGTCATCATGGGTGTGCGCATCGGCGCCGGCATGCTGATCAAGAATCATGAGGCGGCCAAGCCGGGCTACGCCATCGAAGTGGCCGACACGGGCGGAGAAGGCGGCGGGGCCGCTGTCGCAGATACACCGCCCGACTGGGGTACGGTGCTGCCGAAGGCCGATGTCGCCGCCGGCGAAGCGGTCTTCAAGAAGTGCACCAGCTGCCATAACAATGCCCAGGGCGGCCCGAACATGACGGGCCCGAACCTGTGGGGCGTGGTCGGCCGTCCGACCGCCTCGCATCCGGGCATGAGCTATTCCGACGCCATGATGGCCCACGCCAAGGAGTCGCCGAACTGGACCTATGACCAGCTCTACATGTTCCTCGGCGGCCCGCAAAAGTGGGTCAAGGGCACCAAGATGACCTTTGCCGGCGTCAAGAAGCCGGAAGACCGCGTCAACCTGATCGCCTACCTGCGCAGCCAGGGCTCGACCGGCTATGCCATCCCCGCGCCCGATCCGTCGCGCGCCGCCGGTGCCGCACCCGCGGCTGGCGGCGCCGCATCGGGGTCTGCCGCCGCATCGGCGACTCCCGCTGCCGGCAAGCCCGCAGCCGCCACTGCCCCGGCTGCGCCGGCCGGTAAACCTGCCGCGGCAGCGCC
>CAKZJB010000161.1 GCA_936940865.1 uncultured Asticcacaulis sp. | reverse complement strand
CCGCCCACCACGCTTCGCGTGGTCCCCCCTCCCCGTAAACGGGGAGGGCCGAAGTCTGCCTCATTCTTTGCCCCGCAGCCATACGCGATTGCGCCCCTAATGACGGCACCGTGGCCCCACCTCTAACCCAGGATGATTTCCGCCATCCTGAGGAACGCCTCCGGAGCCACGGTTTCAGCGCGCGCCGTCGGGTCGATGCCTGCCTTTTCCAGCAGCGCTTCGCCGCCGGCGCTTTTCAGCGACGAACGCAGCATCTTTCGGCGCTGGCCGAAGGCGGCGGCGGTGATCTTTTCCAGCGCCCGCACGATGCGGTCCTCGGGCTGGACGGCCCTGGGTACCAGCTTCACGACCGCGCTGTCGACCTTGGGCGGCGGGGTAAAGGCGCGCGCCGGCAGGTCCATGATCTTCTCACAATCGCACAGGCATTGGGCCAGCACGCTCAGGCGGCCATAGTCATCGTCGCCGACGGGCGCGACGATGCGCAGGGCCACCTCAAGCTGGAACATCAGCGTCATTGAGGCCGGGCGCCACGGACCGGTCAACCACTTGACCAGCAGCGGCGTGCCGACATTGTAGGGCAGGTTGGAAACGACGTGCGATTTGCAAGTGGCGAGCGTCGCGCTGTCTTGCTTGCTTTTGGCAAGCAATTGCATCTCATCGACCTTGAGCGCATCACCTTCGATGACGTCGAAGCGATCGCCATAGACGGTCTTGAGCTCGCTGAGAAGTTCGATGAACCGGGAATCCTTTTCAATCGCAAGTATCTTGGACGCTTCCGTTTCAAGCAGGGCTCGCGTGAGCCCGCCGGGGCCCGGGCCGACCTCGATGACGATATCGCCGTCGAACGGGCCGCCCAGGCGTACGATCTTGCGCGTGATGTTGAGGTCGAGCAGGAAGTGCTGGCCAAAGGCCTTCCTGGCCATCAGGCCGTGTTGTTCCAGGCTTTCGCGAAGTGTTGGCAGGTCGTCGGGGGTCATGCGGCGGCTCCGGTCAGCGAACGGTTGGCCGCGATTGCGGACGCCTGCCGCAAGGCGTTGATAAAGCTGTCGGCGCGGGCCAGACCTTTTCCGGCGATACCGAAACCCGTACCGTGGTCGGGCGAGGTGCGCACGATCGGCAGGCCCAGGGTGATATTGACGCCGCCCCAGAAGTCGAGCGTCTTGAGCGGAATCAGGCCCTGGTCATGATACATGCAGACGGCGGCGTCATAGGTTTTGCGCGCTTCGTCGTGGAACAGGGTATCGGCGGGGAAGGGGCCGGACACAAGAAGGCTTTCGTTTTGCAAGTTTTCGATGGCGGGGCGGATAATGTCGATTTCCTCGCGGCCGATCGTTCCGTCTTCGCCGGCATGGGGATTAAGCCCGCACACCGCCAGGCGCGGGCGGTCGATGCCGAAATCGCGGATCAGGGCGTCGTGGGTGATGCGGATCAGGTGCGACAGATCGGCGCCGGAAAGGCTGCCCGACACGTCCTTGAGCGGCCTATGGATGGTCGCCAGCACGACGCGGAGATCGCCGGCGGCCAGCATCATGACCGGCGTAGGGGCCATCTCGGCGCTTTGAGGGCGGCACAGATCCGCCAGGAACTCGGTATGGCCGGGGAAGCGGAAGCCGGCGCCGTAGAGCACCGACTTGGCGATCGGCGCGGTGACCAGGGCGCGCGCCTCGCCAGCCAGGCAGAGCGCCACGCAATGCACGATCCAGGCGATGATATGCGGGGCATGGGCCGCGTCGGGCTGCCCCGCAACGGCCGGCTGTGACAAGGGCAGGTCGATGACGGGCAGGGCATCGGCAAATACGGCGGCGGTACCGCCGGGGCTCTCAATTGGCCGTACGGGCACGCCTTGCGTTTTCAGCGTCGCGGCGTCCCCGACGACGCAAAACGCCAGGGAGGCGTCGTGCCGTGAGGCGCGCCAGGCGGCCGCGATGATCTCGGGGCCGATACCGCATGGATCGCCAAGGCTTACGCACAGGGGGGGAAGAAAGCTCATTGCGCCGGTGTACGAGCCTGCGCCTGGCAATGCAAGCGATCTGGCCCACCGGACGGCCGGGCCTACTGCTTGTTCTCGATGGTCGCCGCGCTGCGCAGTTCGCGCAGGTAGCGCTTGCCAAGCATGGACAGTCGCTCATTGACCAGATTGCCTTCGACCTGGTCGCGGCCGACGGCGTTGTCACCGGCCAACTGACGGTCGCAGACATAGAGGACGTTGACGTTCTGCGTGTTGCGCATCGGTTCCGTCGACTGGTTTTCCTTGAGCGGGCGTAAGGCCTGGGCGTAGTCGGTCCTGAGCAGGCTGAGCTGCGCGTCGCCGAGATTCGTTGTCTGGATGCCCTGGGCATGGGCGCCGTCGACGGCATCGCAGGTCTTCACGCGGCTGCGGAAGGCCGCCAGCTGGGCTTCGGCCGCCTGGACCTGGGCCGGGGAGGCATTGGCCGGCAGCGGCACGGCAGCCTGCTTTACCCGGAAGATCATGTCCGAATTACCGTCCGACTTCTGGCGCAGCAGGAAGATATAGACGCCGTCCTTGGTCGTTACGGGCTGGCTCATCTGACCCGGTGTCAAGGTTTTCAGCACGCTTTCGATCTGCGGATCGATATTGCCCGACACCAGCCAGCCTTCGTCGCCGCCCTGGGCGGCCGAAGGCGCGTTTGAGAATTGCCGCGCCACGGCCTGGAACGGCGCGGCCTTGGCGTCAATCTGGTCGTGCAGTTGCTGGGCGCCTTTTTGCGCATTTTCCATGCCGCCGGCCGCGGCCGGATCGAGGAAGATTTCCGAGACCAGATATTGCGGCTTCTGGCCGTCGGCGATGATCTTGTCCATCGTGGCGTCGATCTGCGCCTTGCCGACGGCGGCATTGGAATGATAGCGGCCGCCGACCAGTTCGCTCCAGCCCGTCTGCGCTGCAATCTGGTCGCGCAGGGTCTGAGGCTCGATGCCGACCTTCTTGAGCTCGGCCAGCAATTGCGGACCGGTCATGTTGCTCTGGCGCGCCATCCGGTTGATTTCGTCGTCGATTTCCTTGTCGGTGACCTTGACCTTCCAGTGGTCCATTTCCTGCTTTTGCAGGCGTTCGTCAATCAGGCTGTTGAGGGCCTGCTGCTGGAAGGCGCCATAATTGTCGTTGGTCACCTGGACGCCGGAGGTCACGATCAGGAGCAGCATGCGCTGCTTGAGGTCGTAGGAGGTGATCATGTCATCGTTGACACCGACCAGCATGCCCTCGCCCAACGCCGGCAACTGCGGCTTTTCGGTATTCGGACCCAATACCGGCTGCGAGGCCAGGGCCGCCGAGCCGCTGTCCGGCGTCGGAGATCCGGAAAGATCGGGCAGGCCGGCCTGTTGCGCCAGGGCCGGGGCGCAGGCGATCGCGCCCGCCGCAAGCGCGATCAGGCTGGCCCGCGTCGTGTGGCGGGGCAGGCGGGCAAGCGCTCGGGGAAGGTTCGGCAGGATCGGCATGGTTGGTTGAAAACCTTGAAGAAATGCGTCAGCGGACGTCGGTGAAGTCGGAGTTTGACTTGGTCAATGTGGGGAAATTAAGGCGGAACAGGATGGAGGATGTCGCCTTGCCGTTATGAGCGTACAGGTTGCTTTGGTTGCGTTGATAGACCAGTTCGTACCAGATGCAGTCGTTGCGGTAAATGACGCTGACCGTCGAACGCCGCCATGTGTTGGCAACAATGTCACGGTCGAGCCGTGCCGCCGTACCCCAGTTCCTGGTGAAGAAGTGCCGGGCGTACAACTGGAAATCGCGATAATTGTCGCCGAAGCGTTGCAGCTTGCCGCTGGCGGTCAGGGTCGGCACCGGCAGGATGTCGTTGAAGATATAGCGCGCGGTGGCCTCGGTGTTCTTGCCGAACATGCTGAGACCCCATTCGCCCTGGGCGAGGCGGAAGGTGTCGCTGTCCATGCGCAGGCGGGTATAGCCGTAGATGCCCTTGCCCGTATCGAAGCTGGCGTCGGCCACCCAGTCGGAATTCTGCCGGCCGAGGCCGGACGGATCGTAGCTGTAGGTTGTACCATTCAGCACGACATTGCGCAGGAACTGGGCTTCGGGCTTTTCACGCAGCACCCGGCCCATCAGGCCGTCGATCTGCAGGCCCGAATCGAACTTCAGTTGCGAGTGCAGGCCGAGATTGAGACGCTTGCCGCCCTCATAGATGTCGAAACCCGGCGACTTGTTGGTGCGGAACAAGGTCGTGGTGTCGAATTCGATCGACTGGCTGTCCTCGGTCGGCAGGTAGGGGCTGGTCTGCGCGTCCGGCGAAAGGGCCAGTTGCGCCATCGGCTCGATGATGGCCGTGGCGTTGTTCAGGCGCCGGACCAGCGGATAGCTGAAATTGACGCCGATCGTGCCAAGGTCGCGCGAGACATTGTAGGCCTTGCCCGTCGTGTCCAGGTTCGTCTCATGGTATTCGTCGTGGCGAAGATCGACGAAGGGGCCCCAGTCCAGGCCGCCGGCGGTCTTCATGTTGCCGTACCACGATGCGCCGGCGCTGATGCGCGCCGTGTCGTATGGGGTGTGGTTGACCTGGGCCAGTTCGGGAGCGCCCGACGACGTATAGACCTTGTGCTTGAGAATGATGCCGTTGAGCGAAAGCGTAGCCTGGCCGCCGAGAATGCGATGCTCCGGCGACCAGTGCGCTTCCAGCATCGGCGCCAGGACGGGGTAGATGTCGGAGTTAAGGGCATAGGGCACGTCGGTGCGCGTCGTCGTGCCGGTAAAGGGTGAGCCCGTGGTGGGGTCCAGGAAGCCGCCGACGGCCAGGCTCTGGAAGTTGGCCATCGACAGCGACACATAGGAATTCGGCGTCTGCCGCGTAATGTGTGCCTGGTTGATAAGCTCGCGCGCGTCGGCGTTCCATTCGCCGACCTGGTCGAAGGCATTGTCGATGCCGTAGCGTTCAAAGAAGTTGGCGTAGTTGTAAGGCTTGCCGGTCGAGCTGTCGACGAAGCCCGAGCGGTCCTTCACGTGCTGGGCGGTGAAGCTCCAGCGCCAGTCCTTGTTGATCTTGAAGTCGCCGTCGGCCAGCAGGTAGTCGCGCGAATCCGCCGTGCCGATGCGCTTGCCGTCGCTGCCGAACATGGCTTCGTTGGTGACGCCGAACCGGGCGCGGAATTGTCCGGAATAGAAGTGGCGGTCGAATTCGAGATTGAGCAGCGGGTTGACGCCGGCATTGAACTGCGGGCTGACGATCAGGGCGCTGTAGGGTGATATCGACCACAGATAGGGCTGTTCGTACGAAAAGCCGCCGCGCTTGCGCACGAAGAGGATTTTCGGTGTCAGGAAGCCTGATGAGCGGTCGAGTTCGGGATCCGGCGTCCACATGTACGGCGTATAGAGGACCGGCACGCCCTGCAACTTGATGATGGCGTTGTTGTAAAACACCATCTTCTTGTCCTTGCGCTGCGTGATCTGCGACGCTTCGATCGACCACGACGGTTCCATCGTCGTGCCGTGTTTGCGGCAGAGTTCGCAGGGCGTGTAGATGATGTTTGTCAGGCGCGTCGTATAGTCGTTGACGCGGTCGACCCGGCGGGCAAAGACCTTGGCATTGTCCTTGTCTATCGCGGCGAAGTTCTCGCTGCTGCCCGACTCCTGACTGCCGTTATAGGTGATGCGGTCGGAATACTGGATCGAGCCGTCGTCGTTGATGGTCTGGGTGTGTCCCTCGGCGACCGTAATGTCGGTTTGCGAATTGTAGGTGATCTTGTCCGCGCGGATGACCTTGTCCTTGTACCGCATCTGGACGTGGCCGGTGGCGACGAACTGGCTGCTGTCGGGCTGCACGATGCGGTCGGCTTCGACGTAGGCCGCGCCCGGAACGAGGCCGTCCGGGCCCGGAAGATCGGCCTGCTGCCGCCCGTTCGCATCGGTCTTCACCACCGACGCGGTCATGGCGGCCTTGGTGGCGGACGCGGGGGCCGTGGATACGGGCGCCATTGAGGGATTGTCGGCCTGGTACTGGGCCATCGCGAGGGTGAAAGCGAATTCGGTCCGGCTTTGCGCCAGCGCTGATCCGTTCGTTCCGGCGCCCAGCGCCACGGAAACGAGACCGACCCCCACCTTGAAAGAATAGCGCGTCATTGCGGCCCTTACGATGAATGCCAAGGAGCTATAGCACAAAAAACCATGGGGTGAATCCCTGAGCGGTCCGGTCTAGCCGTCTTCGGTATAGACCAAGAGCGTCATGGCCGTCAGCATGGCCAGGACCGGCGGCGACCACCCGGCCAGCGAAACCGGAATCAGGTCGGCCTTGCCCATGCTGGAAAACAGCTGGTTGACGAAGAAGACGGCAAAACCGAGGCTGACCCCGGAGACGACAAGCTTGGTCAGCCCGCCCAGACGCATCAGCCGCAGCGAAAAGACCGCGCCCAGCATCGACATTGCCGCGAACATCAGCGGCGTCGACAGGAGCTGATGCAGTTTCAGGCGGTAGCTGGTCGTCGGAGAGCCGGCGATGGCGTTGCGATGGATGAGGCCCGGCAGTTGCCAGAACGGCACCGACTGGCTCGAAACGTACTTGCGGAAGGCGTGCTGCGGATCGAGCGTCGAGGAAATGCTGAGATTGTCGTAATACAGCGCCTGGTGTCCCGGATTGGCCTCCCAGGCATTGTGCAGTTGCCAGTTTCCCGGACGCAGCACGGCGTCCTCGGCGTCGACACGGCTGAGGAATACCGGCACGCCCTTGGGATCGATGGCGTAGATCCAGAAGGTGGCGTTCTTCAGCCGCGCACCGTTGACGTCGACGCTGTCGGCGCGGATGACCGTCTGCTTCTGGCTGTCGCCCTGGCGCATGTAGAAGCCTGAATTCTGGGCGGCGGGGGTATCGCTGTCGGCGTTGGCGACCGCTTCGTAGCGGTCCTGAAGGATTGAAGCGACGGGGCTCAGCACGGTGATGGTCAGGACACCGAATGCAAAGGCCATCACGGCGGCGGGGGTAACGAAGCGCCAGGCCGACACGCCGGCGGCGCGCATGGCAATCAGTTCACTGCGACGGTTCAGGTTGACGAAGGCAAAAATCGCACCGAACAGGAAGGCAAAGGGCAAAAGCGCCAGGATCGAGGCCGGCGACTTTTCCAGGATCAGGACGATGAGGTCGACGCCCGTCAGGTCCGTCCGGGCGCCTACGGCCTTGGATATGCCGATATAGTCGACCAGGAAGATCAGGCCGGACACCACCATCAGCGCGGCGGCAAACATCGCCACGCATGACTGGAGAATATAGGTCTCCAGCCGGTGCTTGCGCCAGGGATTGAGGTAGGACAGGACGCCCAGCCAGTTCATCGCGATCGGGTTCATGCGACGGGCCTCAACTGGGACAAGGCCATCGTGCGCGTCGCGCGCAGGCTGTCGTGTTTGATCAGCAGGCGCAGGCAGATGATAACGGGAATGGCGGGCACGAGGTATTGCAGCACGTTCAGCACCATGACGTCGTTGCACGCGGTTTCCACGATGACGCCGAAGATGCGGATGACGGCGGCGATGCCGGCGGCCGCGGCGATGCGGCCGCTGTAGCCCCGGCGGCTGTAACGCCCGCCCAGCACGGCGACAATGGCCAGCAGCACGAAGGTCAGGTTGTAGAGCGGCCCCGAGATGCGGGCATGGGCTTCCGCCCAGCGCTTTTTCGCGTTGTCGCGTTCCCAGGTCCAGCCCATGGCCGGCAGGGCCGGGTTCGGCGCTACCAGTTCGTGCATGTATTTGTCGCCTTCCTTGTATTGCAGGAAGTCGTCATTGCTGAAGTAGGGCGTAATGTCGAAGCTGTATTCGTCGAAGGTGCCATGGTCGAGCACACGCTTGTCGGACAGGGCCTGCGTCGATCCCCGGCGCATGATCAGGATCGACTCGCCGTCGATCGTCTTTATGCGGCCCTCCTTGGCGGCATAGGTGCGGTCGTGGCCTTTCACCGAAGGCGTGCGGATGAAGATCTGGCGGAGCAGGCCGTTCTGGTCGATGCGCTGGACATAGATGGTCAGGCCCGACGGCGAGGTCGAGAAGTCCCCTTCCTTGACGAGCGTCGACACCAGGTCGTTCTTGATGCGGAACAGTTCCTCGCGCATGGCGCGCGCCGTCCACGGCTGCAGGAACAGGTTCGACGCCAGGCTGATGACCGTAAACCAGACGGCGATGCGGATGATGGGCGAGGCCAGCCGCGTCAACGGCTCACCGGCGGCGCGCGCCGCTGTGATCTCGTTTTCGCCCTGCAGGCGCGTCAGGGCCACCAGCGTGCCGACGAAGAGCGCGATCGGCAGAATCAGGCCGGCCAGTTGCGGCAGCGAAAGCAGGGTGACCTTGGCGAAGGTCCATCCGCTCTGGCCGCGTTCGACGACCAGGTCGAACTGGCTGAGGGACTGGCTGAGCAGGGCGATCGCCGTCAGGGCCGCCACGGCGCCGCACACCGGCACGAGCAACTGGCGAAAGATGTAGCGGTCGAGCGTGCGCATGCGGTCGGCTTTGAGCCTGGATTTCCTGAAACTTCGCCGGAGGAGGACGCAATCGGACCCCGGCCGTCCGGTACTGGAGCCTCCTTTTGACCGCATATGCGGTTAATTACAAGTAACTAAGCGCCATTCCGCCGGAATAATCCGCAATGGCGAAAGGGCGCGAATTTACCGAAAAAAAAGCTTCATCGAACCGTTAAAATGACGCATAGACGCGGCAAACGACCATGTGAGTCCGATCGGAGTGTCCATCATGCAAATCCAGCTTGCCGCCGCGGCGCCGGCAGACGCCATCCGTGCCTTTATCCTGGGGGAGGGCGATGCCGCCGCTCCGGGTTTCTCCGCCCTTGATGGCGCGACCCGCGATTTCGTGAAGGCTGCGCTGGGCGTCACCGGCTACAAGGCGGCCAAGGGCAAGACGCAACTGGTGAATGCGCCCGCCGGCTTCGACGGCGCCGCCCTGGCTTTCGTCGGTGTCGGCGACCTGTCGGCGCTCGATGCGGCCGGGATGGAAAATGCCGCGGCCACGCTTTATCATGCGGTGAAGGCGGCGGGCATCGCCAGCCTTGCGCTGGATGTCACGGGCTTTTCGCCCGAACTGGCGGCGCGCGCCGTTTTGGCCTTCCACCTCGCCTCGTACCGTTTCGACAAGTATTTCGGTCCGGCCAAGCAGGAAAAGGCGCCGACCCTGAAGTCGATCACCGTGGTCTGCGACGACGTCGCCGCCGCCGAAGCCGCGTATCTGCCCCTGTCGGCCATCCGTGACGGCGTCCTGTTCGCCCGCGACCTGGTATCCGAACCGGCCAACGTTCTCTATCCGCAGTCCTATGCCGACCGCGTCAAGGACCTGGAAGGTTCGGGGCTCAAGGTCGAGGTGCTGGGCGTGCCGGAAATGACCGAGCTTGGCATGCATTCGCTGCTTGGCGTCGGCCAGGGTTCGGCGCGCGAATCCAAGCTGGTGATCATGCAATGGAACGGCGCGGGCGACGACAGCGCGCCCGTGGCCTTCGTCGGCAAGGGCGTGACCTTCGACACCGGCGGCATCTCGATCAAGCCGGCCGAAGGCATGGAGGACATGAAGTGGGACATGGGCGGTTCGGCCGCCGTCGTCGGCACCATGATCGCGCTGGCCGGCCGCAAGGCAAAGGTCAACGCCGTCGGCATCATCGGCCTGGTCGAAAACATGCCGGACGGCAACGCCCAGCGTCCCGGCGACGTGGTCAAGGCCATGTCGGGCACGACGATCGAGGTCATCAATACCGACGCCGAAGGCCGCCTGGTTCTGGCCGACGCGCTCTGGTACTGCCAGGACCGTTTCAAGCCGCAGTTCATGATCGACCTGGCGACCCTGACCGGCGCCATGATCATTGCGCTCGGCACTGACTATGCCGGCGTGTTCAGCAACAACGACGAACTGGCGAACCGTATTACCGACGCGTCGAAGTCGGTGTCGGAAAACATCTGGCGCATGCCGCTGCCCGCGCAGTACGAAAAGCAGATCGATTCCAAGATCGCCGACATCCGCAATATCGGCGGCCGTCCGGCGGGCTCGATCACCGCGGCCCTGTTCCTGCAGCGTTTCGTCAACAACGTGCCGTGGGCGCACCTCGACATCGCGCCGACGGCCTGGACCAACGAGCAGCGCATCCCGACCGTGCCGGAAGGCGCCACGGGCTTCGGCGTGCGGACCCTGGATGCGCTGGTGGCCAGGTTCTACGAAGGTTGAGGTTGAATTCGCGGCGGGTGAAGGATACATCCGCCGCAACACAAGGATTATAATATGCGTTTGGATATCGAAAGCGCCGCTTCCGAAATCGAGCAGTCCATCGGACTGCTCAGGAGGCGTCTTTGACTGGGATGTCGCTCTAAGACGTCTCGATGAATTGAATGCCCGCGTCGAGGATCCGACGCTGTGGGACAACCCTGAGCAGGCCCAGGCGATCAATCGCGAGCGCTCCAAGCTGTCCACCTCGGTTGACGCGGTCAAGTCGCTCGAAAAGGATCTGAAGGACGCCATCGAATTCGCCGAACTGGGCGACCTCGAAGGCGACGAAAGCCTGATCGAGGAAGCCCGCGAGATGATCAAGGGCCTGAAGGCGCGGGCCGGCCGGGCAGAGCTGGAAGCCCTGCTGTCGGGCGAAGCCGATGGCAACGACGCCTATATGGAAATCAATTCCGGGGCCGGTGGCACGGAATCGAACGACTGGGCGGGTATTCTCCTGCGCATGTATACGCGCTGGGCGACTGCCCATAATATGAGCGTGGCGGTCGAGGAAGAAACACCAGGCGAACAGGCGGGCATCAAGTCGGTGACGCTCAAGATTTCGGGCGAGAACGCCTATGGCTGGCTGAAGACCGAGGCGGGCGTGCACCGTCTGGTGCGCATCTCGCCGTTCGACGCCAACGCCAAGCGACACACGTCGTTCGCGTCGGTCTGGGTCTATCCGGTGGTAGACGACGCCATTGTCATCGACATCAACCCGGCGGACGTCCGCACCGACACCTATCGCGCATCGGGCGCCGGCGGGCAGCACATCAACAAGACCGACTCGGCCGTGCGCCTGACGCACATCCCGACCGGGATCGCGGTGGCCTGCCAGGCCGGCCGCTCGCAGCACGCCAACCGCGACGAGGCATGGAAGATGCTTCGCGCGCGCCTGTACGAGATGGAATTGCAGAAGCGCGAGGCGGCCCGGGCGGCGCTGGAAGACCAGAAGACCGATATCGGCTGGGGTCACCAGATCCGGTCTTATGTCCTGCAACCCTATCAGATGGTCAAGGACCTGCGTACCAATGTCGAAACATCGGATACGCAGGGCGTGCTCGACGGCGACCTCGACGACTTCATGGCGGCGTCGCTGGCGCAGCGGGTGGGTGCGACGAGGGATGCGCAGGAGGCGTGAGGAAGGCCAGGGGCTTTCGCCCCCTGGACCCCGTTACGCGACGGTGTTTAATGACCTTAATAACAAAAAGCCGGACCCTTTTGGGGCCCGGCTTTTTGTTATTGAAGACACTGAACCTCTGCCGAGTGACGGGGTGCAGGGGGCGGTGCCCCCTGCGACCTATACCAAAGGTCATAAAGAATGACCTTTGGTATAGGTCTGTTTTCAGCTCAAACGCCGCATTGGCGGCGGCGGGCGGTCGCCCTTGCCAACGGCGACAGAGTCAAAGTCAATCGCCGTTGGTATTACTCCGCCTGCTTCGCATGTTCCGCCACCAGCACATCCGCCGCCGGTTTCGCGCCCCGGTGCGCCACCTCTTCCTTGGCGACGTTGATCGGCTGCGGGCGGCCCTTCTTGATGACGATCTGGCGGCCCATGTAGCGCGTATAGACCTGGGTGAATTCGGCGCCGATAAAGAAGATCTGCGCGGAATAATAGATCCAGGCCAGGACCACGATGACCGATCCGGCCGCGCCATAGGCCGACGAAAAGGCCGAGCGCGCCAGGTAGACACCGATCAGGTACTTGCCGACCGAGAACATCAGGGCCGTCAGCCCGGCGCCGACCCAGACGTCGCGCCAGTGGATCTCGACGTCGGGCAGGACCTTGAAAATCACGGCGAACAGCACGGCGATCACCGCGAAGGACACGATCAGGTTGGCGGCATGGAACAGGAAGCCCGGCGTGGCGCCCGGGAAATAGGTAGCCACCACCGACAGGGCCGTCGACACCATCAAGGCCACCAGCAGAAGGAAACCGATCGCCAGGATCATGGCGAAGGACAGGACGCGCTTCTTGAAAAACCACGCGATGTCGGAGCGCGTGTTGTCGACGTTCCAGATGGTGTTCAGCGCGTCCTGCATCTGGGCAAAGAAACCGGTCGCCGACACCAGCAGGATGCCGGTACCGATCAGGGTAACCACCGTGCTGGTCGTCTTCGAATGCGCGTCGGCCAGGATGGCGCCGACAGCCTCGGCACCCTGGTAGCCGATCAGCCGGCGGATTTCGGCCAGGATATAGCCGTTGGCGTCGTGGCCGAAGACGGCGCTGGCGATCGCGATGGCGATGAGCAGCAGCGGCCCGATCGACAGCATCGAATAAAAGGCCAGCGCGGCGCCAAGACGCGGCACCTTGTCGTCATTCCACTCGCGAACCGTCTCGCGCAGAATGAAGAGCAGGGTGTTGACAGTAAGCGGCGGGCGGGTGCCGTTGCCGGGCGTCATGCGCGGTCCTGAAGTGAAGCGAAAAAACAAAACCCGGGGAGGATGTCGCCGCCCCGGGTAAAGGAATAATGACTATGTTCTAGGGCGTGCCGGTAAAAAAGCAATACGATCCGGCTCAGGCCAGATCGGACAGCACGCTCATGTCGTAGGAATTCATCGCGCCGGGGGCCGGGGCGGCAACGGCGGATTCGGCCGGCGAGGCGATGCCGGTATTGACCTGCATGGCTTCGGGGCGGCGCTGCAGGCAACGGCCCTGGAAGTAAGCGCCGACGTCGATCGCCAGTTGTTCATGGGTGATGTCGCCTTCGACATAGGCGGTGGCCTGCAGCTTGACCTGCTTGCCCTGGATCGAGCCGACGATGCGGCCACGGACCTCGACGGTTTCGGCCTCGACCTTGCCCTCGATGCTGCCGGACTCGCCGACGGTCAGGTGATTGACGCGGACGTCGCCCTTGACGGTGCCGTCGAGATGCAGGTCGCCCGAACCGGTGACGTTGCCGTCGATGACCAGGCCGGAACCGACGCTGGAGAAAGGCTTGGCGCCCTGCGGACGCGCCCCGGCGGCGGGGGTCTTGTTGAAGTTTACAGCGGGAGCGTCGAGCGGCGGCGCGACGTTCGCGGTAGCAGCCGATTTGCTGTCGGTGCGGGCCGGTTTGTTAGTTTTGCTGAACATAGTCTCCTGCCTTCAAAAAGCGTGCGGGGTTTTGCGGGCGGCCGGCGATCCACACTTCGTAATGGAGGTGGGTGCCGGTCGAACGTCCAGTATTGCCCATCGACGCGATGCGCTGGTCCAGCGCCACGCGCTGGCCGGCATGAACGCTGTACGACGCCAGGTGGGCGTATCGGGTCTTGAAGCCGTTGCCGTGATCGATTTCGACGACGTTGCCGTAGCCGGTGCGGACGCCGACATAGGACACGACGCCCGGCGCCGTCGCATAGATCGGCGTCAGATAGGCGCCGGCGAAATCCTGGCCTTCGTGGAAGCGCGGAGCGTGGTTGAACGGGTCGAAGCGGACGCCGAAACCGCTGGTTTCACGGGTGCCGACGGTCGGGCGGCCGAAGGGGATATGCTCGGAGCTGTTTTCGAGGCCGCGCATGTCCGACAGGTCGGTGGCGGCGTTGGAGATGCGTTCGGCGAAATCTTCGTCGACGCCCAGCATGGTCGCCAGGGTCTTGACGTCCTTGTGGGCCAGGGGCGTGCCGTCGCCGCTGCCGGCGAAGGCCTGCGGGTTGAGACCGGCCAGGCGGAAGGCCAGGCGAAGCTTCTCGGCGCGCGACTTGGCGAAGACCTCGGCGCGGGTCACCATGCGCTCCTGTTCGGCGCGCACCGAGTAGATGCGTTCGACCGGCGGCAGGCTGTCGTCGACCGGCGCCGGAGACAGGGCTGCAGCCGCGCCCGGAATGCCTTTGAAATCTTTCAGGATAGTGGCCAGCGCCGCATGCCGCTTCTCAACGGTCTGGGCCAGGTCCTCAAGCGAACCGGAATTGGCGTTGGCCTGCTGCGTGGCAAGGTCGAGCCGCGCCTGGCGGTCGGCGATCCAGCGCTCGGACTGCGCCTTCATCATCTTCATCTGGGCTTCGGCGGCCGAGCCTTGCGCGGCCGCGAAGAACAGGGTGAAACCCGTCGAAACCACCAGCCAGGTGATGGCCGCGGAGGCGAAAATGGCGAAGATGAACTGCTTGGCCGGGCTCAGGACATAGCCGCGCGTTTCCCCGCCGGAGCGGATATAGAGATAGCGCTCCGGAAAGATATCACCGATCCAGTCGCTCAAGCTTGCAAGGCTTGTTTTACGCATCACCGCCAAGACCCTAAACCTTTTATTAAGTATGCCTTTCAGACTGCACCTACGCAAGGCGTATGTTGCGGCCTGATTCGGTCGGGCACGAGATTTCCATATTTGTCAATGAAAACAGGGGTATGACATCCTCGTGAAGTTTGGGCGCCTATGTCGCCCCGGATGCCGGTCCGTCCTCTGTGCCAATATGAAAGTCTCACGCCTGCCTTTTCAAGATCGATGCCGTTAACAAGCCGGTTACATGTTCGTGACCATCGGGTGTCAGCGGCCGTGTCTTCAAAAGCAACTATCCGATCAATGCCTTCAGGGCATCCAGCACCTTTTCTACATGGCCGTTGGTGCGCACCTTGCGCCATTCCTGGCGCACCCGTCCTTCAGGGTCGATGATATAGGTCGACCGGTCCGTTCCCATATAGGCCCGGCCGTACAGGCTTTTTTCGACCCAGGCGCCGAACGCGGCAATCGTTTCGGTCGTTTCATCGGACAACAGGGGCATTTTCAGGCCGTATTTCGCGATGAACCTGTCGTGGTCCTTCAGGGGATCCTTGGACAGGCCGTAAAGGGTCACGCCCAGGCGCTTGAATTCCGCGACGGCGGCGGAAAATTCACAGGCTTCCCTGGTGCAGGTCGGGGTATTGTCGGCGGGATAAAAGAAGATCACGGTCCAATGGCCTTTCAGATCGGCGTCGGACACGGTTGTGCCATCGCTGGACGGCAGCGAGAAACGCGGCACAGGGTACGGGGTGAAAGCGGTTGCCGGGTCGGTTTTTGCCATAGGCCTGCCTTGCTTGTCGTCTAGGTGTGAAAATAACGGTTGCGAAGTCGTCTTAACCCTGTTTTGTCGGCTTTCGTCTATGCTGGCGAAACGTCCGCCGCATTGGATGACACCGAGGACCGAAAAAACGTCGCAAAGACGGATTTTGATCGGGTGTTGCGTACCATATCGCCGGGGCGTCGAAACCGAAAATTTGCGCTCCTGAACGGGATCGCAGACCGAAGACTGCAAGACCAGAGTAGACCGACATTTCTCCCGCCGCCGCCGCCCGCAATCTGTTCGATACCCTTAGACGCCGCCTGCGCCTGTTCATGGCCGGCTGGGTGGTGCTTATGCTCGTGCTCCTGGGCGTGCGCCTGCATCAGGGGCCGATGAACGTCGACATCCTGCGTCCGGTCATCGCGGACCGCATCAAGGACAAGCTGCCGGGCAGCCACGTCGCCATCAGGCATCTGGACCTTGTCTGGTTCGGTGAGGAGACGGCGCTTGGCTTCCGCTTCGACGACCTGATGATCCTGGACAGTCGCAACCGCATCATTTTGCGCGCCGGAAAGCTCGAAACCGCCCTGGCCGCCGACAGCCTGCTGCTGCTCCATTTCGATCCGGCGCGCCTGACGGCCAGCGATTTTTTTGCCGTTGCCTCGGTGTCGAAACAGGGCAAGTACGAACTGGGCTATGAGGCGCATGGCGCGCCTGAGGCGGTGGGCGGCCTTGAGCAGATTGTCAACGACCTGACCGGCCCGGAGCGCCTGGGCCATCCCTTCAGCTTCGCCCGCCAGATGGCGCTCAGCGACGGCCGGTTCCGGCTGATCGAGGCGGACACGGCATTGGACTGGACGGCGCGGGTCGGCACGATCGACTTCAGCAAGCGCAAGGGCCATATCCGCGCCCACGCCAACCTTGCCATTGCCGGTGAAGGCGGCGGCCCGGTGGCGACGCTGAATGCCTCCGCCGACGGAACCGTCGGGCTGACGCAATCGGCCATCACCGCCGACATTGCCCGGCTGGTTCCCGCTCACGTCTTCCCATCGGCCGGCGTCACCCATTACCTGTCGCAGATCGATGCGCCGCTGAACGGCCGCGCGACCGTGCAATACAGCGTCAGTAAGGGTTTTGAATACGCATCGGGCGACCTGTCGGCCGGCAAGGGCTATCTGCGCCTGGGAGAGACCCGCCAGAACTTCGACGGAGCCCAGGTTTCGGCAACCTATGAGTCGGCCACCCGCACGGCCGTCTTCAAGACCTTCCGGCTCCAGGCGCACCTGATCGACGCCGACCTGCGCGGCAAGGTGAAGTTGACGCCGGAAGACGCGAAAACAAAAACGGATTTCTCCATCGCGTTCGATTTTTCGGGCCCCCGCGTCACCGGCCGCCTGGCCGATGATTTCTCGCTGCAGACCCTGACCGACGCCCATTTCAAGGGCACCTTCACCCCGAAGCTGCACCGATTGAACATAGAGACGGGCACCGGCAAGCTCAACGGCGCCCCCTTCGATTCCGAGGGAATGGTCTATACGGACGAGCAGGGGCGGCTGGGCACCGACCTCAAGGCCCGCATCAATGGCCGCTTTACCAAGGACGAGGTTTTCGCCTTCTGGCCGGAGGATCTTTCGCCGATCCTGCGCAGCGACCTGATCGAACGCATCAGGGGCGGCGATTTCGCCAACGCCAAATTCATCTTCCGCATCAAGCCGGGCGAAGAGCTGAACAACCAGAATCTGAGGCTCGATTTCGATTTCAGCAAGGCCGAGATCGCGGCCGAGCACCGCCTGGCCAACATCACCGGCCTTAAGGGGCATGGCGTGCTGCTGGGCGACAGCTTCGCCATGGATGTCACCGAAGGCCGGCTGGTGGAGGTCGCCCTGACGCATGGCGGCCTGCTGGTCCCGACCTTCCACCACGGCAACACCAAAACCCATATCTGGCTGGAAAGCCAGGGCGAGGCGGTCAGGGTGATCGAGGCCGTCGATCCGATCACGGGCAGCGACCTGCAAAAGCACGGCCTGAACAAGGAGCGGATGGCGGGGACCGCCGACACCCGCGTCGACATAACCTTCCCCACCTTCCACGAGATCAATGAGCGCAGTTTCGGCCTGACGTTCGACGCCCATGTCCACGACGCCGGCCTCAAACAGGCGGCATTGGGCTGGGACATGACGGGCGCGGAACTGGAGGTGAGGGGCGACCTGCTGGCCAATACGCTCAGCGTCCGGGGGCCGGCCGTCGTGGGCCCCTATGCGGGCATGGTGACCTATGACACCCAGTTCCAGCCGAAAACCCAGCGCGTCACCATCAACGGCCACTTCAATGCCGCCCAGTTCGGCGGAAGCCCCAAGGTTCCGGTGGCCATTACCGGCCAGTTCGCCATCAATGGCGGCAAGGGGCACGGCAAGGTGCAGGCCGATATCTTCCGTGGCGACGTGACCTGGAGCAACGAAGGGTCCGACGATCCCGAGCGTCCGTCGCAGGTCGTGGTCGAAGGGGTAACCCTGGCGTCAGGCATGGAGGCGCAGGGGTTGCCTTTCTTCGACCACCTGAAGCCCGAACTGCCGACGAAGATTTCGCTTTTGCGTTCGGGAGAGATCTGGGCGGGCACGATCGATGCCGAGGCGCTGTCGGGCGACCTTGCCTATGTCCAGGGGCAGCGGCCGCGCCTGGTCTACAAGTCGATCATTACGCCGGACGAGGCGAAGGAACTGGGCTATGGCGCGCTGCCGGTCTTCAAGACGCCGCGCCACCTGACGGTCAACGTCGCGCTCGATTCGGAATCGAAGGAAGCCCTGCTCAAGCTTGACGATATGAATGCCGTCCTGGGCTGGTCCGAACAGAAGGGCAGCGACGAGGTTTTGCGCCGCCTGACCATGACCGTGCAACCCGCCGACTGGGCGACCATGGGGCTGCCGACCCTGTTCTTCCATCCTGAGAAGCCGGTGCCGCTGACCGCCCTGTGGCAGCAGACACCCGATGCGCTCAAGGGCACGGTCAGCCTCCTGGGGCAGGACATCGATTTCGATATGCCGACGCAGGCGGCCAAGGCCGCGGCCCCGGCCGGGCAGCCGAAGCCGGACCTGCGCGTGCGCGGCGTGCTCGACGACGTTGTCATGACGGCGCTTGGCTATTCGCAAAGTCCGGTGCGGATCAAGGGCGTGCTGGGCGTGGTCTTCAGCCTTTATGACACGCCGGGCTGGCCCGCAGCCGTGCTCAACGTCGATGCCAGCGAGGCGCAGCTTGGCGTGCGCGCGACCGACTGGCTGAAGCCGGTCGGCGAGAAGGCCGATTTCGCCGTGTCGTTCGACGATCGCGGCGCCAATCAGGGCGGGATCAACCTGTCGCGCATCGTCGGCAACGGTGATCGTATCCGCATCGATGGCCGGGCTTCGTTCGCCGACGATGGCGATCTGGAATTTGCCGATTTTTCAAGTCTGTATCTGAAGGACTTCATCGACGTCACCTTCAAGTACTATGTCCTGCCCGGTCAGAACACCAATGTCATGGCGATCAGCGGTCCTCAACTCGACCTGCGCCCCTGGCTGCAGAACGAAGCGGCGCCCGAGGCGCCGGCGCCGGCCAGCACCCTGCCGGCAGTGGTCGAAAAGGCGCGGCAGACCGTGACGCCGACCCATTTCGTGCTCGACCTCGGCCGCTTGCAGACGGCGCCGTTGGGCGCCTTCTCCCGCCTGAAGCTCGACGTGGCCTGGGATGGCCACAGCCAGCTGACGGGCCAGGGTTCGGGCCTGACCATGGACGGCAGCCCGGTGGCCGTGGCCTTCCAGGGGGTGCCGGCGCGCGGCAAGGACCCGGAATATACCTTGTTCAATATTCGTACGGGCGATTTCGGCGACGTCCTGCGTACCTTCAGCGGCGTAACGAACGTCTATGGCGGCGCGGCTGTCGCCGAAGGCACCTATCGGGATGGGCAAATCGACGCCGGCGTGCGCGGGCAGGACACGCGAGTCAAGCAAATCCCCGTTCTGGCGCAGTTGCTGACCGTGGCCTCGCTGACGGGGTTGAACGACACGCTGACCGGAGAAGGCATCGCCTTTACCGATTTCGATTTCCCCGTTCGCTATCGCGACAACGTCGTCTTCGTGCGCAACGGCTGGGCCAAGGGCAAGGCCCTGGGCCTGAACGTCTGGGGCACGACGGACCTTGAACATCGCAGCTACGATCTCAACGGCACGCTCATCCCGGCCTACCGCATCAATGCCCTGTTCGGCGACGTCAAGACCAACGGCCTAGGCCTGGTCGGCATCAAGTACGACGTCAAGGGCGGATTCAAGCTGCCCCAGGTCGGTGTCAATCCTCTGTCGATCATGATGCCGGGCTTCATGAAGGTGTGGGAGAACGACCAGCGCAAGGATGCCATAGCGCCGCTCGATCTTCCCGAGCCCAAGGATACGATGGGCGCCCTGCGTCAGAAGACGGCCGACGCGCTTAAACAATAAGTAAGTTGCGGTAAGCCCGCGCGGGTGTAGTCTTCCCGAAACAAGGGAGGCGATAATGCTGGCATTTCTGATCCTGGCCGCGGCGGCGGCGCAAACGCCTGCGACGCCGGGCGATGTCCTGGCCGGGCTTACCGGATCGTGCTGGCAGGCCGATATGGGCAGCAGCAATACCGATACCCATTGCTTTTCAATGTCTTCGGGGGGCGGGCTGGTGCTCGACATCCACAAGGTGCGCGATAGCCAACAGACCGTCGTTTATGAAGGCGTGACCGCCTACCGCGCCGATGGTGGCAAGGTCACATTCGGCTACTACAATTCGCTGGGCAATCTGATGCCGGGCACGATGAGCCGCGGCGGCGACGACCTTACGGGAACGGTGGTCATGCCGAACGGTACGACGCAGGAAATCCACTGGCATCTCAATGGCGACAGCTATGACGCGACGGGCACATTTCCGGCGCCCATCCATTATCGCAAGATCGGACCCGCCGGCGACGGCGCGCTTTAAGTGTCGCGAACGACGGTGGAAGCATTGACGCGTCTGCGTTTGGTGCCTCTGTCGTCCCCCCTTCCGTCTCGCCCTTCGCTACGCTTCAGGCGATCCACCTTCCCCCTTAACCGGGAAGGAAAATATAAATTGAGTCAAATAATTCCTTCCCCGGTTACGGCGGAGCGGGTGACGGAAGGGGGCGACGTCGCACGCCTCCGCCGTTAGACGGGCTTTACCAGCAGGATCTTCTTCTTGCCTTGCGAGACCTTGATGACGCCGTCGCTGTTGAGATCGGCGGCCGTCACCAGCTGATTGCCATCGGTGATCGCCACGTCGTTGACGCGCAGGCCCCCGCCTTGCGCCAGACGGCGGGCTTCGCCGTTCGACGCCGTCAGGCCGATGCGGGTGGCCAGCGCCGCCAGCATGATGCCTTCGTCGAGCGTTGCGCGCTCGATCTCGACGGTCGGCAGATCGGCCGACAGAACCCCTTGTTCGAACGCCTTCTGTGCGGTGTCGCGCGCGCTTCTGGCCGCCTCATCGCCGTGCAGCAGGCGTGTGGCCTCATCCGCCAGCACCTTCTTGGCGTCATTGATTTCGGCGCCTTGCAGCGCTTCCAGGCGGGTAATCTCGTCGAGCGGCAGTTCGGTGAACAGGCGCAGGAAACGGCCGACGTCCTTGTCCTCGGCGTTGCGCCAGTACTGCCAGTAATCGTAGGGCGACAGCAGGTCGGCATTCAGCCACACGGCGCCAGACGCTGTCTTGCCCATCTTGGCGCCGGAGGCGGTGGTGAGCAGCGGCGTGGTCAGGCCGAAGGCGGTCGTGCCTTCTTTTCCCTCACCCATGCGGCGCGTCAGTTCGACGCCGTTGATGATATTGCCCCACTGGTCCGAACCGCCCATCTGCAGGATGCAGTCGTGGCGCAGGTTCAGTTCGCGGAAGTCGACCGCCTGCATCAGCATGTAGTTGAATTCGAGGAAGGTCAGCGGCTGTTCGCGCTCCAGCCGCAGCTTGACCGAATCGAAGGTCATCATGCGGTTGATCGTGAAGTGCGGGCCAAAGGTGCGCAGGAACTCGATATAGCCGTACTTCGACAGCCAGTCGTCGTTATTGACCATGATGGCGTCGTTGCCGGCTTCACCAAATTTGAGAAATTTCGTGAAGACCTGTTTGATGCCATTGAGGTTTTCGGCGATCTTCGCGTCGTCCAGCAACTGGCGCTGCGTGTCCTTGCCCGAGGGGTCTCCGACCTTTGTCGTGCCGCCGCCCATGAGCACGATCGGCTTGTGGCCGGTCTTCTGCAGCCAGCGCAGCATCATGATCTGGACCAGGCTGCCGGCGTGCAGCGACGACGCCGTGGCGTCGAAGCCGATATAGGCCGTGATCATGCCCGCCTTCGCCAGGGCATCGAGCGCCTCGGCGTCGGTGCACTGATGGATGAAGCCCCGCTCTTGCAGGGTGCGCAGAAAGTCGGATTTGAAGCTTTGCTCGGTCATGATTTGGGTGCAGTATCGGTTCGAAAAACGAGGGTAGGTCTCTCGCCTTTTATGCCCCCCATAGTCAAGAGCGCGACGCGAAAATGACGAACGCCACATTGAAAGTCTTAGGGTTCATGACCGGGACGTCGCTGGACGGCATCGATATGGCGATCATCGACACCGATGGTGAAGCCAGGCTCGACTTTGGGCCGTGGGCGGAAAAGCCGATGCCTTCGGCTGTGCGCGCGCTTCTGGAGGACACGGTCAGGGCGGCGCTGAAATGGCCGCGCGGCGCGGAGGAACCCGCCATTTTCGCCGAGGCGCGTAAACGCCTGGTCGAATGGCATGCCGAGTCTTCACACGCCTTTCTGACGGCCAATGGCTTAAGTTACAACGATCTCGACGCCATGGGCGTGCACGGCCAGACCGTTTTGCACGAACGCCCCAAGGCCGGTGTGCCCGGCCGGACGGTGCAACTGTTCGACGGTCAGGCGCTGGCCGACCTGACCGGCGTCGATGTCGTCTGCGACTTTCGCCAGGCCGATATCCAGGCGGGCGGCGAGGCGGCGCCCCTGGCGCCGGTCTATCACCGGGCGCTGGCGCAGAAGGCCGGGCTTGAGCTGCCGGTCGTGGTCGTCAATCTTGGCGGCGTCGCCAACATCACCCTGATCGACGCGGACCAGAACCTGACGGCGCTCGATACAGGCCCGGCCAACGGATTGATGGATCAGTGGATGCGGCTGCATAATCGCGGCGACTACGACCACGAAGGCCAGATCGCCGCGTCCGGAAAGGTTTCCGCCGATATCCTGAACCAATACATGAGCCATGCCTATTTCAAGGCTTCGGCGCCCAAGTCGCTCGACCGCTACGATTTTACGCTCGAGGGCGTGCAGTCCTTAAGCGTCGAAGACGGCATGGCGACCCTGTCGGCCTTTACGGTCGAAAGCCTGATGGCGGGCATTGCCCTGGTCGGCGCGAAGCCGGAAACGGTCATCCTGGCCGGCGGCGGACGGCAGAATACTTTCCTGGTGTCGCAAATCCGCGAGCGCCTGGCGCCAGCGCGCGTCATTGCCGCGGAAGAGCTCGGCTGGCGTGGCGGGGCGATCGAGGCCGAGGCCTTTGCCTATATGGCCGCGCGGTCGCTGAAAGGCCTGCCGATTTCGTTCCCCGGCACGACCGGCGTGAAAGCGCCGCTGACCGGCGGCAATCTCTTCAAGCCACTGGCGCGGAAGATACTGGCTTCAGCGTAAGTGCGCAGCGATAAGCGGCGCGATTTCGGCCGCGTGGGTGCGTGCCAGGTCGTGTTGGCCGCCTTTGACGATGTGAAGGCGGGCGTCCGGCAATCGGGATTGCAGATACTCGCCGACGGCAACGGGGCTGATCGGATCGTCGTCGCCCCACAGCAGAAGCGTTGGCTGGCGAATGTCCGCCAGGCGGTCCGAAACATCGGGGCGCTGGTCCATGACCCAATCGGCCACAGACGGGAATTCGCGGCGATATTCCGTTCGCCAGTCCGTCGCGCCTAGCCTTGAGATATCCATGCCGCCGGCAGTGACCGTGAGGACAAGGCGGCGGACGATGTCGGGGTAGCGCAGGGCCATCGTCATGGCCAAAGCCCCGCCCATCGACTGGGCGACCAGATCGACGTACCGGCCGTCGAAACGGGCGACCATCAAGCCAATAAGATCTTCGTACGAATTGACGGCCGGATCGGGCGGATTGGCGCCGAGCCCCGGCCAGCCGAAATGGACCTGCTCCAGGTTCGGCAACAGATCGCCGGCAGGCTGCCAGAAACGCGGGTCCCCGCCCACGCCGGGCAGGAAAAAGACCCGCGCGGACATGGGGTTATTCTTTCGAACCGGCCATGCGGCGGTCGATATAGGCGCCGACGCGCTGTTCGACTTCGAAAAGGCGATCGGTCCAGAAGTGGTTGGCTTCGTCGACGACTTCGTGGTCGATCGTGATGCCCTTCTGCGTGCGCAGCTTGGCGACGACGCGGTCGACTTCCGCCGTCGGCACGATGGTATCCGAACCGCCGTGCAGGAACATGCCGGACGCCGGGCAGGGGGCCAGGAAGCTGAAATCGTAGGCGTTGGTCGGCGGCGACACCGAGATGAAGCCGTCGGTTTCCGGGCGGCGCATCAGCAGTTGCATGCCGATATAGGCGCCGAAATCGTAGCCGGCGACCCAGAACTGCGACGCCGTCGGGTTCTTGGACTGCAGCCAGTCGAGCGCGGTCGCCGCGTCGGCCAGTTCGCCCACGCCCGAATCGAATTCGCCCTGGCTCTTCTGCACGCCGCGGAAGTTGAAGCGCAGGACCGAAAAGCCGCGCGTCATGAACAGGTGGAAGAGCTGGACCGTGACGGGGTTGTTCATATGGCCGCCCGCCTTGGGATGCGGGTGCAGGATCAGCGCGATCGGCGCATTCTCGCTCTTGCCCTGGCTATAACGGGCTTCGATGCGTCCGGCGGCTCCGGCCATAATGACTTCAGGCATTCAATCACCTTGAATTTCAAAAATTTTGCAGTGCACGCGCCCAAATACTTGATTGTTTTAGTCGGAATTAGTAGATTCCAACCGAACCCTCGAGCAGGCGACGGATCGCGCCTCTTAGCACAAAGATTTGGCTTTGCGCAGGTTTTTGCAACCGGTCCGTAATTTGCCATCACTCCGGGATCGGAAATTACATGCGCCTTTCGACAAAGGGACGTTACGCCGTCATGGCCATGACCGACCTGGCCTTGAACGCCCAGAACGGCCGGCCGATCTCCTTGTCGGAGATTTCCGACCGGCAGCAGATTTCCCTGTCCTACCTGGAACAGCTCTTCGCCCGCCTGCGCAAGGCCGGCCTGGTCAAAAGCGCGCGCGGTCCCGGTGGCGGCTATACGCTTTCGCGTGGCGCCGAGACCCTCTACGTCTCCGAAATCGTGCTGGCGGTGGATGAGCCTATCAAGGCGACGCGCTGCGAGCTGACTTCGAACAAGCTGGGCGCCAACAAGCGCCTGGGCAAGGAGGCGGCAGCGCGTGAAATCGGCTGCATGCCGGGCGGCCAGCGCTGCCTGACGCACAATCTGTGGGAAGATCTGGGCGTCGCCATCCACGATTACCTGAGCCAGGTGTCGCTTGAGGACGTCATCCGCAAGCGTACGCGCAAGACGGTGCGCATCACCGCGCCCGAGCCCTTGCATTCCTTGTTGGAGGCCTGAGTGAGCGTCTATCTGGACCATGCCGCGACGTCGCCGCTGCGCCCCGAAGCGCGCGAGGCGTTTCTGCGCGTGGCGGATCAGGGCGGCAATCCGTCGTCGGTTCATGGGGTCGGGCGCAAGGCCAGGATCGTGGTCGAGGACGCGCGCGCGGCGATTTTGAATGTTTTGAACGCAACCGGTCAGGCGGGGCTGGTCTTTACGTCGGGTGGCACGGAGGCTAACGCCCTGGCGCTCCTTCAGGCGCGCGACTTCGATTACGTTGCAGTGTCGAAGGGTGAACATGACAGCGTCTTTGCGGGCGCATCCGCTGTTGGCCGGCCGGTCGAGACCGTGCCTTTGACGGCGAACGGGCAAGCCGACCTCGAAGCTTTGGCGGGAATCCTGGCGAATACCGAAGGGCGGCCCTTCGTTGCCCTGATGCTGGCCAATAACGAAACCGGCGTGATTTCGGATATCGCGCGGGCTGCGGCGATCGTCGCGGCGCACGACGGCTGGCTGCACGTCGATGCCGTGCAGGCGCTCGGCAAGGTCGATATCGATTTCGTTGGCCTGGGCGCGCAATCGCTGAGCCTGTCGGCGCACAAGGTCGGCGGCGGGCAGGGCGTGGGTGCGCTGGTCTATGAGCGCGACCGCGTGATCAAGCCCTTGATCGTCGGCGGCGGCCAGGAACTGGGCCTGCGCGCCGGCACCGAAAATGTACCCGGGATCGCCGGCTTTGCGGCGGCGGTTCAGGCTTGCCAAGGCATCGATGAAGCCGTAAGCGCAGCGCAAAGCGCGGTCGAGGCCTCGCTTGCGGCGCTTGGCGTCACCATATTGGGGGCGGACGCACCGCGCGTGCCGGGCATTCTGGCGATGGTTCAGCCGCACTGGGTGTCCAACCTGCAACTGATCCAGATGGACATGGCGGGCGTTTGCGTCAGCTCGGGCTCGGCCTGTTCGTCGGGCAAGGTCAAGTCGAGCCGCGTTGTCGCGGCCATGGGTTTGCCGGAGATGGCCGACAAGGTGTTGCGCGTTTCGTCCGGCTGGACGACGACGCCGGCAGACTGGGATCGTTTTTACGATGCCTGGTCAAAAGGTTATGAAATGTATTTGAAGCGCCATGCGAAGGCGCCGGTAAAGGAACAGGCCTGATGGCTGCGGTTAAAGAGACGATCGATACGGTGGCCAGGCTCGAAACCTACGAGCACGGCTTCGTCACCGATATCGAAACCGAGTTCGCCCCCAAGGGGCTGAACGCCGATATCGTGCGCTTTATCTCGGAGAAGAAGGGCGAGCCCGAATGGATGCTCGACTGGCGCCTGAAGGCCTTCGAGCGCTGGCAATCGATGGATGAGCCGACCTGGGCCAAGGTGAAATACGAGCCGGTCGACTACCAGGACCTTTACTACTACGCTGCCCCCAAGAAGAAGGAGGGGCCGAAGTCGCTCGACGAGATCGACCCGGAAATCCTCAAGACCTATGAGAAGCTCGGCATTCCGCTGAAGGAACAGATGGTGCTGGCCGGCGTCGAAGGCGCGCCCAAATACGCCGTCGACGCGGTTTTCGACTCTGTGTCGGTGGTCACGACCTTCAAGGAAGAACTGAAAAAGGCCGGCGTCATTTTCTGTTCGATTTCTGAGGCCTTGCGCGAATATCCTGATCTGGTGCGTCAGTATCTCGGTTCGGTCGTGCCGGTGTCGGACAACTATTTCGCGGCGCTCAATTCGGCGGTCTTTTCCGACGGGTCTTTCGTCTATGTCCCGCCGGGCGTGCGCTGCCCGATGGAGCTGTCGACCTATTTCCGCATCAATGCCGAAAACACCGGCCAGTTCGAACGGACGCTCATCATCGCCGACAAGGGCGCCTATGTGTCGTATCTGGAAGGCTGCACGGCGCCGCAGCGCGACGAAAACCAGTTGCACGCTGCCGTGGTCGAGCTGGTCGCGCTCGATGATGCCAATATCAAATATTCGACCGTGCAGAACTGGTACCCCGGCGACGCCGAGGGCAAGGGCGGCATCTACAACTTCGTCACCAAGCGCGCCGACTGCCGCGGGCCGCGCTCGAAGGTGTCGTGGACCCAGGTCGAAACGGGCTCTAACGTCACCTGGAAATACCCGTCGTGCATCCTGCGCGGCGACGACAGCGTCGGCGAGTTCTATTCGATCGCCGTCACCAACGGCGCGCAGCAGGCCGATACCGGCACCAAGATGATCCATCTGGGCAAGAACACGCGCTCGCGCATCATCAGCAAGGGCGTGTCGGCCGGCAAGTCGACCAACACCTATCGCGGCCTGGTCTCGGCGCATGCCAAGGCGTCGGGCGCGCGCAACTTCACCCAGTGCGACAGCCTTTTGATCGGCAAGACGTGCGCGGCCCACACCGTGCCTTACGTCGAGAGCGATACGGCCAAGGCGCAGTTCGAGCACGAGGCGACGACGACGCGCCTGTCGGAAGACCAGCTTTTTTACGCCATGCAGCGCGGGTTATCCCAGGAAGAGGCTGTGGCCCTGCTGGTCAATGGCTTCGTCCGCGACGTGCTGCAGGAACTGCCGATGGAATTCGCCGTCGAGGCCCAGAAGCTTGTGGCCATCAGTCTTGAGGGGAGTGTGGGATGACCAACGCACCTTTCTCCTCCCCATTGAAAATGGGGAGGGGGACCGCCCCGAAGGGGTGGAGGGGTCTTCTTCCTTTAGCTTCGCCCCCTCCGTCTCACCCTTCGCTAAAGCTCCGGGTGATCCACCTCCCCATCTGCGATGGGGAGGAGAACCCCGTCACTGCCGACCGTTTTTATCGAGACCAACGTCCATGCTGAATATCCAAAACCTCACCGTCTCCGTGGACGCCAAGACTATCCTCAAGGGCCTGACGCTCGACGTGCCGGCCGGCGAAGTCCACGCCATCATGGGCCCGAACGGTGCCGGCAAGTCGACGCTCGGCTATTCGCTGGCGGGGCGTCCCAACTACGACGTCACCGGCGGAAGCGTCACCTTTAACGGCGAGGACCTGCTGGAAAAGGAAGTGCACGAACGCGCCGCTGCGGGCCTCTACCTGTCCTTCCAGTATCCGCTCGAAATCCCGGGCGTGCCGGCCCTGACCTTCCTGCGCACGGCGCTGAACAGCCAGCGCAAGCTGCGCGGCGAGGACGAGGTCACCGCGCCGGACTTCCTGAAGAAAGTCCGCGAGGTTGCGAAATCCCTGAAGATCGACATGGACATGCTGAAGCGCCCCCTGAATGTCGGTTTCTCTGGCGGTGAAAAGAAGCGCATGGAGGTCCTGCAGATGGCCATGCTGCAGCCGAAATTCCTGATCCTTGACGAAACCGATAGCGGGCTCGATATCGACGCGCTGAAGGTCGTGTCGGACGGCGTCAATGCCCTGCGCGCACCCGACCGGGGCATGCTGGTCATCACCCACTATCAACGATTGCTCGACCATATCAAACCCGACCGCGTCCATGTCCTGGTCGCCGGCCGCATCGTCAAGTCGGGCGGGCCGGAACTGGCGTTGGAACTCGAAGCGCGAGGCTACGACGAATATCTGGGAGTGGCGGCGTGAGCGTATTGGACGCCATAGATATCTATGACCCGCTGACCTACCCGACGCGGCGCGATGAGGACTGGAAGTATTCCGACCTTGGCCGGTCCTTGCGCGCCACGCCTGAGCCCGGCGAGGCGAGCGTCGAGCGCGTCGAAGGCGAGGGCCGCCTGACGATCACGACGGTGACGCAAGGGCGCAAGCTGTCGATTGCCGGAAGCCAGGGCGCGGACGAAATCAAGGTTGCCGCCGGTGACACCTTGATCCTGTTCGAAACCTATACGGGCCACGGTCAGTACGCTGCCAATTCCACGCGCAAGCTCGTTGTGGGCGAAGGCGCGACCCTTATCCGCGTCGTCCTGCTCGATGAACCCGAAGAGGCCGTATCGATCCGCCGCTCAACGGTTGATACCGCGCCCGGCAGTGTCTTCCGCCAGTACGTCTTTTCGACCGGTGCCAAGTTCCAGCGCTTTGAGACCCACGTCGACCACGCCGGCCACGGCGCGGTCGTCGAGATGAACGGCGCCTACCTGCTCGGCGACCGCCGCCATTTCGACCTGACGACGCGCGTCCGCCACGCCGAGATCGACGGCGTCACCAGCCAGCTGATCAAGGGGCTGGTCAAGGATAGTGCCACGGCCGTCTTCCTGGGCCGCATCCTGGTCGAGCGCGGCGCCGACGGCACCGACGCCCGCATGCGCCATCAAGCATTGATGCTCAACGACGGCGCCCATGTCCGAGCCAAGCCCGAGCTGGAGATCTATGCCGATGACGTACAGTGCGCCCACGGTAATACGATCGGCGCGCTTGACGAAGAGGCTTTGTTCTTCTGCATGTCGCGCGGCATGACCGAAACCCAGGCGCGGGCGCTTCTGACCCATGCCTTCGTCATGCCGGTCGCCGACATGATCCCGGATGAGGCGTTGCGCGCCACCGTGCTCGATTTCCTCGAACAAAAGGCGGGAGGCTTCGATGCCGTTTGACGTCGACAAGGCCCGGGCCGACTTCCCGATCCTGTCGCGGATCATCAACAATAAACCGTTGATCTATCTCGACAGCGGCGCCAGCGCGCAAAAGCCCACGGCGGTCATCGACGCCATGGGCCACGCCATGCGCCATTCCTACGCCAACGTCCACCGCGGCCTGCACCGCCTGGCCAACGAGACGACCGATGCCTATGAGGCCGGCCGCGAGACCGTGGCGCGCTTCATCAATGCCGACGTCAACGAAATCATCTTCACCAAGTCGGCCACCGAGGCCGTCAACCTGGTGGCCTTTTCGTACGGGCAACGGCTCAAGGCCGGCGACGTCGTCCTGACGACCGAGATGGAGCATCACGCCAATATCGTGCCGTGGTACATGCTGGCCGAACGGTCCGGTGTGATCCTGAAATACGTGCCGATCCGCGATGACGGCAGCCTCGATATGGACGCTTTCGAGTCAATGTTGACGCCGGAAGTGAAGGTCGTCGCGGTTACGCACATGTCGAATGTGCTCGGCACGATCAACGATATCCCGGCGATTGCCGCCAAGGTCCATGCCATCGGCGCGAAGCTGATGGTTGACGGCTGCCAGGGCGTGGTGCACATGCCTGTCGACGTGAAAGCGCTCGGGGCCGACTTCTACGCCTTCTCGGCGCATAAGCTCTACGGGCCCACGGGGCTGGGCGTGCTCTACGCCCGTGCCGAACTGCTCGAAGCCATGCCGCCTTACCAGGGCGGAGGCGAGATGATCGCTCACGTCACCAAGGACAAGATCACCTGGAACGAGCCGCCGCACCGCTTCGAGGCCGGTACGCCGGCCATTCTCGAGGTCATCGGGCTGAAGGCCGCCATCGACTGGCTGTCGCAGTTCGACCGGTCCGAGATCATGGCGCACGAGCACGCGCTGTATAAGCGCGCTCACGACGCACTGACCCAAATCAACAGTTTACGCGTCCATGGTGAGGCAGAAGGCAAGGGCTCGATCCTGACCTTCAGTCTCGGCTCGGCCCATGCCCACGACGTGGCGCAGATCCTGGACCGTTACAATGTCGCCGTGCGCGCCGGCACGCATTGCGCCGAGCCGCTGATGACGCGGCTGGGTGTCACCTCTACCGTGCGTGCCTCCATCGCCCTATATAATACCGAACAGGAGATCGATGTGCTGGCTGAAGCCGTGGCCAAGGCCCAATCGTTCTTTGCATGAGTGATCAGATGAGTGAAGCCACCCCCGACACTGCGCATGAGGCATCGCTTTTCAGCCTCGACGATATGGGCGCCAACCAGCCGCAGGCGCTGGAACAGGCCGAGCTCGACCGGCTGACGGATGAGTTGATCGCTGCGTTCAAGACGGTGTTCGACCCGGAAATCCCGGTCGACATCTATGAACTGGGGCTGATCTACCGCGTCGATGTGTCCGACGACCGCGATGTCGTGGTCGACATGACCCTGACCGCGCCGGGTTGTCCTGTGGCCGGTGAAATGCCGTCCTGGGTGCAGGACGCCGTCATGAAGGTCGAAGGCGTGCGGTCATGCGACGTCAATCTGATCTTCGATCCGCCGTGGGATTCGTCCAAAATGTCCGACGAGGCCAAGCTGGCCCTGAATATGTTCTGATCATGGAAGCGCAACCGAACATCACACCCCGCGCCCGCCGTCCGCGCCCGGCCGTCGTCACCCTGACCGAGGCCGCCGCCGAACAGGTCAAGGCTATCATGGCGCGTGCCGACAAGCCCTATGTGGGCCTGCGTGTCGGCGTCAAGCAGGGCGGCTGCGCCGGCCAGGAATACGTCTTGTCCTATGCCGAAGAGATTGGACCGATCGACGAGGTCATCACCGACAAGGGCGTGACCATCCTGATCGAGCCCAAGGCCGTTCTGTACCTTGTCGGCACAGTGATCGACTATGAGACCACAAAGCTGGCGTCGAAGTTCGTGTTCAACAATCCGAACGAGACCGACGCCTGCGGCTGCGGCGAAAGCGTGACGATCAAGCCGGTCTCGGGTTAAGGGGCCTTATCCAGCCAGTTTTCGGCCTCATGGATCGACATGAAGGCTTCGCGGCGGTCATAGGGGAAAAGGGCCGCTACGGTGTTGACGCGTACCTGATCGAGCGGGTTGTTGACGACGACCGCGACCTTCGACGCATAGGTGCGGTTGCCCAGGCGATCATGCCACCATGCGGAAAACTGCTCCAGAGCGCCGAAATCGACAAGGCCGTCGGCGCGCCTGTAGTCGAAAAGACGGTCATAGGCCCACGGTTCCGCAAGTGAAGCGTAGGTGTCTATCCAGTTTGCGATGAGCGCGTCGCTGTCGATATAACCGGCGATTTTAAAGACGATACGTTTCCTGTCCTCGTCGATCCGCGACGTGACCTTGAACGGGACGGTCATCCGATCCGATACTCCGACATCACTGTGACCCGGGTAGCTTAACGCCGGGAGTTTAATTTTTAGTGCGACAGGGAGGGCGTCTCGCCGCCGCCGACCAGCACCGACGGCACGACCGGCGTGTTGGTGGCTTCGGCGATCAACTGTTGAGAGCGGGCTTCGATGCGGTCGCGTAAACGTTCCAGGAATTCGTCCTTGGCCATGCCGGGCATGATGGGTTCCAGGAACTCGATGACGGCGGTGCCCGGTGTCTTCTTGTAATGCTCTTCCTGCCAGAAGACGCCGAGATTGGTCGCCACCGGTACGACCGGCATGTTGAAGCTAGTCATCATGTGCCACACGCCCGAGCGGTAGCGGCGATAGGTGCCGGGCGCGTTCAGGTGGCCTTCGGGATAGATCAGGATCGAGCGGCCGTCCTTGGCTGCGTCGGCCGAGCGCGAGGCCAGGTTGCGGCGGGCTTCGATACCGCCGCAATTGTTGACGACGATGGCGCCGAGCTTTTTCAACAGCGTCGCCATGAAGGGGTATTTCTCAAGATGGTCGCCGGTGACGAAGGCGAGGTCGGGGATGGTCGAATAGATGCAGAAGCCGTCGCCCCAGCTGTGGTGCTTGCAGGCATAGATGACGGGACGGTCGATCAGGTGTTCGCGGCCGCGCACCTCAAGCCTGATGCCGGCGAGCACGCGCATCGCCCAGACCATGCGCTTCGTATAGCGGGCGATGACCCAGGCGACGGGCTTGCGCCCCGGCAGGAAGGACAGAACCAGCGCGGCCAGGCTGTAAAAGATGGACAGGCACCAGTAGGCGACGGCGAACAGAAAGCTGTTCATGGGAATCCCCCGAAATGACGTTTTTAGTTTTGAACGATGTTCAAAAATAGTCAAGTGCCAAAAATAGTAGCCCGGGCGGAACGGTCCGGCGGGGCTTTAGGCCTTTGTGTCTCTTAGCGGAAAGAGAATTATTTGTTGCATCGACGCGCCCCCTTCCGTCTGGCCCGGCTTGACGCCGATCCAGCCGCCTTCCCCGTAAACGGGGAAGGAATTATTTGATCTAATTGGGTTTTTCCTTCCCCGTTTACGGGGCAGGTGGCATGAGCGGAGCGAGTGACGGAAGGGGGATGCCGGCGTGGCAAAGGACGCCCGTTGTCCGACCTGTTTCCGCCTTATCAGGCCGCTGAAGAGCCGCGCATCGAACTCAGGCTGGCAACCGTCACGCGGTTACGGCCGTTGTTCTTGGACTGGTAGAGGGCCTTGTCGGCGCGGTCGAGCAGGTCGAAGGCGTCTTCGCCGAAGTCGCGTTCGGCAATGCCGGCCGAAATGGTGACGGTGCCGAGGTCTTCGTTGGTCGAGCGGCGCTTCAGCACGCGCGAGGCGATTTCCTGGCGGGCTTCGTTAAGGATGCGTTCGACCGCGCCCGAGCTTTCGCCCGGGAAGAGCAGGCCGAATTCCTCGCCGCCGTAGCGGGCCGCCATGCGCGGCGGACGGCCGATGCGGGCGAGCACGCTGGCGACATAGCGCAGGACCTGGTCGCCGGTCTGGTGGCCCCAGGTGTCGTTGAAGCGCTTGAAATGGTCGATATCGATGACGGCCAGCGTCAGAGGCTTGGACGCATCGAGCGTTTCGCAGTGATTGTCGAGGGCTTCGTCGAACGATTTGCGGTTGGCCAGGTTGGTCAGGGCGTCGGTCATGGCCTCCATGCGCACCTGGTCGAGGTGTTTGCGCAGGCGGTTGACTTCGCGCGACGATTCCGTCAGGCGGCCCTCCAGTTCTACATGATGATTGAGGACCTGAACGGTGGCTTCGGCCAGGTTCCTGACCAGGCCGCGCAGCGTGTCAGCATCGACGGCCGACATGGTCTTCTGGGCGCCTTCGAGCGTTTCCGAGTAATGTTTCTGCGTCTGGCGCGCGTCGGCGATGATTTCGGTGATAGAGGCCAGTTCGCGCGTAAGCTTGAGGCCGGCGTCGCGGACTTCGTCATTGAGCTTGAGGCGGGCGATGAACTTGGCCGCCAGGCTTTCGGAAACGTCTTCGGTAATCTGTTCGCCGGCCTTGACGAGGCGTTGTATTTCCTGGGCCAGGGCACATTCCGGATCGCCGGCGACATAGAGCCAGAGTTCGTAGTTCAGCGGAGTCGGCCAGACGCCGTGTTCCTGCATCAACCGCAGGGCCTCTTGCGCCAAAGCATAGGCGGCTGGGCTTCTGACGCTGATCTCGATGTCGTTGTTCATCCGGTCCTCTGGGCTTGCTGCCTTTTTAGCGGCAACAGGCGCACTGTAACCAAACTTCTCTGACAGCCGGTTAACGGCCCCAAAAAAGACGGATGATCAGGCCTTGATCTCGGTCGGGCGCAGGATAAAAGCCGGAACGTGGTCGCCGAACGGCGTCGTCGGCTTCGGTTCGCTCCTTGATTTTTCAGGCTTTTTGTTCCTGCGATCGGCGGTGCGCGCAGGCTTTTCGGAAACGGGGGCTTCCGCCAGGACTTCGGCTTCCGGCGCACGGGGAGCGGGTTCGGGGGCGACGGCGTCTTCACGCTTGCGGCCGCGCGGGGCCCGTTCAGCCGGCTTCTTCTCGCGGCCCTTGCCCTTGCGCCCATCGCCGCGGCCGGAGCGGGCCGGAGCATCCCCCAGGTCGGAATAGTCGACCTCAAGGTCCAGCACGGCCGGTTCCTTTTTGATCAGCTTGATGACCTTGTCGTAGTTCTTGTCGTCGCCGGGGGTCAGCAGCAGATAGGCTTCGCCTGTGCGGCCGGCGCGACCGGTGCGGCCGATGCGGTGGACATAGTCGTCGGCGTGAATGGGGACATCGAAGTTGAAGACGTGGCCGACGGCCGGGATGTCCAGGCCGCGCGCGGCGACGTCGGACGCAACCAGGAGCTTGAGGTTGCCGTTCCGGAATCCTTCAAGCGTCTTCATGCGCAGGGACTGATCAAGGTCGCCGTGGATCGGGGCGGCGTCGAAACCGTGGACCGAAAGCGATTTGGCGACGATGTCGACGTCGGACTTGCGGTTGCAGAAGACGATGCCGTTCGTGATGTCGAGCGTGCGCAGGAGTGTCCTGAGCGCGATGCGCTTGGCGCGCGCATCCTTATGCGGGACCTTGAGGACGTATTGTGTAATGTTCTCGTTGGTCGTCGCCGGACGCGACACCTCGATACGCACGGGGTTCTTCAGGAACTGCTGCGTCAGGCGCGTGATTTCCGGCGGCATGGTCGCCGAAAAGAAAAGGGTCTGGCGCGTCGGCGGCGTCAGCTTAAAGATGCGTTCGATGTCAGGGATGAAGCCCATGTCGAGCATGCGGTCGGCTTCGTCGACCACCATGATCTGGACGCCGGTCAACAGCACCTTGGAGCGTTCGAACAGGTCGAGCAGGCGGCCCGGCGTGCAGATCAGCACGTCGACGCCGCGGTCGAGCTTTGCGACCTGGTCCGCCATCGACACGCCGCCGATCAGCAGGGCCCAGTTCAGTTTGTGATACTTGGCGTATTTTTCGAAGGCCTCGGCCACCTGGTCGGCCAGTTCGCGAGTCGGCGCCAGCACGATGGCGCGCGGCATGCGGGCGCGGGAGCGGCCGGCGGCCAGCCGCTCGATCATCGGCAGCGTGAAGGCCGCCGTCTTGCCGGTGCCCGTCTGGGCAATGCCCAGCACGTCGAGGCCGGTCAGCGCCACGGGGATGGCCTGTTCCTGGATGGGGGTAGGGGTGTCGTAGCCAGTCTCAGCGACCGCTTTCAACACTTCGGCGCCTAAACCCAGATCGGTAAACTTTGTCATGGGCGTCCATGTGCTACGTCACGTCGCGCAAGTAAAGCAAAAGCTCTGCTTTGCCGCGATTACCGGCACAAATTGTTGCATTTGCGCCGTATTCCATGCCGGTTATTGCCGATTGCGGCCATTTCAACGCCCGGCGCATTACTTTCCACTAGGGAAAGGCCGCCGGACTATCAAATCCCCGTATAGATCAGACGTCCAGTTCGTCGGCGACGAATTCGGCGTGGTCCTGGATGAAGCGGTAACGCAGTTCCGGCTTGCGGCCCATCAGGGTTTCGACCAGGTTTTCGATATCTTCCTCGTCGTGGGGCAGGGTCACGCGCGCCAGGGTCCGGGTCTTCGGATCCATGGTCGTTTCCTTGAGCTGCGCAGGCATCATCTCGCCCAGACCCTTGAAGCGGCCGATTTCCGGCTTCTTGCCCTTGAACTCGGTCGCCAGGATTTCGGCGCGGTGCGCGTCGTCGCGGGCATAGACCGTCTTGGAACCATGGCTGATGCGGTACAAGGGCGGCATGGCCAGGAACAGGTTGCCGTTGCGAATCATGGCCGGCATGGTCCGGTAGAAGAAGGTGATCAGCAGCGAAGCGATATGCGCGCCGTCGACGTCGGCGTCGGTCATGATGATGACCCGCTCATAACGCAGGTCTTCCTCGCGGAACTTCGCGCCCGGCTGGACGCCGAGCGCCAGGCCCAGGTCTGACAGTTCGGCGTTCTGCTTCAGCTTGTCGACCGTCGCGGACGCAACGTTCAGGATCTTGCCGCGCAGGGGCAGGATGGCCTGGGTATTGCGGTTGCGGCCCTGCTTGGCGGAGCCGCCGGCCGAGTCGCCTTCGACGATGAACAGTTCGGTGCCGACCGCGTCCTGGCGCGCGCAGTCCGCCAGCTTGCCCGGCAGACGCAGCTTGCGCGTGGCCGAAGCGCGCTGGACTTCCTTGTCTTTGCGCTTCTTCAGGCGTTCCTCGGCCTTTTCGACGACGAACTGCAGCAGCTTTTCGGCCTGTTTCGGCTTGTCGGTCAGCCAATGGTCGAACGGGTCGCGCAACGCCGTTTCGACCAGCTTCTGCGCATCGGGCGACGACAGGCGGTCCTTGGTCTGGCCCTGGAATTCGGGATTGCGGATGAAGACCGATATGATGATGCCGGCATAGGCGGCGACGTCTTCGGCAGTGATCAGGGCGCCGCGCTTGTCGCCGGTCATTTCGGCATAGCCCTTGAGCGAGCGCGTCAAGGCGGCGCGCAGGCCGGCCTCGTGCGTGCCGCCGTCGGGCGTGGGGATGGTGTTGCAGTAGGACTGGACGAAGCTGTCGTGCTCATCGAAGCCCGCGGCCGACCAGACCACGGCCCATTCGACCGCCCCGGCTTCGCCCTTGCGTTCGACGCGGCCGGCGAAGATTTCGGTCAGGCTTTCCGTGTCCTTGATGCGCTCGGCCAGGTAATCGGCCAGGCCGTTGGGGAAAAAGAACTTGTCTTCAGCCGGCGTCTGGTCGTGGATCTGCGATGGGGCGCACTTCCAGTAGATCTGCACGCCACGGAAAAGATAGGCCTTGGCCTTGGCCATGCGATAGAGGCGCGCCGGCTTGAAGTGGGCGCCCGCGCCGAAGATTTCAGGGTCAGGCAGGAAACGGATGCGCGTGCCGCGCTTTTTCGACGGCTGGACCTGCTCGATCGGGCCCAGCACATGGCCGCGCGAGAAGTTCTGCTGCCATTCGAAGCCGTCGCGCCACACGGTGACTTCCTGGCGTTCGGACAGGGCGTTGACGACCGACGCGCCGACGCCGTGCAGGCCGCCCGAAGTGGCGTAGGCCTTGCCCGAGAACTTGCCGCCCGAGTGCAGGACGGTCATGATCACTTCCAGCGCCGACTTGCCCGGATATTTCGGATGTTCATCGACGGGCATGCCGCGGCCGTCGTCGCGCACCGAGACATAGCCTTCGGCATCGAGTTCGACCCAGATCGCCTTGGCGTGATTGGCCACGGCTTCGTCCATGGCGTTGTCGAGCACCTCCGCGAACAGGTGGTGCAGCGCCTTTTCGTCGGTGCCGCCGATATACATGCCCGGGCGCTTGCGCACCGGTTCCAGGCCTTCCAGCACCTCGATGCTGGAGGCGCCATAGGCGGTGTCGTTGGGAACGGGCTCGGGATCGGGCAATTTCGCGATCCTGGCCTTGGCCGGCCTGGCCTCGGCCGGCGTGGCGGCGGGCTCGGGCTGTTCGCCGAACAAATTCGGGGATAAATTTTGTTGCGCGGGTTTGGAACTCATGACTCGAACATGTAGCGATTCGCTGCGTTTAAAGCAAAGGCTACGTGAAGAAAACGAGAACATATCCAAGGTTCGGGTACAAAAAAGGCCGCAAGCCCGAGGGGCTTGCGGCCAGCACTTCAAACCTTGGTCAGGTTCAAGATTTTTAGAACGACGCCTTCAGGGTGGCGAACAGGTTGTTCGGCATCTTTTCGGCTTCGCTGTAGCGCAGGTCCAGCGCCAGGTGGTCGGTCAGGTTGTAGGTGACGCCCGCGTTCCAGGTGGTGTAGCCGGCCGATTCGTAGTTGCCCATGGCGCCCGAAACCGACCACTTGCTCGACAGCGGGTACGAAGCGTTCACTTCGTAATACGGCGATTCGAGGGTTTCCGTCGGCAGGTAGGCGGCGAGGCCGATCGTGCCCTTGCCCATCGGGTGCGAGACAGCGGCCTTCAGTTCGCCGATCGCGTCACCGCCCGAACCCGGGTAGGTGTAGTAGATCACGCCGAAGTCGTAGCTCCAGTTGCCGACGGTCGGCGTGATGCCGAGGTACAGGTCCATTTCGGTGTTGGCGTTGCCGTCACCGTACGGGAAATCGACGTTCGACAGCCAGGTGCCGGCGTAGAACATGCCCTTCTTGTAGTCGATGCCGCCTTGCAGGGCCGCATTGCCGTTGGTCTGCGAAACGCCGCGCCAGACATAGTTGTTGGTCAGTTCGAGGTTGTAGCTGAGCGAACCCGTGTCTTGCGCCATGGCGGCCGAGCCGGCGAAGAGCGCGCTGAGGGCGACGGCAGCGACAAGAATGGACTTTTTCATGGTCGGTATCCCAGTTGAAAAGATGGCTGGCCGTCTGGTCGATTGCGGCCGTTGATGATGGTGCGGTTCTCAAAACCCGCCGCAAATGTATCAATTTTTTTGCGGTAGCAAAGGCCCCCGGAGACGTTTGCCACCTCCTTGATGCAAATTTACCACGTTTGTGTCGGTTTTGATGAAATGTAAAAAATCTATTAATCTTCAGTAGTTTCTGCAAATCTCTTCGTGTTTCTGCCACCGGTGGCTGAAACAAGGCCGCACAGTGATGCTTATTTGCGACGCAAACCTCCGCCGGTTCGGCCGACTTGGCCGTACCGGCGGACGCGCTTGCGAATCGCAAATCAGAACACGGCCTTCAGCGTGACGGCCACGCGCGGCTTGGCGACCTTCAGCAGGGCGATTTCCGGCAGGTTGGTGTCGGAATAGCGGGCGTCGACGGACCATTTGGGCGAAAGCGCGTAGGTCAGGCCGATATTGCCGGTCGAGTACTTGACGCCCGAGAGCGCCTGTTCGCCGACGGCGCCCGACACGCTCAGCTTGTCCGTCAGCGGATACGAACCGTTGACTTCGTAGTAGAAGGTCGAGCCGTAGTCGACATTGTTGAAGTAGGCGGCGCCGATCGTGCCCTTGTACAGCGGGTGGCTGACGGCGGCCTTCAGTTCGGTGGCGTTGAAGCCCGACTGGCCGTACTGATAGGTGACGACGCCGAAATCGAAGCTGGTCTTGCCGACGACCGGCTTCACGCCGGCATAGAGGTCGAGCTCATAGCCGTTGGCGAAGTCGACCGACGACGCCCAGGTGCCGGCGTAGAACAGGCCCTTGGCGTAGTCGATGCCGCCCTGGACGGCCGGCTTGGCGTTGGTCTGGCTGAAGCCGCGGAAGACGTAGTCCGACGTCACGTCGAGATTGTAGGTGAAGTCACCGGCATGAGCGGAGCCGGCAGTGAGGGCCGCGACAGCAACGGCGGCCAAAAGAAGCTTTTTCATCTGTATCCCCTGGAAAAGAAGTGAAACTTTCCAGGGCGTTTCCCCTGCGGCCTGCAGTCGTTGCCGCGGTCGCTTGAGTCTCACGTTACAGTTTTATGACGGAGGGGAAAGGGGTGCGGGATTAATAACACGGCGTGTTGTATTTGTGCCAGCCCTTGTTGCGGACGATATCATACCAACGGCCATAAAGAATGACCGTCGGTATTCGTTTTTTTTCAGCTCAAA
>CAKZJB010000160.1 GCA_936940865.1 uncultured Asticcacaulis sp. | reverse complement strand
CGCAGCGAAAGCGCCCGGCTGCGGCGGCAGGCCGAGCTGCAGCAACAGCTCAGCCTTGTCTGGGGGCTTGCGGCGGCGCTTTTTGCCGGCCTTTGCCTGGCAGGGGCAGGCTGGGTATTGCACCTGCGCCGGGTCACCCGCGACCTGAAACTGGCGCGCGCCCGCGCGGAATCGGCCAATGCCGCCAAATCCGCCTTTTTGTCGGTGATCAGCCACGAACTGCGCACGCCGCTGACCGGTATCCTGGGCATGGCCAGGGCGATGACGCACGGCCGGCTCGACAAGGGCCAGTCCGACGCCGTTCATACCCTGCTCGAGTCGGGCGGCGACATGCTGACCCTGCTCAACGACCTGCTGGATACGGCGAAGATCGAAGCCGGAAAGCTCGAAATCGTTCCGGCCGTGGCGGATCTGCGCGACATCAGCGCCCGGACCGTGCGTCTGTACCAAGCTGGCGCCGATGAAAAAGGTGTCGTCCTGACGCTGAAGGTCGCCGATGCCCTGCCGTCCAGCCTCATTTTCGATGCCCTGCGTGTCCGCCAGTGCCTGGCCAACCTGATTTCGAACGCTGTTAAGTTCACGCCGCGCGGACAGGTAGCGGTCGCGATCGACGGGGTTCCGTCCGGCGATGGCTGGCAGGTGTCCATCACCGTCCGCGACGCCGGTATCGGCATGGGGCCGCAGGCCCTGTCGCGCCTGTTTTCAAGCTTTACCCAGGCGGATGCCACCATCAGCGGAACCTACGGCGGAACGGGGCTGGGGCTCAGTATCACGCGGACCCTGGCGGAAATGATGGGGGGCGGCGTAACGGCCGAAAGCGTGGAAGGGGAAGGATCGACCTTCGTCATGACCTTTTTCGCCCGCATACCCGAGGCGGCCGTGGAGATTTCCGATGCCGGCCGCGCGCAAGGCGCGATCGCGGATATGGCCGGTCTACGCGTTCTTGTCGTCGATGATCATCCGATAAACCGCAAGGTCGTCCGGACCATTCTGATGCCGCTCGGCTGTGAAATCGTCGAGGCCGAAGGCGGCCGGGCGGCGTTACGGAGCCTGAAAGCCGCCGCCTTCGACGTCGTGTTGATGGATATCAACATGCCGGACTTGGACGGGCTCGAGACGGCACGCCTCGTCCGGGCGGATCCGACCCTTCGTGGAATGCCGATAATTGCCTTGACGGCGGACGTCACCGCAGATCGTACCGCCTGCGCAAAGGCCGCCGGCATGGCGGCTTGCGTCGCCAAGCCCATAGACGCTGTGCACCTGCTGTCTGCGATGACCGTTGTCCTGGAAACGCAACCCGTCAATGCCGAACCGGTTTCGGAGCCAGGATAAGGGGCCTATCCCTTGCCTGACGGCCTTCCGTCTTCGCTGAAGGCGTTCGACTGCAGCAGGAACGATTTCACGTTCTCGATATGGTTCCACATGGCGACGAACGCCCCGTCGCCGTCGCGGCGGCGCAGGGCTTCGACGATCTGGTCGTGGTCGTGTACCCACTTGTCGCGGTAGCGCGGATCGGGGATGTGCGCCTGCAGGCTCTTCCATAGGGGATTGTTGTCGCGGCGGTGCCAGAGCTGGTTGACCAGAAGCGCCAGCTCACTGTTCTGCGTCGCCTGGGCGATCGCCATGTGGAAGCGGATGTCGTAGTTTTCCTTGGGCTCGCCGTAATGGGCGCGGCGGTGGTCCTCGTACGCCTTCTCGATAGTCTCCATATCCTCGTCGCTGGCGTTGTGTGCCGCCAGGCGCGCGATGTGGCTTTCCAGCCATTGTCTAGCCTGCAGCAGCTCGAACGGGCCGGCCGGCGGCAGGGCGTCCCACGGCGCCGGGCGTTCGACGCGGGCCTCGTCGGCGATGACTGCGTCGTAGGCGCGCTTGGTGATGTAGATGCCCGAGCCCTGGCGCGGCTCGACCAGACCCTTGACTTCCAGCATGACCAGGGCGTCGCGGATGACGGTGCGGCCGACATCGTACCACAGGGCGAGATCCCGTTCGGGCGGCAGGCGGCCGGTGGCGCCGAACTCACCCGAGCGGATGCGGCCGATCAGGTGCTTGCCGATGTCCTGGTAGGCGCGGCGGTCGCGCGCCACCTGTACGGGCTTTACGGGACTATCGTCCATGGGCGTGCCTCCGCCTGTGTGTTTTCACCGGCTTTGCAAGCCTGGGGCCATCAGCCGGCGAAAAGGCATGCGCCATGACCTGATAGATGTAGCTCGACTCGAAAGTCCCGGTCAGCAGGTCGGAATCGGGGCCGCGCGAATAGACCGGCACGTCCTCGCCGGCGTGCTGGGCGCTTTCCATATAGACCAGGGCCGGCTGGCGATAGTCGGGTGACGTGGCGGCGGCTTCGTCGGGGATGGGGCGGGCGACGCCGTCCCTGGGGCCGCCGGGACCGGTGGCGTAGGACAGGGTCGTGCGGGGATTACCATTGCCGTCGGGAAGGTTGACGCCGTGGTTGCGCACCAGCCCGGTGATCGGCTCTTCGCGCGACGATCCCGCCGAAATCACCAGGCCGTGGCTGTGATCGGCGGTGACGATGATCAGGGTATCGTTCGGATCGGTCTTGTCCATGGCGGCGCGCACGGCCTTGGACAGCTCGTCGACATCGGTCAGGGCGCGGTAGGCGTTGTTGGCGTGGTGCCATTTGTCGATCGAAGCCGATTCGACCAGCAGGAAGTAGCCGGTCTTTTTCGCGGCCAGGATGTCGATCGCCTTCGACGTCATTTCTACCAGCGTCGGCACGTTCTTGTGCAGGTCGGTGTCGACGGGCGACGGCAGGTCGCCGGACGCGAACAGCCCCAGTACCGGGCCGCCCCTGGGCGCCAGCGACGATAGCGCCCCCGCGTCCGTGACGTAACGCGCACCGGGCCGCGCCAGCCAGGTTTTCGTCAGGTCGCGGCCGTCGGCGCGTTTGCCGGGACCGGTGCCCACGGGCACGAAGTCCTGCAGGTCGCCGCCGAAGGCCAGATCCATGCGCACGGCATCGGGCGCCTCGACCAGTTGCCGCGCCAGGTCGACGCAGCCGGCCTTGACCGCGTCCGGCGGCAGATCGGCGTCGGCGCGCCAGCCGCGGAACGGCACGTGACCATAGGCGCCGGCCGGCGTCGCGTCGGTGATGCCTGCCGTGGTGACGACGCCGGCGGCGCGGCCCGAGCGCTTGGCCTGTTCGGCCAGGGTCTCGATGCGGGCGGAAAGGGCGCTTTGGCAGTCCTTGGTCCTGACCGTGTCGTCGACCCCGATGGCGGCATTGATCGTCTTGACCCCCGTCATGATCGCCGAAATGCCGTTGGCCGAGTCGGTCACCAGCTTGTCGGCGGAATAGGTCTTGGAGAAGCCGCCAAAGGGCAGGGTCTCGAAGGACAGCTTGTAGCTGGCGCCGTCGAGCCCGCGCGCCTGGCCGGCGAAGATGCGTCCTGCGGTCACCGAATTGATGCCCATGCCATCGCCGATGAACAGGATGATGTTACGGGCGTGCCGGCCGGGTTGGGGGCGGTCAAGCGCCTGTTCGAGCGCAGCCCGGCCGGCGACGAACTGCGGGTTCTTCGTGGCGTCGGCGGCCATTGCCGTGGCGGGCAGCAGAGCGAGCAAAAAGAGAAACGTCTTCATGGCTGGGGCTCCTCGGCGCCATAATGGCCCGGCGCGCGGTCGAGGTTGATGTCGATGCGGTCGAGCGTCACGCCCGGGTCGAGCGGATAGATTTTGAGTTCGTGCGATCCAGCCTTGAGCAGGCGGAGGGGAACAGTGGCGACAGCCGTGTTGGTCAGGACGTTCTGCCGCCAGACGTCGCTGCGGCCAAGCGTCGACAGGTCGAGCATCTGCGGCGCGCCGCCGTCGAGCTGGATGTTGATGCGTACGCCCTTGGCCGGATCGAGCGGATGCGTGGGCAGGGCGATAATCTTCAGCGCCCCGCCGACCTCGGTCGAGGTGGCAAAGGTGTAAACCGCCGGCGCGCCCTGGCCGGAGAGATCCAGCCGGGCACGGAGGACCGCGCCGGTCGAGCCCAGCCCCCCGATCTTTTGCCAGTCCGTACCCGGATCAATCGCCGCGGCCGGCAGGGTGACGATACGGTTGTCTTCGATGGCTGTGGCTGGAGGCAGGCCCGGCAGGATGCGGACATAGACGGGCAGGGACTGGCCGCCGCATTCGATCGTGAGTGTGTGATCCCCCGATGATTCGCGGCCGTCATAACGGATCGTCAGGCGCTGTTCATAGGCGTTCCCCGCGTCCAGCGTCCCCGAGGTCTGGGACAGGGCAAAGCCTTGCGCGCCCTGTTTCAGAGACCAGTTCTGGCCGGTTGCGCGATAGCCGAAAAGCGTCAGCGGCCGTGTTTCGGCGCGGCCTTCAACGAAGGGCAGGGTGTTGTGGTCGTTGAACCACTGGCCGAACAGGGCGGTGTCGCAGCCGTCCTTCTTCGACTCCGACCAGTGCGGCCAGACGGGCTCGTCGAAGACGGGCAGGCGGCGCGGCTGCATGTCCATCATGCCCTGCCACTTGCCGTTCTGCAGCGCATTGAAGGCAGCGGTATCGCGCACCAGCCCGTCATGCGCGGCTTTGGCCTGATCGACATAGGCGTTGGCCGACGCCCGCTGCTGGCCGGCATAGAGGTCGGCCAGGTCGAGCTTCAGGATGCGCGTATTCAGCTCCGCGCTGGCGCGCACCGGATAGAGGACCAGCTCGTAAAACGCATCGCGGCGGTCGGCGGGAATGCCGGCGGCGATTTTCTCCGCCTGGGCCTGGATCGCCTGATAGGCGGCGATACGCGCCTGCGCCTCCTCGCCGTCCGACTGGACGAAATCGGTATGGCGGTTCTGCGTGACCCACTCGGTCTGGCCGAAGCCCATGAATTCCGGCCGGCGCGCAAACGCGAGGTCGTAATAGCGCAGCATCAGTCCGGCCAACTCGTCGGCATGGTCAGGCCCGAAGGTTTCGGCCATGAAGCCCTTGAGATGCTCGCGCGGTGTTTCCTTGAAGGTGCCGGCGTCGAAGGCGAGGTCGAGGAAATACTGCGTCAGATATTCGATCGGCTTGATGTCGCCGGAATTGGCGATCCAGATACGGCGCGCGTTGAGATCCCAGGCGCGGCCCATCTCCTCACGGATCAGGGCCGGGTGCGTCGTCCCCAGCCACAGATAGTCGTGCGGCCGCCCCCAGTAGGACAGGTGATAATAGACGCCCGACCCGCCGGAACGGTTTCTTTCCTCCGGCGCGGCAAAACGGCGGATATAGCCGTAATTGTCGTCGGCCCACATCAGCGTCACGTCGTCGGGGACCTTCAGCCCGGCGTCGTAGGCTTCCTGGAGCTCGTGATAGGCGACGTAGACCTGGGGCACTTCGGCGGCGGGCTTTTTGTAAACCTGACTGAGGATATCGCGTTGCAGGCCGATGACGTTTTGCAGGATGGTCTTGCGTTCCTCCATGGTCGACGCGCCCTGCATCGGACCGTCGTGGATGCCGCGCAGGCCCACCGTATAGATATTGTCGTAGCCCTTGACCTGGTCCGCGCGCTGGCGCCAGTAGTCGAGGATGGCCGTCTTGTTGCGCGTGAAGTCGAAGGGGCCCTTCTTCGTTTCGTCCCATTCGCGCAGGTTGTTGCGCATCATCGGCTCGGCGTGCGACGTGCCGACGATGACGGCATAGTCGGCCGCCAGCGGCGCATTGCCGGGATTGCCGTAGAACGGCGTCGAGACCGAGTGCATGGCCGGCCACAGGGTATTGGCCTTCAGCCGCCACATCAGCTCGAAGACCTTCGCATAGGTCTTCGGGCCGATATTGCCGGTCTTGGGATCGAAAGTTTTCGCCGCCCAGGGCTCCAGCCCCCAGTCCTCGTCATTGATGAAGATGCCGCGATATTTGACCGACGGCGTTTTCGACGTGACCGTGTCGTCGGAGATAGCCAGCCGGTCGTGGTGGCGCGGCGTGACGTCGGCCCACCATTCCCACGGCGAAACGCCCAGCTGCCGCGACAGGTCGACCGTGCCGAAGACGGCGCCGCGGCGGTCAGAACCGGCGATCAGGACGTAGGTCTTGCCGCGGCTCTTGATCACGGCGCGACGATAGACCTCCCATTGACCCTTGAGGTCGGAGAGGTCGACATTTCCGATTTTTGCGATCTTTTTGACGACAGGCGAATCGTAAAGCCCGACGACGATGCACACCTTCGTGCAGGCCCCGGGCGCCTGGCCCGTCAGGGCTGTCAGGTCACGCGACAGCAAATCCGCCGCCAGGGACAGGGTCTTGCCGGCGCCGCGATCGTCATGGACGATGCCCGCCACGGTGTGTCCATCGTAAAGTGCCGTTTCATCCGCACAGGCGGGCAGGGCGGTCATCACGGTGGCGAACAGCACCGATACAAAGCAAAGAACAGGCCTCATGGCATTTTGTCCCTGATTCCGGAGCGGCCGGGCGCCGCCGCTCTTCTTATAACCGTATTTTTCCGGGCATGTCCGCGCCGAAGTCGCGCGCACTATAAAACGAACATTGCAAATGACAACAAGATGAAATATTTATTCCGGAAATGAAAATGACGGCGGGCTTCGAGCCCGCGAAGAGGATGGAATGCGAACTATCGGCCACTTTGTCGGCGGGCAACCCTTAAGCAAGACGGTGCGGACATCGGACGTCTACGACCCCAATACCGGGACCGTCCAGGCCATCGTCGAACTGGGCGATGCGGCGCTTGTCGACGAAGCCGTGTGCAACGCGGCCGCCGCGCAGATCGGCTGGGCCGCGACCAATCCGCAGCGCCGCGCCCGCGTCCTGTTCGAGTTCAAGCGGTTGCTCGAACGCGATATGGACTCGCTGGCCTATCTCCTGTCATCGGAACACGGCAAGGTCATCGCCGATGCGAAAGGCGATATCCAGCGCGGGCTGGAAGTCGTAGAATTCGCCTGCGGCATCCCGCACCTCTTGAAGGGCGAATACACCCAGGGCGCCGGTCCCGGCATCGATGTCTATTCGATGCGCCAGCCGCTCGGCGTCGTCGCCGGCATCACGCCGTTCAACTTTCCCGCCATGATCCCCATGTGGATGTTCGCCCCGGCGCTGGCCTGCGGCAACGCCTTCATCCTGAAGCCATCGGAGCGCGATCCGTCCGTGCCAGTGCGCCTGGCGGAACTGCTGATCGAGGCGGGCCTGCCGGCGGGCGTGCTCAATGTCGTCCAAGGCGACAAGACGGTCGTCGATGCCATTCTGGACCACCCGGCGATCCGCGCGGTCAGCTTCGTCGGTTCGTCCGATATTGCGCAGTACGTCTACGCCAAAGGCGCGCAAAACGGCAAGCGCATGCAGTGCATGGGCGGCGCCAAGAACCATGGCATCGTCCTGCCCGACGCCGATCTCGACCAGGCCGTCAACGACATCATGGGGGCGGCCTATGGCTCGGCCGGCGAGCGCTGCATGGCGCTGCCGGTCGTCGTGCCGGTTGGTGACAAGACGGCCGACGCCCTGCGCGACCGCCTTCTGGCCTCTATCGACGGTTTGCGTGTCGGCATCTCGACCGATGCCGAAGCCCAGTACGGCCCTGTTGTGTCCGCGGCGCACAAGGCGCGCATCGAATCCTATATCCAGATGGGCGTCGACGAGGGCGCCGAACTGGTGCGCGACGGCCGCGGCTTTGCCTTGCAAGGCCACGAGAGCGGCTATTTCCTGGGGCCGACCCTGTTCGACCGCGTGACGCCCGACATGAAGTCCTACCAGGACGAAATCTTCGGGCCCGTACTGCAAATGGTCCGCGCCGACAGTTTCGAGGCGGCGCTCGACCTGCCCAGTCGCCACGCTTACGGCAACGGCGTCGCGATCTTCACGCGCAACGGCGACTATGCGCGGCAGTTCGCCGACCGGGTCGACGTCGGCATGGTCGGTATAAATGTGCCCATTCCCGTGCCCGTCGCCTATCACAGCTTCGGCGGCTGGAAGCGCTCGGGCTTCGGCGACCTCAACCAGTACGGCACGGACGGCGTGCGCTTCTACACCAAGGTCAAGACGGTCACCCAGCGCTGGCCGGCAAGCGTGGCGGGTGGTGCTGTAGCCCCCGATCAGAGCTTCGTTATTCCGACGATGAATTAGGAGCGGTTCTCGTATAGAAATCTGTGCGGCCCGGCGTTGACCGGTAAAAAATATTCTAAGTATAACAAATATCAAAAAACAGGATCATCGAGGCGCGTGACGCCTCATCGATGGAGGAAATCATGTCGCTTAATCGCCGAGCGCTTCTCGCCACCGGCGCCGCCTTCGGGCTGGCGGCCCTGGCCGGCTGTTCGAAGGGTGGAAATACCGGGTCGCAGGACATCGTCGTCAGTTTCAGCGACCTGTCCCAGCCCTTCTTCGTCGCCATGCGCCGCGACCTGGAAGACGAGGCGCAGAAGCTGGGCGTGAAAGTCCAGGTGCTGGACGGCCAGAACAATTCATCGAAGCAGGTCTCCGACCTCGATGCCGCCGGCGTCCAGGGCGTGGGCGCGGTCATCATCGCGCCGACCGACTCCAAGGCGCTGGCTTCCGAAACCGACAAGCTGGCCGATGACGGTGTCATCGTGGTCTCGGTCGACCGCCATATCGAAAACGCCAAGCATCCCGTGCCGCATTTCGGCGCCGACAATGTCGCCGGCGGCCGCGCCATGGCCGAGTGGGTGGTCAAGACCTTCCCCAAGGGCGCGAAGATCGTTGTCATTACCAACGATCCCGGCAGCTCGTCGTCGATCGAGCGTGTCAAGGGCGTGCACGAAGGCTTCGCCGCGGGCGGCGCATCCTATTTCATCGTCGCCGAGCAGACGGCCAATTCCAAGCGCGACCAGGCGCTGACCGTGACGCAGAACATCCTGACCTCGATGGGCGGGCAGCACCCGGACGCCATCCTGTGCCTCAATGACGACATGGCCATGGGCGCGCTCGAAGCCATCCATGGAGCGGGCTTCACGCCGCAGCAGATTCGTGTCCTCGGCTTCGACGCCATCCCGGAAGCCCTGGCCCGCATCAAGGCCGGCGATATGGCCGCGACCGTCGAGCAGAATCCGGGCGAACAGATCCGCACGGCGCTGCGCCAGGTCGTCGGCGCCCTGCGCGACAAGAAGGCGATCGCCTCGCAAAGCCTGACTCCCGTACTGATCACCAAAGACAACCTCAACCAGGCTTCACGGATTTCCGAAGTCAAATAAGAGGCTTCAGGCGCATGGCGTTGCTGGATATTGCCGACATCACCAAGCGCTTTCCCGGCGTCATCGCGCTCGACGGAGCCAGGCTCTCGGTCGAGGCCGGGGAGGTGCACGCCCTGTTGGGCGAAAACGGCGCGGGCAAATCGACCCTGCTGAAGATCCTGTCGGGCGCGCAACCGTGCGATTCCGGGCGCCTGTCTTTTGCCGGCGCCGAACTCGATGCGCGCGACACGCCGGTACGCCGCCAGGACGCCGGCATCGTCACCATCTACCAGGAGTTCAACCTCCAGCCGTTCCTGACGGTGGCCGAAAACATGTATCTCGGCCGCGAACCGCTGCGCCTGGGCCTGATCGACTGGGCGCGTCTGCGCCGCGACGCCCGCGCCGTGCTGGACAGCCTTGGCCTCGATCTCGACCCGGACACCGAGGTCCGCCGCCTCAGCGTCGCCGAACAGCAGATGGTCGAAATCGCGCGCGCCATGACGTTGAACGCCAGGCTGATCATCATGGACGAACCGACCGCGGCGCTCAGCAACCGCGAGGTCGATATCCTCCACCGCATCATCCGGACGCTGAAAGACAGAAACGTCGCGGTCATCTACGTGACGCACCGGCTGCGTGAAGTGAAGGCCGTGTGCGATGGCTACACCGTCCTGCGCGACGGCAGGTTCGTCGCCAGCGGCCGCGTCGCCGATATCGAAATCGACGGCATGGTGCGGCTGATGGTCGGGCGCGACGTCGAGTTCCTGAAGCGCCCGTCGCACAAGGCTGCCGGTGAGGTCGTGCTCAAACTCGAAGGCATAGGCCGCAAGCGCGGCAGCAACGAGGCGCGCGGGACGACCCTGACCGATATCGGTTTCGAAGTGCGCTCAGGCGAAATCGTCGGCCTGGCCGGATTGGTGGGCGCCGGGCGCACCGAACTGGCGCGCATCGTTTTCGGCGCCGAGGGCAAGGACAGCGGGACCATATGGCTTGACGGGAAGGCCCTGAAGGTGACGTCGCCGTGCGATGCCCTGGCGGCCGGCATCGCGCTGGTTCCCGAGGATCGCAAGCAGCAGGGCTGCTTCCTCGGCCATTCTATCCGTCATAACCTAAGCCTGCCGAGCCTCAGGCGCCTGTCGCGCTGGGGGGTCTTTGTCGACGAAGGCGCGGAAAAACGCCTGGTCGAGGACTATCGCCGGAAACTCAACATCAAGATGGCCAATGACGGCGTCGCCATAGGAACGCTGTCGGGCGGCAACCAGCAGAAGGTGCTGCTGGCGCGCTGCATGGCGCTGTCGCCCAAGGTTTTGATCGTCGACGAGCCGACGCGCGGCATCGATGTCGGCGCCAAGGCCGACGTCCACCAGGTCCTGTTCGACCTGGCCGCCACGGGCGTCGCCGTCATCGTCATTTCGTCGGAATTGCCGGAGGTCATGGCGGTCAGCGATCGCATCGTCGTCTTCCGCGAAGGCCGGGTCACCGGCGTGCTTGAAAACAACGGGGTCGACGAAGAGACCCTGATGGGGCTGATGACCAGCTCGGTTGCAGCATAGAATGACAGGGACAGTATGAACGCCATTTCCGAAAAGCGGCCCTTCGATACGGTGGGCTTTTTGCGCACCTGGGGCACCACCCTGTTCCTGCTGCTGCTGGTCGCCGTCTTCGCCTCGCAGAACCCGCGCTTTCTGTCGTTGCGCAATGCCACCAACATCCTGACCGAAGTGTCGATTTACGGCGTCATCGCCGTCGGCATGACCTTCGTCATCCTGACCGCCGGCGTCGACCTGGCGGTGGGTTCGCTGCTGGCCTTCGCCTCGATCGCCGCCGCCTGGACCGTACAGCACCTGGCGCCCGGCGTGCCGCAGTGGCTGGTGGCCTTGAGCGTCGCCTCGGCGATTGGACTGGGGGCGGGCTTCCTGCACGGCAAGGCGATTACACTCCTAAACGTTCCCGCCTTTATCGTGACGCTTGGCGGCATGACCGTGTGGCGGGGGGCGACGCTGATCCTCAATGACGGCGGGCCGATCGCCGGTTTCGACGACGGCTATCGCTGGTGGGGGACAGGGGCGATCATGGGGGTGCCGGTGCCGGTCGTCATCTTCGCCGTCGTGGCCCTGATCGGCCATGTCACGCTGCGCCACACCCGTTACGGCCGCCAGGTCTACGCCGTCGGCGGCAATGCCGAGGCGGCGCGACTGTCGGGTATCGATGTCAGGGCCGTCATCGTCAGCGTCTACGCCATCGTCGGTTTCCTGGCCGGGCTCTCCGGCTTCCTCCTGTCGGCGCGTCTCGGCTCGTCCGAGGCGGTCGCCGGGGGGAATTACGAACTGCGCGTCATCGCCTCGGTCGTTATCGGCGGAGCCAGCCTGGCCGGCGGGTCGGGCAGCATCCGCGGCACGCTGATCGGCGCGCTGCTGATCGGCGTGCTGTCGAACGGCCTCGTCATCATGCACGTCTCGTCCTACTTCCAGCAGGTGGTGATCGGCCTGATCATCGTCGCCGCCGTCGCCTTCGATTCCTACACCAAGTCGCATCGCGGAAAGGTCTGAACATGAAGGCGCTCGCGCTCGTTTTCTGTCTGGTCTCCTTGCCCCTCACGGCAACAGCCCAGATCGACCCGCTGAAACTGGCCGATCCGTTCGTCGGCGCCGACGGCGGCGGCAATACGGTTCCGGGCGCGGGCGTGCCCTTCGGTTTCGTGTCGCTCAGCCCCGACACGGCCAATGGCGAGACCAACGGCTACGACTCGGCAAGCGCCATTACCGGCTTCAGCTTCACCCACGTCACCGGCACGGGTGGCAAGAGCAAGTACGGCAACTTCAAGGTCACGCCGACGCTTGGCGTCCTGGGCGTGCACAATCTCGCCTTCCCGAAGTCGGACGAAACCGCTTCGCCGGGTTACTACGCCGTGACGCTGAACGGCATCCGTTCGGAACTGACCGCATCGCGCCTGACCGGCCTGATGCGCGTGACCTTCCCCAAAGGCGCGCAGCCCGGCAACCTGATCCTTGATGCGACATCGATCATTACGTTGCGCGGCGAAGGCCAGCGCGCTACCGGCGCCCACGTCGACGTCATCGACGACCACACCATCTCCGGCTGGGCCAGCTTCGAAGGCGGCTGGAATCCCGCGCCGTACAAGCTCTACTTCTACGCCGTGCTGGATCGGCCCGCCGCCACCTTCGGCGCATGGAAGGCGTCGCAGGGCAGGCTGGTGCAACAGGCGGGGAAGGGCGGACTCGACGGCGAGCCCCAGGCCAAGACCCAGGCCGACAAGGCGGCGTTGATGGTCGATTACGACACCCGGCAGGAGTTTTCGAACCGGCTGGGCGCATGGGCCAGCTTCGATATCACGCAAAACCCGGTCGTCGAGCTCAAGCTCGGCGTTTCCTTCATCAGCGCCGACAAGGCCCGCGCCAATCTCGAAGCCGAAATGCCGGGCTGGGATTTCGATGCGCAGAAGGCAAAAGCCGAAGTGCAGTGGCGCAAGGCGCTGGGCCAGATCGAAGTGTCGGGCGGCAGCGACGACCAGCGCCGTATCTTCTACACCGCGCTCTATCGCAGCCACACCATGCCGCACGACCTGACGGGCGAGAACGTGTGGTGGCAGTCCAGCGAACCCCACTACGAGGACTTCTATACCCTGTGGGACACCTTCCGGACGCTGCATCCGCTGCTGACGGTGATCCAGCCGGACGCCCAGCGCGGCATGGTCCGGTCCCTGGTCGATACCTATAGACATACCGGGTGGCTGCCGGATGCGCGCATCGCCGGGGCCAACGGCATGACGCAGGGCGGGTCGAACGGCGACGTCCTGGTGGCCGATGCCGTGGTGAAAAACCTCGGCGGCTTCGACGTCCGCACGGCCTATGAGGCGATCCGCAAGGACGGTGAGGTCGAGTCCGACCAGCCGCTGCTGCAGGGCCGCGTCCTCAAGGACTATCTAACCCTCGGCTACGTGCCGCTGACCCAGGCGCGCTCTGCGTCGCGCACGCTCGAATATACCTATGACGATTTCGCCATTTCCGAAGTCGCCGACCATATGGGCGACAAGGCGGTGGCCGAGACCTATCGCCAGCGTTCCAGGGGCTGGGAGAAGCTGTGGGACGACGGTCTCGGCTGCATCCGCCCGCGCTATCCGGACGGCCGCGGCCTCGAGAACTTCAGCTGCGCCTACGACTATCCCGACAAGACGACGCCGTGGTGGGAAGCGCCCTTCTATGAGGGCAATTCGCTGCAATATTCGACCTATGTGCCGCAGGACGTGCCGGGCCTGGTCAAAAAGGTCGGCGGGCGCGACGCCTTCGTCGCCTGGCTCGACCGCCTGTTCGACGCAGGCCACTACAACCAGGGCAACGAACCCGATATCCTGGCGCCGTGGATGTATATCGACGCGGGCCGCCCAGACCGCACGGCCGAGCGTGTGCGCCATCTCCTCGCCACCCAGTACGGCACCGGGCGCGCGGGGCTGCCCGGTAACGACGATGCCGGCGCCATGTCGTCCTGGTACGTCTGGTCTTCGATGGGGCTGTATCCGCTGGCCGGCAAGCCGCTCTACTATATCGGTTCGCCGGTCTTCGCGCGCAGCGTCATCCACCTGGAAGGCGGCAAGACCTTCACCGTTTCGGCGCCGAAGACGTCCGCCACCAACCTCTATGTTCAGGCCGCGCGGCTGAACGGCAAGCCGATCGACCGCGCCACGCTCAGCCATGCCGAACTGATGGCCGGTGGCGTCCTCGAACTCGATATGGGCGACAAGCCCTCCAAATGGGCCAGCGGAGGCCAATGATGAAATTCGTTATCGTCGCCCTGGCCCTGGTTGCGACACCGGTTGTCGCCGCCGCGCCGAAACCGCTGTACACCTACGTCGATCCCATGGTCGGCGTGGGCAACGACAACCAGGGCGATACGGTGCCCGGACCGGCCCTGCCGCACGGCTCGATCCATCCCAGCCCCGAGACCCTGACCGGTTCCAATGCCGGTTACGATCCGAAGGCCGAGCTCAGCGGCTTTGCCCAGTTGCATACGCAAGGGTCGGGCGGCATCACCACCTACGGGACGTTTCTCGTCTCACCGCAGGTCGGCGATCCCGAGTTCGACGAGACGAAGCATACGTCGCCCAAGGCGGGCGAAAACGCGGCGGCCGATCTCTATGCCGTGACGCTCAGCCGCTACAATATCAAGGCCGAGGTCACGCCCGCCCATTACGCCGCCATGTACCGCTTCAGCTTCCCGGAAAGCGGCCAGTCCGACATCGTCTTCGACATTACGCGTAAAATCCTGGGCGTGATGGCCAGCGACAATGCCGAGGTGACGCTCGATCCGGCGACCGGCCGGCTGACAGGCCGCGTCAAGGCCAAGGACTACTGGAACCCTCAGGCCTTCGACATCTGGTTCGTCGCCGAGCTCAACGTCAAGCCTGTGGCCTGGGGCGTGTTCAAGGGCGCCGACAAACAGGCAGGGGCGACGCACGGCACAAGCGGCCCCGACGAGCGCCTTGGCGCCTGGTGGGCGTTCGCCGCCAAACAGCCCGTGCTGATGAAGGTCGCCGTGTCGCTGACCTCGGCGGAACGGGCGCAATTCCTGCTCGACCACGACATTCCCGGCTGGGACTTCGACGCGGTCCGCGCCAATGCGCGGGCCCAATGGAACAGCGAGTTGTCGCGCATCGAAATTTCGGGCGTGCCGGACGCCGACCTGAGACGTTTCTATACCGCGCTCTATCACACGGCGATCCAGCCGCGCGAGCGCACGCTCGACCAGGCGGATTCAGAACTCCACGCGCCCTACTGGGACGACTACTATACGCTGTGGGACACCTATCGCACCGAATTCCCCCTGCTGTCGCTGATCGCGCCGAAGGAATACGCGGCCAATGTCGCCTCGATCGTTCATACCTTCGATAAATTCGGCTATGCCGACACCGCCTTTATCGGCGGGCGCAACTACCATGTCGGCCAGGGCGGCGACGAGGTCGACAACATCATCGGCGAAGGCCTGGTCCGCGGCGTAGATGGTATCGACTGGAGCCAGGCGTACCGCGTCACCCACTTCAATGCCTTCGAGCGCCGCCGGCCGCGCTACCTGATCGACGGCTATTTCGCGGTGGGGGACTTAAGCCCCGAATCGAACAACCAGCGCGCCAAATCGGGGTCGTCGACCGTGGGCTTCGCGCTCAACGACTATTTCGGGGCCAAGGTCGCCGAAAAGGCCGGGCACGCCGACGAGGCCGCCGTCCTGATGAAGCGGTCCGAAAACTGGAAGAAGGTGTGGAACAAGGATGCCGTCAGCGACGGGTTCAAGGGCTTCGTCATCCCGAAATATGCCGACGGGCGTTTCCAGGACCTCGACCCCAAGACCGGCTGGGACGGCAAGACCTACAACAATGTCGGCTTTTACGAAGGCACGGCCTGGGTCTATTCGTACGACATGCTGCACGACATTCCCGGCATGATCGCCGCCATGGGCGGGCCGGACATGTTCCGCGACCGGTTGCAGCATGCCCTGTCGTCAGGCCTGATAGACATCACCAACGAACCGTCTTTCTCGACGCCGTGGCTGTTCCACACTATCGGCCGGCCCGACCTGTCGGCCTTCTGGGCCGACGCCATCTTCAGGAAGTTCACCGCCGACGCCTATCCGGGCGACGAGGACAACGGCGCCATGAGTTCGCACTACGTCTTCAACCGTATCGGATTTTTCCCGAAACTCGGAAGTGATCTCTATTATCTGCATGGGCCGAGACAGCCCCTGACCGTGATTCACCTCGAAAACGGGAAGTCATTCGAGATCGTGGCGAAGAACGCCGGGCCGGACGCCATCTATATCCAGAAGGCGACGCTGAATGGCAAACCGCTGACGGCCGCCTTCCTGCATCAGTCGGATATCGTTAATGGCGGCAGGCTTGAACTTATCATGGGCCAAAAGCCCGGGACCTGGGGCATAGGGCAGGCGGTGCCCCAATAAAGTTAGGCGCGCTCGCGCTTGACAGGACGAATGAGAGCTTCGGCAGGCACATGCCATTTTGAATGGATCGTATAGGCCATTTTCATAGTCAGGGCGCGTTTTCGGGTCAGGATCTCCGAGGCTCGGGATGGAGAACCAAGGAGAGCGGCAAGGTCAGACTGACTGCGCCCTTCCATCGCCATGCTATTCTGGATCGCTTCGACAGGATCCGTGTCGGGAATGGGCCAGCGCTTTGCCTCGTAGGCATCGACAAGTGTCGCCAAAATATCAAGTCGATCGCCTTCTGGGGTATTTTCAGGCGCACCCCACAGTCTCTCGATTTCACGGACAGCTGCCTTGTGATCCTCGTCATTACGAATAGGTCGAATATCCATGCCGGACCTCCTAAAACTGTGACACGGCAAGCGCGTCGATTTTATCATACTCCGCGTGGGAGCCGATGAATTTGATGAACGCGATCTGGCGACCAAAATCAAAGGCCACGATCAAGCGGTAATCTCCGCCGGCGACTTCAAAGCGCACGCGTTCTCCGTTGAGAACTTTTGCCTTGGAGAAATCTGCTGCGACAGCCTGAGGGTCTGTCCAGTTGGCGTCTTTCGCCACGGACAGCCAATGTGTCAGCGAAGGTTTCGTCGTCGGATGGACTTCCCAATATTCGACGATCGTGCTGCGGGCGATGATCCTCATGATCGAATTTCCCATATTGGGAACAACAAGTCAACAATATTTCCCAATATGGGAAACATTGAAAAAGCCGGCCTGTTCCCACAGGCCGGCTTCCCTTTTTCGCAGTGTCAGGCGCGATTTAAAGCTTCACGACCTGACCCGTTTTGACCGAAAGCGCGGCGGCTTCGGCCAGTTCCAGCGCCTTGACGGCGTCGTCGAAGCCGACCAGCGGGGTTGCTTCACCGGCCATGACGGCGGCAAAATGGTCGACCTCTGCGCGGTAGGCCTCGGCATAGCGGTCCAGGAAGAAGTTCTGGAAGGCGTCGAGCACCGGACCGCCCGCACCCCAGTGCGCGACGGTCGATTCCAGCACGTTGTCGGCCTTGAGCAGGCCGTTTTCGCCGTAGGCCTCGATGCGCTGGTCGTAGCCGTAGCCCGAACGGCGCGAATTGCTGATGACGCAAATCCTGCCCGACGCGGTCTTCAGCACCGTCTTGGCCGTATCGACGTCGCCGGCGGCCCCGATGCCCGGATCGACCAGGCACGAGGCGCTGGCGAAGACCTCGACCGGTTCTTCACCCAGCAGATACCGCGCCATGTCGAAATCGTGGATGGCCATGTCCTTGAAGAGGCCACCCGACACCTTGACGTAGGCGATGGGCGGCGGCGCCGGATCATGGCTTACGATCAGCAGGCTTTCCAGCGGGCCCACGCGGCCGGCGTCGAGCTGCCGTTTAAGGGCGCCGAAATGGCGGTCGAAGCGGCGGTTGAAACCAAGGAGAAGGGGCTTCTTGCCGCCGAGCTGCGCGGCCGCCCCCTTGGCAGTGTTGAGGTCCTGGTCGATCGGCTTTTCGCACAGCACGGCCTTGCCGGCGGCGATGGCTTTCAGCGTCTGGTCGAGGTGCTGGTCGGTCGGCGACGCCACCACGATGCCGCGGATGCTCGGGTCTGCCAAGACCGCGTCGAAGGTGCTGACCGCTGCGCCGGTTTCGGCGGCGAGGGTGGCCGCGTTGTCGCCGACGGGATCGACGACGGCCTTGAGATTGAGGCGCGGATGGCCGGCGGCATTTTTGGCGTGGATGCGGCCGATGCGGCCCGCGCCGATGACGGCGACGTCGAACATGAGTAACCTCCCTGAGCGCATCCCGAAAAGTGTAAAGCGGTTTTCGGACAAGATGCGCGGCAAAACAAACCGAAAGCGCCATTCCATATTCAAGGGCGCGAAATTTTTATTCCAAATTTAGAATGATATGCGGTAATATGGCCGTGTTGTCATTCCATATTGGCTTGCGGTCAAGCATGGAACAAAAATTCTAAATGATGTCAACGTGGAATTTTTGCCGGTGAGGGCGGGAGTTCCGGGGCAGGGAGCCGGCATGGCCAAGGCAGAAAAGATCGAGACGGGCGCGGCCGCGCCGCAGACGGTGGAAGCGCTTCGCGCCGAGATCATGCGGCAATATGACGATGCCTCGCGGCGCATGAAACAGGTGGCCAGCTTCGTTCTCGATAAGCCCGAAGACGTGGCGTTCGAAACCCTGGCGATCGTCGCCGACCGCGCCGGTGTCCAGCCCTCCGCCATCGTGCGCTTTGCAAAGTCGTTGGGCTATCCCGGCGCTTCCCAGATGCAGAAGGTCATTCGCGACGAGCTTCTGGCCAGCCACATCACCCTGGCCTATGGCGAACGCGCCCGGCAGTTCACCGAGACCGCCGCGGCTTCGGACGACGCCTCGGGCAGCGCGATTCTGGACGAGTATGCCGAGGCCGACATCCTGGCGCTCAGCCATATGAAGCAATCGATTACAGCCGCCCAGATCGAGCAGGCGGTGTCGGCCGTCGCCGAAGCCGGTACGGTCTATATTGCCGGCTTCCGCCGCGCCTTTCCGGCGGCGTCCTACCTGGCCTATGCCCTGCAGCGCGCCGGCAAGCGCACCTGTTTCATCGACGGCACCGGCGGCCTGTGGGCCAACCAGATTCGCGGCATTACGGCCGGCGATCTTCTGATTGTCATCAGCTTCCGGCCCTATGCCGAGGAAACGGTGCGCTGCCATGGCCTGGCGCTGGAGCAGGGCGCGACGGTCCTGTCGATCACCGATTCGAATGTGTCGCCGCTGGTCAAGGGTGCGCACCATACCTTGCTGGTCCGCGAAGCCGAGGTTCGGTCGTTCCGCTCGCTGACGGCCACCATGTGCCTGGTGCAAAGCCTTGTCGTGGCCTATGCCTTCGCCACCCAGGACGGCGCCGAATAACGGCGTTTCCAATGTTTCCGTGAAATGATAATTGCATTTTTAAAAATATAGGAATAAAAATTCCAGATGGAGAACGCGAACCAAGGCGTTCCATCAGGAGGAAGCGTACATGGACGCTACAGCGCCCAGAAGCTCGGACGGCGGCCCGGATGTCATTACGCTCGGACGGTCCAGTGTCGACCTGTACGGCCAGCAGATCGGCGGCCGGCTCGAAGACATGTCGTCTTTCGCCAAGTATGTCGGCGGCAGCCCGACCAATACCGCTATCGGCGCGGCCCGGCTTGGGCTGAAGGCCGGCCTGATTACGCGCGTCGGCGCCGACCATATGGGCCGTTTCATCCTTGAGGCGCTCGGCCGCGAAGGTGTGGATACCCGGGGCGTGGTCACAGATCCTCAGCGCCTGACCGCCCTTGTGATCCTGGGCATTGTCGACAAGGAAACCTTCCCGCTCATCTTCTATCGCGAAAACTGCGCCGACATGGCCATAGACATGGCCGATGTCGACACGCAGTGGCTGGCTTCGGCGCGGGCTTTGGTCATCGACGGCACCCACCTGTCGCAGGCCAGTGTCTATGATGCCAGCCTGCAGGCCGTAAAAACGGTCAAGGCCGCCGGCGGCAAGATCGTCTTCGATATCGACTATCGTCCGGTGCTGTGGGGCCTGGCCGCCAAGGACATGGGCGAGCAGCGCTATGTCGCCAATGCCGAGGTCACCCGCCGGCTGTCGGTCGTGACGCCCCTGTGCGACCTGATTATCGGCACGGAGGAAGAGATTCGCATCCTCGGCGGCGCCGATGATGTCGTGGCGGCGTTGCGCAATATCCGCGCGGCGACCGACGCCGTGCTGGTATGCAAGCTGGGCGCCGACGGCTGCGCCGTCTTCGACGGGGACATCCCCGCAAAGGTGACGGACGGTCTGGTCGTGCCGGGCTTCCCGATCGACGTCATGAATGTGCTCGGCGCCGGCGACGCCTTTTCGGCCGGCTTCCTGCGCGGCTGGCTGGGCGGAGAGGACCTCTATACCTGCGGCCGCTGGGGCAATGCCTGCGGCGCCATCGTCGTGACGCGCCACGGCTGCGCGCCCGCCATGCCGACCTTCGATGAGCTCCAGACCTTTATCGGCATGCACCACCCCATGTCGCCGGCCGATATCGAGCGCCTGGACCATATCCACTGGGCCCGCACGCGCCACCGCGACTATCCTTCGCTGATGGTCCTGGCCATGGACCACCGCTTCCAGTTCGAGGAACTGGCGGCCGATCTCGGCGCCGACATGGCGCGGGTGCCGGAATTCAAGCGCCTGGCCCTGCGCGCGGTCGACCACCTGGCGGAAGGCAATGCCGCCTTCGGCGTGCTGCTTGACGGCCGCTATGGCGCCGAAGCGCTCAGCGAAGCCGCGCACACCACCTACTGGATCGGCCGGCCGGTCGAGGTGCCGAAGTCGCGGCCCCTGGTCTTCGAATCCGGCGCCGATGTCGGCCTCGATATCAATACCTGGCCGGCCAACCATGTGGTCAAGTGCCTGGTGCTCTACCACCCCGATGACGCCGATGCCTTGCGCGCCGAGCAGGAGCGCCAGCTGGTCACCCTGTTCGACGCCTGCCGTAAATCCGGCCACGAACTGCTGCTGGAACTGATCCTGCCGCCCGACATGCCTTCGGACGCCCAGACGCGCTCGCGCGCCATGCAGCGTATGTACGCCCTCGGCATCCGTCCCGACTGGTGGAAGCTGGAACCTGTCGCTGACGAAGCCGTATGGCGCAACATCGACACGGTCATCGCCGCGAACGATCCCCTGTGCCGCGGGGTTGTCCTGCTCGGCCTGTCGGCGCCGGAAGACGAACTGATGCGGGCCTTTGCGATCGCTGCACAGTTTTCGTGCGTCAAAGGCTTTGCCATCGGCCGGACGATCTTCCATGATGTCGCTGCCCAGTGGTTGTCGGGCGGCATGGACGACACCACCGCGGTCGAAGTCATGGCAGCCAGCCTGTCGCGCCTGGTCGAAGCGTGGAAGGAAATGCACGCCTCGATCCGGACGCAGACGCCGCAGGCTGTCAAGGTCAAAGCGTAAGGAACTTAAGGCGTGAGCCACCTCAGACTGACCATGGCGCAGGCGCTGACGCGCTATATGGCGCAGCAGTACATCGATATCGACGGAGATGCGGTTCCCTTCTTCGCCGGCGTGTGGGCTATATTCGGCCACGGCAATGTCGCGGGCCTGGGCGAGGCGCTTTACGGTGCGCGCGACGCCCTCCCGACCTATCGCGCGCACAACGAACAGGCGATGGCCCATGCGGCGATCGCCTACGCCAAGCAGATGCGCCGGCAACGTGCCTTCGCCTGCACGACCTCGATCGGACCGGGCGCCACAAACATGGTGACGGCCGCGGCCGTGGCGCACGTCAACCGCCTGCCGGTTCTCTTCCTGCCGGGTGACGTCTATGCCTCCCGCCGCCCGGACCCGGTCCTGCAGCAGATCGAGGATTTCGGCGACGGCACCGTATCGGCCAATGACTGCTTCCGCCCCGTTTCGCGCTATTTCGACCGCATCACGCGGCCCGGACAGATACTGAAAGCCCTGCCGCGCGCCATGAGCGTGCTGACCGATCCGGCCGAATGCGGGCCGGTGACCCTGGCGCTGTGTCAGGACGTCCAGGCCGAGGCCTTCGACTATCCGGAAAGCTTTTTCGTGCAGAAGGTCTGGCGCATCCGCCGCCAGCCCGCCGACGCCCTCGACATCGCCGAACTCGAAACCGCGATCCTCGAAGCGCGCAAACCCGTCATCATCGCCGGCGGCGGCGTCGCCTACGCCAAGGCCGGATGCGCGCTGGGCGCCTTTGCGACACGCCACAGCATTCCGTTCTGTGAAACGCAAGCCGGCAAGGGCGCCATCGCCGACACGCATCCGCGCAATCTCGGCGCGGTTGGGGTCACCGGCACCGACGCCGCCAATACGGCGGTCCGCGAAGCCGACCTGATCCTGGCGGTCGGTACGCGCCTGCAGGACTTCACCACGGGGTCGGCCGGGCTGTTCAACAGGCACGCAAAAATCGTGGCCATCAATGTCCAGCCCTTCGACGCCCTGAAATTCGGCGCGCTTAGCGTGGTCGGCGATGCGCGCGCCGTGCTCGAAACCCTCGACCTCGGCGACTACACCGCCGATCCGGCGTGGACCGAGGCGCTTTCGGCGGCGCGCAAGGCCTGGGACGCAGAGGTCGACGCCGTTATCGCCCCGGAAGGCCGCGCCACCGAGCCCAGGGTGCTGGGGGCGCTGATGCGGGCGATCGACGACAAAGCCATCGTCGTCGCGGCGGCCGGCGGGCTGCCCGGCGACATGCACAAGATCTGGCGGACGAAAGCCCCCGGCGGCTATCATATGGAATACGGCTATTCGTGCATGGGCTACGAGATCGCCGGCGGCCTGGGTGTCGCCCTGGCCGAGCCGGAGCGCGAGGTCTATGTGCTGGTCGGCGACGGCAGCTACCTGATGATGAATTCCGAGATCGCAACAGCTGTCATGATGGGGGTGCGGCTGACGCTTGTGGTCATCGACAACCGCGGTTTCGGCTGCATCCACCGCCTGCAGAATGCCACCGGCGGCGAGGGCTTCAACAACCGCCTGGCAGACAGCCATCACGCCGTCCTGCCCGATATCGATTTCGTGCTGCATGCCGGCTCGCTTGGCGCTCACGCCGAAAAGGCCGGCGATATCGCGGCCTTCGAAGCCGCCATTACGGCCGCCCGCGCGCGCGGCGGGGTCAATGTCGTCGTCATCGACACGGACGCCGTGCCCGGCACCGCCATCGGCGGCACATGGTGGGACGTCGCCGTGCCGGAAGTCTCCGACTCTTCGCGTGTCCGGGCCGCCCGTGCGGCCTATGATCACAAACTCAACGCTATCAAGGACCCATCCGCATGAGCATCACCTTCGGCGTCAGCCCCATCGCCTGGATCAATGACGACATGCCGGAACTGGGCGGCGACACTCCGCTCGACAGCGTGTTGAAAGATATCGCCGAGGTCGGTTTTGCCGGCACGGAGCTCGGCGGCGCCTTCCCGAAAGGCCCGGATGCGCTCAAAGCCACACTCGGGCGGTTCGGCCTGGAACTGGTCGGCGGCTGGTACAGCTGCGAACTCCTGCTGCGCGATGCCCGCGCCGAGATCGCCGCCTTGCAGGACCACCTCAACCTGCTGAAGGCCTTGGGCTCGAAGGTCTTCGTGATCTGCGAAACCAGCAACGCCATCCACGGCCAGCGGAGCGTCCCGATGAAGACGCGCCCGCATCTTGCGGCCGATCAATGGGCGGAATTCGGCGAGCGCCTGAGCGACGTCGCCGACTACGTCAACGCGCAAGGGCTGAAGCTGGCCTATCATTATCACTTGGGCACCATCGTCCAGGACCAGGCCGATCTCGACGCCTTCTTCGCCAACACGCGCGGCAATGTCGGTGTCACGCTCGACACCGGCCATGCCGTGCTGGGCGGGATCGATCCCTATGCCGTCATCGAAAAGCATCCCGGACGCGTCACGCACGTCCACTGCAAGGACGTGCGCCAGGCGGTCTTCGATGAAACGGCGGGCAAGGACGACAGCTTCCTCAACGGCGTGCTGGCCGGCATGTTCACCGTGCCGGGCGACGGCTCGATCGATTTTAACCGCATCATGCAGGGTCTGAAGCGCATCGGTTATTCTGGCTGGATCATCATCGAGGCCGAGCAGGACCCGGCCAGGGCCGATCCGCGTACCTATGCCGAACTCGGCCTTAAGACGTTGAAGGACGCTGCCCGTGCGGCCGGCCTCAATGAAGCGGTCGCGGCGTGAGCCGGCTCCGCGTCCGGCCGTCCGCGCCCGATGCGGACGGCAAGGTGCTCGACATCACGCCTGAAAGCGCCGGCTGGACCCATGTCGGCTTTTCGCTCATTCGCAGGTCGGCCGGCGAGGCCGCGGCCGGCCGCGACGCCACGCGCGAAACCTGCCTGGTGCTGGTGTCCGGTACGGCCGACATCACGGTGGGCGACGAAACCTTTGCCGGTGTCGGCGGCCGCAAGACTCCGTTCGAGGATAAGGCGCCCGGTGCGGTCTATGTGCCCATGGACACGCCCTGGCGCATCGTTGCGAAGGACGCGGTCGAACTGGCGGTCTGCACGGCGCCGGGCGGCGAGGGATACCCATCGCGTTTGATTCCGGCCGAAGAGATGTCGCGCGAAGTGCGCGGCCGCGACACCAATACGCGCTTCGTGCGCAATATCCTGCCGCAGGACCGGCCGGCACACGGCCTGCTGGTCGTCGAGGTGGTGACGCCGTCCGGCCATTGGTCGAGCTACCCGCCCCACAAGCACGACACCGCCACGGATGGCGAGGAAACGGCGCTGGAAGAGACCTATTATCACCGTCTCGATCCGCCGCAAGGTTTTGCTTTCCAGCGCGTCTATACCGACGACCGCAGCCTGGACGAGACGGTCTGCGTCGAAGACGGCGACGTCGTCATGGTGCCCGAAGGCTATCATCCGGTCGGCACCCCGCACGGCTATACACTCTATTATCTCAACGTCATGGCCGGCCCCGAACGGCGCTGGATCTTCCGCAACGATCCGGCGCACGAGTGGATCGTCAAGGCCTGATCATCCTTGCGGACAAAAAAAGAGCCCGGCACGAAAGTGCCGGGCTTTTCAGTTGCTGGCGCCGGTCCTGGGAGTGGATTTGGGCGGCGCCGGGGAAACAACGCGAACAACCGGCGGAGTCCTCTGACGAAGGACCCCGCCGGGTACTATTAGAAGGTGCCCTTGACGGTGAAGGTATAGGTCCGGCCGTCATAGTCGATCCAACGGACCATGCGCGGATCGGTTTCGTATTCCTTGCGGTACGAGTTGGTCAGGTTGTAGGCATCGAGCGAGACGCTGATCCGGTCGTTGATGTTGTACGAGGCCGAGACGTCGAGCTGGCCGCGGGCCGCCGCGATACGGGCCGCACCCGTATAGGTGCCGGCCGCCGTCAGCGGATAGGCCGAACGCCAGTTGTAGACCGCGCGGACGCCGTACTTGGGCGTTTCGTAGTAGACGATCGTGTTGAAGGTATACTTCGAAATGCCGGGGAACGGAGACGCGCTGGCGCCCGAGCCGGTTTGCTTGGCCTGCATGAAGGCGTAGTTGAAGTTGCCGCCGAAGTTCTTCCAGAAGCCCGGCAGGAAGTCGAGGTTCTGCTGGAGGTTGAATTCCAGGCCGGTCACATAGGTCGGCTTGTCGACATTGTACTGTCCCGACGTATTGACGTGGTAGGTGGTGGTGACGCCGCCCGAAGTCGTGGTTTGCGAACCGGCCGTACAATAGGTGCCGTCCCAGGTCAGGGCGCCGAGACCCCAGCCGCCGCCGTCCGACGGGCAGAGGACTGCCGGATCGGTGATGTTTTCGACGCGGTTGTTCAGCGTCTTCTTGAACCAGGCCAGCGAGATTACGCCGTTCGGACGGTTATACCATTCCCACGACAGGTCGAACGAGTCGCCCGTATAGGCCTTCAGGTTCCGGGCGGAAAGCGAAATGCTGATGTCCTTGATGACGCTGGTAGATGTCGACAGGCTGGCATTGGTCGATGCCGTCGCCGTCGTGCCGATGTTCTGAACCGGGTTGCTGTTCTGCGGCAGCGGGCGGACATAGGTCTTGTAGAAGGCGGTGCGCAGGACCATGTCGTCGTTGATGTCGAGAACGGCGATGGCCGATGGCAGGAGGTGGCTGTATTTCTTGCCATATTCCTGCCACGTGAAGTTCGAAGCCGAGCCCACGCTGCCATTGCTGAGCGCACCGACCTGGTTGAGCGTCTGGACTTTGTAGTCGGTCGTTTCCGAGCGGACGCCGACGTTACCGCGCAGGCGGTGACCCAGGATCTGCGTGTCGTACTTGGCCTGGAGGTAGGCCTCGGTCATGTTGTTCCACACGTCGTAATTGCCGGTGGCATAGGCGCCGTCGCCGTAATAGGTGTTAAGGCCGACGCCCGTCAGGCCGCCGCCGTTATAGGCGGTGACCGGCGTGATCGCCGACAGGAAGGCGAAGGGATCGATGACCTGCCAGTTCTGGGTGATCGCGGCCTTGCCTTCCATGAAGTCGTTGACCGACGGCGGCGCCACGAGCATCGAAGACGTGATCTTCGACGACTGGATACCGTAGGCCATGTTGCGGAAGCCGCGGCGGTTATAGTGGTTGTCTTCCAGACGGATGCCGCCGACGATGTTGGTGACCGGACCCCACTGGACGCTGTGGTCGAGGTCGAACTGCGCAGCACTGACCTTGTTGTCGGCGAAGCTTTCCGAACCCGATACGTTCAGGACGTGCGTGCCGTCCGCCGTGTAGAGGTTTTCCGGATCGCTGTTCTTCCAGTTCCAGTTGCCGGCAACGTACGAGCCGCCCGTGGCGTCGTAGAACGGCAGGGCGTAGATGGCCTGTTGCGGCGTCGGCGACGATACCTGCGAGAAGGCCGACAGGCTGCCGAAGCCGGTGTTGATCGTCGAGGTCAGGCCGTTGCCGGCGGCGGTCGGCACGGTGCGCAGGTCGAATTCGCTTTCGACCGACGCGTTATAACCTTCCGACATGGTCAGGACGCCGGTCAGGTGCCAGGTTTCGTTCTTCCAGTCGAGATTGGCCATGAAGCCCTTCGACTGCTGGTGCTGCGAATAGAGGCGGGCCGACGACTTGCCGTCGTAGTTGGTGTAGGTGACCGTCTGCAGCAGGGCGCGGCCGTCCGACATAACCGCCGGCGTGTCGTTCGAAGACACCGTGGACAGGACGCCGCTGGTGCCGACGAAGGCCTGGTTCAGCAGGAAGTACTGCACCGTGTTCGGCAGGTTGCGGTCGGTATAGAAGCCGATCAGGCCGATCTTGGTGTTGTCGTTCGGCTTCCATTCCATGCCGGCCGAACCCGTCCACAGGTTGCCCACGTTCATGCGGGTATACTGGCGCAGGAAGTCGAGATAGTAGACGCCGTCCTGGCCCTTGGTGCCCGTGGTCGAGTCGTTGTAAGCCGACGAGCCAAGAACGGAAGACAGCGTCTTGCAGAAGGGATTCGCCGTGGTGTTGCAGCTTGCGTCAGCGCTATAGTAAGCGCCGTACTTCGACGCGAATTGTGCCGCGGTCAGGCCCGAGTTCTGCAGCGTCAGCCGGCTGTAACCGTTATAGCGCAGGGTGTCGCGGCGGAAGTTTTCCTTCTTGTAGGCGATGGTGCCGAAGACCGCGAAGTCCGAGCCGAAATGCTTGTTGTAGCTGAGCGTGTAGGCCGGAGCGTTAAGGTCGCCGAGCGTGTTGTGTTCGAGCGACGCCTTGAAGAATCCGCCGTCCTTGCGGCTGAGCGCCGGGGCGATCTGCATGTCGATATTGCCCGACAGGCCGCCCGACTGGGCATTGGCCATGGGCGACTTTTCGATCGAGAAGGCGGTGAAGATATCCGAGTTGAAGGCACCCAGCGGCGTGCCGTCGGCGCCGCCCGTCGTGTTGACGACCGGCGGCTCGGCGAAGGCCTGGCCGTTCAGGGTCGTGCGGGCATAATAGCCCGGCATGCCGCGCAGGCCGATGGTGGCGTTGCGGCCTTCGGCTTCGCGGTTGATCTGGACGCCCGGGATGCGCTGCAGCGCTTCACCGACGTTCAGGTCGGGGAAACGGCCGAGGCCGTCGGACGAGATGCCGTCCGTGATCTCGATATTATTGCGCTTGGCGCGGACGGCGTCGGCATAGCTCTTCTTGAAGCCCGTCACGACGACGACGTCGCTGTCGGCCTTCTTCGCGGGGGCCGCGTCCTCGGCATGGGCGATGCTGACGCTGCTCATCAGCATCGACGCGCCCAGCAGCGCATATTTGAATCCCGACTTGCCTCTCGATGGCTGAGCCATTACTTCCTCCATTATGATGGTGTCCGGCTTTTTTTTTGCTCGGACGTATTCTTTCTCGTGCCGCGTCGCACAGGAGCGCCTCGGTTCTGAAAACCATTCTCAGCGGCTTCGAAGGATTGGCCGACCAATTTGCCGCCGCTCGTCGCGCCGACTTGGAGGCGCGGGGGACAGCGGGCCGGACCGATTTTCTCCGGTACGCTAGAACTGAATTCAGGCCTGAAGACCCGGTGCCTGTCCCGGATATCCTGGGAAAAGCATATAACCCTGCTGTAGTTCTTATTGTTCCAAACGGCCTTTTGAGGAGCCCGTTGCGACATAGAAAGGGTAGGAGTTAAGCTTCAGAATGTCAATTCCGTGAAATGCCGGAAATGATATTTTCATTTCAAAATATTGAGACCCGGTTTTCCCGGATTGGGGTCTTCGGTAGAAGCCTGCCTGACAAAAATTGAGGAAAAATATGATTTTACAAAGATTTGCAGGCGAGTTGGCGGACGGCGGAGTGCGGTAACATATTCCCACTTCCATCGGAGTTGATGTGATGGAAAAGCCACATTCCGCCCAATCAGGTCACTCCTTTGCCGCAATCGACATCGCTGTCATCGGCAATCCGTCCGCCGTGGCCGTAACCGAAATGCGGCCTGCCTGCCCGCTCCGGACGCGCAGAATCCCTTGCGCCAGGCCGTTGAACAGCCGGCGATACGGCGCGTGGTCCGATTCGAGGCTGGTCGGGTTGCCGTTGCCGACCCCGATCAGTTCAGCCGGGCCGTCGATGCCGAAATGCACGGACGTGTCGGCCTTTGTAACGGGCGTTCCATTTTTGTCGACCGCCTCGGCGCGGATAAGCACCAAAACCGTCCCGTCTTCTCCCGGCGCCAAGGTCTCGCTCGTCAGGGCAATCCTGGCAACCGGGCCGGCCGTGCGGCGCGACGCCTTCAGGACAACCTTGCCCCCCTTGTAACCGTAGGCGACGATTTCGCCGGGGGCGTAAGGGACGGTCCATTCCAGGTGGCTGTCCTTCGGCATGGCCCTCTTGCCCTGGCTCTTGCCGTTTACGAACAGTTCGACCGCGTCGAGATTGGAGTAGGCCCAGACTTGAATATCCTGACCTTCCTTGCCCTCCCAGTTCCAGTGCGGCAACAGGTGCAGCACGGGGTCCGCCTGCCACCACGACCGGTAGTACCAGTAGATGTCCTTGGGGAAGCCGCAGGTGTCGAGGATGCCAAAGTGCGATGAGATTTCCGGCCAGCGGTTGAACGGCGTCGGCTCACCGCGATAGTCGAAGCCGGTCCACACCAGCCCGCCGGCCAGATAAGGCTTGGAATTGTATAGCGTCCACCATTTCTCGGCGGTCAGGGCATAGGATGGCGCGTCGAGGTCATAGGCGCGGACATAGCCCTTTTTCTCGTCGCGGACATATTCGCCGCGCGTCGATACCGCGCTGGCCGTCTCGGAGCCGATGATCGGCATGTCGGGATAGAGCTTGCGGAAGGGCTCGATGTCGCTTTCGTGGTAATTGAAGCCCATGACGTCGAGCGCGGGGGTAATACCGTAGCCCTGATAGTGGTTCATGGCGGCCGTCACCGGCCGGGTCGGATCGAGCGCCTTGACGGCGCGGCGCATGTCGAGCGCGATCTTCAGGCCGCGGGCCGTACCCTGCTGCGCGGTCTCTTCATTGCCGATCGACCACAGCATGACCGACGGGTGGTTGCGGTCGCGGCGGATCATGGTCTGAAGCGCGGCTATGCTGTCGGGCGTCGACGTCATGGCGCGCGTCTCGTCGATGACCAGGACGCCCAGGCGATCGCAGGCGTCGAGCACGGCCGGCGATGGCGGATTGTGCGAACAGCGCCACGCATTGGCGCCCATGTCTTTCAGCTGTTTGACACGCCAGGCGTGCAGCGTGTCTGGGATGGCGATGCCGACCCCTGCATGGTCCTGGTGGTTGTTTGTGCCGCGAATCTTGATGTTTTTGCCGTTGAGGAAGAAGCCTTCCTTCGCATCGAAACGGATGTCGCGCAGGCCGAAGCGCGTGACGGCGACGTCGAGCAGGGTATCGCCCGAGCGGACCTCCGTGCGCACCGTATAGAGGTGAGGATCGTCGAGCGACCACCGGTGCGGCGCGGCGACCGTCGCGGCTTGTATGGCAGCCGTTTCGCTTCGCGCGGCAACGGCCATGGATGTCCGGGCTTCGGCCACGCCCTTGCCCGCGCCGTCGAAGATTTGCGACACCAGGGTCACGGTTTGCGCGTCGTCGCTGTCGTTGGCGATCCGGGTTTCAAGCGTGATCTTGCCGGACGTTTCGCCGTGCGCCCATACGCCCCATTGCGGGATATAGGTCTTGCCCGTCTTGACCAGCCAGACGTGGCGATAGATGCCGGCGCCTTCGTAGAACCAGCCTTCGCCCAGGGTGGCGTCGGCGCGGACCAGCAGCACGTTCGGTCCGCCGTCAGGCGCGATGAAGTCGGAAATATCGACGCTGAACGGCGTGTAACCGCTGTCGTGGCGCGTCAATACATAGCCGTTGAGGACGACCGTGGCATCGCGAAACACGCCATCGAACTCGATCGTCAGGCGCTTCGCCTCGTCCGCCTTGTCCAGCGTAAAGACCTTGCGGTACCAGCCGATGCTGTGTTCGGGAAAGCGCCGGCCGATGGCCTTGTAACCATGGCCGGCGCCGGGATCGCCGTCTTCCGGGTTTTTCGGTGGGATAAAGTGGTCGTTTTTCGCGAACGGCAGGTCGATCGCCCAGTCGTGCGGCAGGTCGACAGCGGTCCACGTGGAATCGTCGTAGTCGGCGGCAGCCGGCTCGGCGATGCTCACCTGGCCCTGTTTGGCGAAGGTCTTCTGGTCGCGCCCCCAGCCGAAATCGCGGTCGACATCGGCGGCGTGACCGAGCGCGAACCGCCAGCCCGCGTCGAACAGGATACGCTGGCGCGGTTTCAGGTCCTCGTACGGCGTCACGGCCTGCGCCATCGCCCCATAAGGCAAGGCAAGGAGGCCGGCGGTCGTGGCGAGAACCGTGCGGCGGCTGGGCGTGAACATGGGCATTTCCTCTTTTTATTTATATCTTTAGCAGGGCCGCGGCGGCTTTCAGCGGGTCGTCGGGGACGCGGCGGACGACGGGAGTCGTCGACGCCACCCAGTCGTTTTCCCAGGCGACGATTCTCGCGGTTGCCGCCGTCTGGTCGAACGGTGTACCCGGCGAGTCCCGCAAGGCGTCGAACAACAGTGTCCAGCGTGGCAGATAGAAATCGCGATATAGCCCTTGCCAGGCCTTCGACGCATAGTCGTGAAGATTGCCGCTGCCGCCCCAGACGGTGACCTGGGCACGGGCGTTCTTTTCATAATAGGCTTTTTCGGCGGGGGTGTCGCCATAGGCGCGCGCCTCGGCGATCCAGGTGGCGAGGCTCCACGGTTGCGCACCCATCAGGTCGTCGAGCGCGGTGACCTTCGCCGTGATGATGGCCGCCCCGGCGTCACCCGCCGCCTTGTCGCCGGCCTGATAGGCCGCGATCGCCGCCTTGATGCGATCGTCGAGATCGAGGCTGACGCTGTGACGGGTAAATTCCACCATGTCGAAGCGGAACAGCGGCGAGGCGGCATATTGGGGCGAAAGCCGCAGCAGTCGCGACAGGCCGTCCTTCAACGCGGCGGGATCGCCGGGCGCGCCTTCGTATCCGGCCATGGCGACGTCCGGACGCTTGCACAAAAGGTAGGCGCCCGCCGTCGAATGCCACCAGCGCGGCGTCCAGTAGCGGGTGCGGAAAACACCGTCAGCCACCTTCAGCCAGGCCGCCACCAGTTCGGGCGAGGTCCGGCCGTAGCGGGCGCGCGTGTAATTGGTCAACCAATCGCCGAGATCCCCCGTCCTGCCGGACCAGCCCAGGTCATAAAGATATTCGTAGACGACCGAATTGGTGTCGAGCCCCTCCGGAAAGGCGCCGAAGCCTTTCAGGTTGCCGCGCGCCGGACTGGCGGCGATCGCCGGCGTGTCCTGGCGGTAGAAGTCGAGGTCGCCATAGACCGGGTTCGAGCCGCCATAGTTATGGACGTAGCCATAGATCCATTGCTTGCCGTGGAAGGCCTCGGCCGTCGTATGGACATTGGGATAGCGGTCGTTGCCGATATCGAGCACCATCAGCCCGCTGTCCGGTACATCCTTGAGGAAGGCGGCGATGGCGTCGGCGGTCCAGAATTTCTGGTCGGCGCCGAACAGCCAGCCCTGCATCACCCAGACGGCGTCAGGGCGCTTTGCCCGGATCGAATCGTGGATACGCTTGCCATAGGCGGCCAGCCGTTCCGCCTTGACCTTCGGATCGATCTCGGCCTCCTTCGCCGCATTGGCGGTGGAGTCGCCATAGGCGCCCTTGACGGCCGGGCCGTCGCCGATCGGCGGCAGCATCTCGTTGAATGAGTCGGCCAGGTAATAGCGTCCCTTGCCGTAGGTCGCCTCGTAGAGATCGAGGAAGTGTCCGGCCAGCCGGGCGAACAGCGGATCGGCCGGATCGAGCCAGTATGTCTCGTGGAACCCTTCCCACGCCCGCATCCGGTAAATCCGCGCCTCCGGATGCCTGTCGGCGAAGGCCTTGGGAACATAACCGCCGAAAGCCGGCAGGATCGGCTCCATGCCTAAGGCCCGCATGGCGCCCAGAATTCGTCTTTGCAGGTCGCGTTTTTTCAGGATCCAGCTGGGGGGCAGCGGCGCCTGGTAACCCTCGATATTGCCCATGCGCTGCCAGGGCGTGAACGCCGGCCCGGAGAAGTAGGCGTCGAGTTCCGCGGGGCTCAGGCCCTGTTCCTGCCACAGCCTATGCCAGACATATTCCTGGCCCTCCATGGCCAGCGGCATGTCGATGCCGTGCAGCGCCATCCAGTCGATCTCGCGCCGCCAGCGCTTCCAATCCCAGAAGGGGGTGGTGTAGCCGTAGGTGCAGGTATTGAGATAGACGCGATGCTGGAACGGTGTCGTGACCCGGCTGCCGCGGTAATCGGGCATGGGGCCGGATGGGATGCGGTCGCCTTCCCAGTTCATCTGGGCGGCGCCTGTCGCGGTCAGGTAAGCATAGGCCCCCCGTAAAGCGGCGATGCTCGAAGACCCCCTGACGGCGACCCGGCCGCCCTTTGCCGTGACTTCGTACCACGGCGCCGTGGCGGGCCTTGCGTCGATCGACAGGCGAAAGGCCGATGCGGATTGGCCCAGCAGCCGCGACAGGACAGGTCCTGCCGCGTCGGCCGGCCCGGGTCTGGCCAGCGCGGACACGGGGGCCAGGGCCGCGGCGGCGGCGATCAGGTGACGGCGGGACGGTCCGGTCATGAAGGGCTCTTATCTTGCGTCGTTGAGTTCGGCCACTACGTCATAGGCGTCGCCGCGATAATAGGACTGGGTGAGTTCGCAGGTCTGGCCGTCGGCGGAAAAGCCGCGCCGCTCGATGAACAGGCCGGGATCGCCGGCCTCCACGCCCAGCAACGCGGCCTGGTCGGGGTCGAAGGCGAGCGCCCGCAGGCGTTGCAGCGCGCGGACAGGACGATATCCCGTCAGTTCGAGCGCCGCGTAGAGCGAGGCTTCGACGACGTCGGGAGAGGGCAGGCAATGCGCCGGCACGGTCGAATATTCGAGCGCCATGGTGAGCCCGTCGGCATAGCGAAGGCGCTGGAAGCGATAGACGCGCGTGCCGGGCGACAGGCCGAAGGACAGGGCTTCTTCCGGCGTCACGACGCCTTCGCTTTTCGACAGCCACTCGGAATGCGGGTTGCGGCCGCGCGCGACCATGTCCTCGGAAAACGAGGTCAGGCGGGAGAAGTTCTTTTCGACGCGGGGCGCCACGAAGGTGCCCGCGCCGCGCTTGCGGGTGAGCAGCCCCTCCGCCACCAGGCCCTCTATGGCGTTGCGCACGGTGATGCGCGACACGCCGAGTTCCACGGCAAGGTCGCGCTCAGGCGGGATCATGTCGTCAGGCACCAGCACCTGGGTATGGATGGCGTCGCGCAGGGATCGCTGCAATTGCATGTAGAGCGGCGCGCCGCGCTGCTTGTCGAGCGGCCCGACGATCTCGCTGAAGGACAGGGTGGCGGCGGCAAACGGGGGACGAAGATCGCTCATGTCATTGCTCGGATTTGGGGAGCCTCAGATCTTGATGAGGATGCGGTTGCGGTCGAGGATGTAGCCGAAGGCCCAGCAGGTCAGCATGTAGGCGATGGCGCACAGCAGCGCGCCCACGGGCCCCGGGACGGCGGCCTGGAAGAGATGAATGCCGACCCAGTCGTAGAGGCCGTTGCCATCCGGCGCCTTGATCAGTTGCAGCCCGGTGACGAAGAGCTCGGAGAAGAGGTAGATGGCCAGCGGGTTGCGCCCGAAGACCTCGCAGAACCAGACGCCGAACCGCAGCTTCGCGATCTCGACATAGGCGATCAGGGCGCCCAGCAGCGCCAGGTCGAGGCCGATATTGACCAGGGCGAAAGAGCTGGTCCACAGACGCTTGGCCAACGGAAAGGCGAGGCTCCAGGCAAAGCCGGCTGCCAGTACGGCGGCGCCGGCCATCAGGAGCGTACGCACGGCTTTTGCGCGGTCGGGCTGCGACGCAATGAAGCGTCCGGCCAGGAAGCCTGCGATGACGTTGGCTATGGCGGGAAGGGTGCTGAACAGGCCTTCGGGATCATAGCCGTGGCCCTTGGCGTACATGTGGTCGATCCCCAGCACGGCGCGGTCGAACTGCGCGCCGATATTGCCGAGCGGGCTCAGTTGCTCTCCCGGCGGGCCGAACGCCATCAGCGCCCCCCAATAGCCGAGGAGCAGAACGGCGCTCAACGCCGCCAGACCCCGCCACGACAGGTAGCGAATGGCAATCGAGGCGAAGAGGAAGCACAGCGCGATGCGCTGCAGCACGCCCATGATGCGCGTGTGCTCGATGGCGTTGAAAGCCCAGTGGCCGTCGGGCTCCTGATGGAAGAACGGAAACCAGTACATCAGGTAGCCGAGCCCGAAGATGATGGCGGCGCGCCGGATCACCTTCAGGAAAAACGCGTTCGCAGGCAGGGCTTTCGGGTCGCCGAAGCTCATGGAATTGCCGACGGCGAACAGGAAGGCCGGAAAGACGAGATCGGCGATGGTCAGGCCGAACCACTTGGCGTGGCTGAGCAGCGGAAAGGGATCGGCGCCGGCGCCCGACGTATTGACCACGATCATCAGGCAGATCGTCAGGCCGCGAAAGACATCAAGCGATTGGAAACGGGGTTTGCTCATGGCCGATCTATGCGGTTCGTGCTTTCTTGCCCGAAGGCCGGGCGGGGACAAAAAGGGCCGCCGCCCAGGGTTGCGGCGGCCAGTTCCCGTCCGGAATGAGAACGGGTCAGGAGACGTGGTCGGGCGTGAATGCGACCAATATCGCATCCCCGCGGCGATTTTGGAACCAACTCAGGACATTACGGATACGTCCGAAAGATTGGCACGTCAATTCCAAATATAATATAAAATGAAATATATATTCCATTGTTGCGCATTGCACGGTGGCCCGCCCCTGGCCGGGCCGCCGTGAGGGCCATTATGCCAACGGTCAAAAAATGGCCGTCGGCATAAGGTTTTCAGCCCAGACGCCGCATGGCTCCTCGCGCTCGCCAATGGCGACCGGGTCAAAGCCACTCGCCGTTGGCGTTACATCTTGTACTGCAGGGACAGGTAGTAGCTGGAGCCGACGACGCTTGTCATCTGCCAGCGGGTCTTGATGTCCTTGTATGCCTTTTCCTCGGCATTGGTGATGTTGATGGCGCCGAAGGACAGGCTCATCCGGTCGTTGACATTATAGCCCAGCGTCAGGTCGTACTGGGTCCGGCCCTCGATCGTATGGCCTTCACGCGCGAAGAAGCTTTCGGCGCTGGTCTGGCTGTAGGCGCTGCGGTAATTGGCCGACAGGCGGGCGCTGAACACCTTGTTTTCCCAGTAGCCGGTGACGTTGACCGTATTCTGCGACAGGTTGGCCAGGTGGAAGCCCGACGTGCCGTTTTTCGACGGCGTGACGTAGGTGTAGTTGCTGATGACGCCGAAGCCCTTGACCGGCAGCCACATGTCGAAGGACTGCTGCCAGTTGACCTCGAAGCCCTTGATCTTCACGATCGTCGGATCGTTGGCGACCGAGGTGATCTGGTATTCGTTGCCGCTGGCGTCGGTGCAGTTGCTGGCGGTGCCGGAAAGCGCGGTGCCGTTGAACGAAGACGGGCAGACCGTGGTGGCATAGGTGCCGTTCTTCACGTTCTTCAGGAAACCGGCGACGCTCAGGCCGTTGCCCGTGCCATAGTACCATTCGAGTCCGACATCGAGCTGATCCGCGGTCAGGGGCTTGAGCGTCGCCTGGCCGAGCTGGATGGTGAACTGCTGGCCGCCGCCGGTCAGCGTGCTGGTCGAGACCGTGGTGACCAGCGGGTTGTTGGCGTCGAGGATCGGGCGCACCAGCACCTTGGCGGCCGCGACGCGCAGCAGGAGGTCGTGGTCGAGGTCGACGACGAAGTTGGCCGACGGCAGGATGTTGGAATAATCCATCGGCGTGCGCTGCGTGCCGATCGGATTGCCGACGTTTTCGTTGAGCGGATTGCTGCCCGAGGTGATGTTGGCATTGACCACCTGGCCGGTGTCCTCATAGCGGACGCCGACGTCGCCGCGATACGGCTTGCCGAGGATTTCGCCCTTGAGATTGGCCATGGCGTAGAGCGCCGTGACGTTGCGCGTGACCTTGTAGCTGTCTTCCGGCGCCCAGACGGTCGGCACGGTGATGCCGGCGGCGGCAAGCGCGGCTTCGTACGCCTTCATGTTGGGCGCGATCCAGGCGTGCTGCACCGAATCGTCGCCGTTCAGGAAGTCGGAAACCAGATAGCCGTCGCTGGCGATATCGGGCGTATAGACGGCGGCGATATTGCCGCCCAGGTCGCGGCGGGTCGTGTAGCGATAGAAGACCTCGCGCTTGTACTTGGCCCCGAAGCTGACCGAGGACAGCACGCCGAAGTCGAGGTCGCGCTTCGCGTCGAACTGGCCGGCGCCTTCTTCCGAATAGTCCGCGTGCTGCGCGCCGTCGGGGAATTCGTTGCGCGTCAGGCTGGTTGCCGCGTACGGCGTGGCGCTCGACAGGTCGTTCGACACGGTGAACTTGATGTCGTCGGGGTTCGAGATGTCGAGCGTCGACGAGGCGATCGAAACGCCCAGGATGGCCGCTTCCTCGGTCAGGTGCGCGCGGCCCTTGGAATAGTGCGCCGTGCCCTTCAGCGTCCAGTTCTCCGTGCCGGTCCATTTGGCCGTACCGGTCCATGCCGTGGTCGCCAGATTGCGGGTTTCCTGCTGGCGGTTGTTTTCCAGCGTGTAGTTCGACTGTGTCGTCACCAGTTCGGTCGAACCGTCGCCCGATACGCCGGCAATGCCGCTCTTGCTGAACAGGAAGACCTGCTGGTTGACGTCGTAGCGCGTATTGTCCTTGGAGTAGATGCCGGTCAGGCCCAGTTCCAGGCCGTCGATGGGCTTGTATTGCACGGCGGCGTTGACCTGCTGGCGCAGGGTCTGGCGGTCGATGCGGCGGTAACGGAGGCGGCGCGGCACGTAGCCCGCCGGGATGACGTTGGCGAAGCCGTCCGACGCCGAACCGGTCGAGCTATACCAGCGATCCATCCACAGGTAGTCGGCGCGGTCGGTCAGTTCCTGGTAGCTGTAGCCCAGGAAGACGCCCAGCTTGCCGTCGTCGAAATGGTCGACGTAACTTACGCCGACCTTGGGCGTGGCGTTGCCGTTGGCCAGTTGCGACTGTTGCGCCTTGGCGGTCAGCACGATCTGGCGGCCCTTGCGGTCGAGCGGGTGGACGGTTTCGATATTGACCGTGCCGGCCAGCCCGCCGGCGTCCATGTCGGCGGTCGGCGACTTGTAGACCTGGATTCCGGCCGCCAGTTCGGTCTGGATGATGTCGTAGCGGAAGCCGTCGGTGAAGTCGGCGCTCTTGAAATCCTGGCCGTTGACGGTCGTCAGCGCGTATTGCGGGCCAAGGCCGCGGATGCTGATCGTGGCGCCGCGGCCGTTGACGTCGGCCATTTGCACGCCCGGAATGCGCTGGATGGCTTCAGCAATGTTTTCGCTCGGGAACTTGCCGAGATCCTCCGATGAAATGCTGTCGGAGACGCGGATATCGCGCTTCTTGGTGTCGAGCGCATTGGCCAGGCTCTTGCGGAAGCCGGTCACCACGACGGTGTCGCTGTCGGCGGGGGCGGGCTTGGTCTGGGCTTCGGCG
>CAKZJB010000159.1 GCA_936940865.1 uncultured Asticcacaulis sp. | reverse complement strand
AAAGCCGCTGAGCAACAGCCCGCCGGTCCATCTGCGCCTGGAAGCCGGGCCGGGCGAACTGCCGACGGGCCGCGACATCGATTTTACGCCCGACGGCGACATTCCGATCCGCGATGGCCAGGCGGCGATCGCCATGCGCAGCTGGCAGGCGGGAACCACGCGCATCCGGGCGACGTCGCCCGGCCTCAAGGACGGCGTGCTGACAGTGAAGACGATCGACGGGCCGGCCTTTGTCGCCGGCAAAACGCCGCTCGCCGCCGACCGGCCCTATGTTCCTTACCGGCCGGCCGAAGCGGCGGACGAAACCTTCGGCCTGCATAATCCCGTCAGCGCCAGTTCGAGCGACGCCAGCCACCCGGCTTCGCTGGCCAATGACGGCGATCCCGCCACCTGGTGGGCGCCCGACGCGGCGGACCGGCATCCCACGATCGTCGTCGACCCCGAGCGCATCCTGACCTATCGCCATCTTGCGCTCCGTTTTGCGCCCGCCGGCCGCTGCGACGTCAGCGCCGAAGCGCAAGGCACGGACGGTAAATGGCAGCCGCTGGGCAGCGCTTTGGGCGTGTCCGATCAACTCGACATCGCGACACCGGCGATTACGGGAAGGCAATTGCGGCTGACGCTGTCCGTTCCCGCGGGAGGATCGTGCGGTCTTGCGGACATAAGCATCAAGGGCATGTTGGACGTGCGGTAATGGCGGTTTATACCGACGGCCATAAAGAATGACCGTCGTTTTTTTCCGCTCAAACGCCGCATGGCTCGCCGCCCACGAAGCGTTGTCCTGACGCTTCGCTCCTTGAGGACCACGAAGCGTTGTCCTAACGCTTCGCTCCTTGAGGACAAGACGGCGGCGGGCAAGGTCCGAAACGATTGGCGCCCTTGCCGACGGCGACCGAGTCAAAGTCGACCGCCGTTGGGATCGGACAGAAGGCCGGGCCGGGCCGGGCCAGGCCAGGGCCTCTCCTGTTCCCGATCGCGACGTGCATGGGCCACGTTTGCACTTGCCAGTTCCCGAACCTCCGCTTAAGTAATTAAAGATGAGCAGGAAAATAAATGCCAAGACCGAAGGTACGGTCGGCAGTCCCACCTATGTCGCCCCGGCGCTCGAAAAGGGCTTCAATGTCATCGAGCTCCTGGCGCGGACCCCGGAGGGGCTGACCGCTTCGGAAATCGCAGCGGGGCTGGGCCTGTCGATGAGCGAAATCTTCCGCATCATCATGGTCATGGAACGCCGCCGCTGGCTGCGCAAAAGCCCCGGCGACAAATACCGCGTCACGCCGCTGGTTCTGGATCTGGCTTTCCGGGCGACGCCGGCCGAGGAGCTGGCGGCCGTGGCGTCTCCGCATATGCGGGAGTTCGCCCGCGCGACCGACCAGTCATGCCACCTGGTGATGCGCAACGGCAACAAGGGCCTGGTCATCATGCGGCAGCAGAATCCAGGGCCCACGGGTTTCCATGTCCGCATCGGAACGCAGCTGGATCTGGAGACCACCTGTTCCGGGCATGTCCTGCTGGCCTTCAGCGACCTGGGCGCGGAATTCATCTCGCCGGGTGCGCCCGCCGATCCGAGGCTGCAGGCGACCTTGAGCGCGGTGCGGGAACGCGGGTACGAGCGCATGGAAAGTGCTCGCACGCTCGGCGTCACGGACGTCAGCTATCCGGTCTTCGACTTTCACGGCGACATCGCCGCCGCACTGACCGTGCCCTTTCTCCGCCTGATCGACGGCACCCAGTCCGTGCATCTCGACCAGGCCCAGGATATTCTGGCCGAGACCGCCAGCCGGATCACGGCTGACCTGACGGGCCGCGACAGGCGCGAGGTCTGAAGCGGCAGCGCTGCGCGTCCGCGAAAGAGATCGGCGAACACGCAGCGATGCGGGAACGGCCCGCCGCCCACGAAGCGTTGTCCCAATGAGGACAAGACGGCGGCGGGAAAAGTACGAAAAGATTGGCGCCCTTGCCAACGGCGATCGAGTCAAATCAATCGCCGTTGGTATTAGTCCTTCAGCAAGGCCGCATTGCCCCAGGTGACGACTGTCGGCGTCTTGTTCCTGGCCGATTTGCCGCGCGCCACCAGTTCGACGATTCTCACGCCGGAAATATTTGCGCGCAGGGCCTGTACGGGTTGGCCGAAGCGTACCGGCCTGGAGGTCGCGAGAAGCTTGCCGTCACCATAGACGGAGAAGGTCACGACGTCGCCGGTATCAAAGGTCGAGTCGTCGACGCCCACTTCGGCGACGAAGCGGCGGAATCCGCCATCGGCCCGAACCTCGAACCGGGAATTGGCAAGGACGCCGAGGCCCGTCTCAAACATCCGGCCATCGACGCGCAGCGCCTGGCGGTAGGGTGTCGCATCGGCCTGGGCGCCGCCCCACCCGGTGTAGGCGGGCGGTTCGCCGGTATCCGTCGTCGCACCCCAGGGATTGATCATGCGATGGATCGTCGGATCCGGCTGGGGAATGACGACGCCATCGACCGCCGGGTTCACCCGCCCGGGCATTTCGGACAGATAGAGACCGTCCGCCAGGGCGCGCGAGCCAGAGGCATCGAAGATAAGCGTCTGGCGCGGATCGAGATGCAGTTTGGTTTCGCCGGAGAAGGCGGGGAGGGTGGTTCCGCTCCACAGGTCCCTGAGCGTAACCGGCGAGGTCGCGGCGAACTTCAGGTGCCGGGCCGTCAGCGTCACGTCGGCCGGCGCCAGTCCGCGGTTGAAGACCGCGACCGCCTTGTGGCCATTGCTCAGCGTCTTCACCAGGATCTGGACATCATCCGTGTCGTAGGCCAGTACGGCCTGATTGCCGGCGGGATCCTGGTCGATCGCGATGATGTCGCTGTTGCCCAGGATATCCATGAGCGGCTGCGGCGCGTTCCTCAGGTCGTAGCCGATTAACAAGGGTGCCGACAGCATCGACCAGAGCGCGAAATGCGATTTGGCTTCGGTCAGGTGATGCTCGTCGAAGTCACCGTGGCCGACGAAGAGCATGTCGGGATCGTTCCACGAACCGGGATGCGCGTAGAGCGGACGGTTGGCCGCGCTGTCGAAATTGGCCAGCATGCGCGTCCAGCTCGGTGTGATATCGTCGCTGGTTCGCGACAGGTTCCCCACGTCCTTGGCCCAGGCCCGCACATCGGCGGAGCCCCAGGCGCAGATCGAGAACACATAGTCGCCGTCCGGATTTGTCTTGCGCAGCGCGTCGGCGACCTGCTGGTAAAGCTTGCGGACGGCGGGGATGTTCGTGCGGCGGATTTCCTCGACGTCGATCAGCGGGGGGAGTGCGCGATACAGGCCGGATTTTACCCGCGGGCTGTCCGCTCCGAACGCGCGGATGCCACAGCCGTCGACCTTGATATAGTCGAATCCCCAATCGCCGAAATAGAGCTTGATGTCCTGGTCGATGTGGCCGTAGAGCCCGACTTCGCGCTCGGCCACCGTGCCCTCGGGCAGGTTGGGCGTATTGGGGCCGCCGAAGGCCTGCGAACAGTTGTTGGCGCCGATATCCGAGTAGATGCCGGCCTTCAGCCCCATGGCATGGATGCGGTCCGTGAACGGCCGGAAACTGGTCTCATCGGCCCCGCCCGTAGCCGCCGAAGGGAACAGGGCCGTACGCACCTGCATGCGGCCGTCGCGCGCCCGGCGCTTCAGCCACCAGCCGTCGTCGAGGTTGATATAGCGATAGCCTTTCGCCGCCAGGCCGCTGTCGACGATGGCCTTGGCCGAATCGAGCACCTTGGCCTCGGTCAGGTCGGTGTGGAAGGCGTTCCACGAATTCCAGCCCATGGGCGGCTTTTGGGCCTGTCCGGTTGTCACGGCCGTCCAGCGGGCGGCGGGCGCGAGGGGATCGGTGGCGGCATGGGCGCCGCCGCTGCACAGTAACGCAAGGACAAGGCTGCTGACCAGCCCGTGAGCAAATCGCCTCATGAGGTCTCCCAATAAGGTTCGTTATGAATGGCCCGGCCCCTGATCCTGGCCGAATCGCCGCATAATGAGCCGGCTTGGTCTTTAGGCAAACAACTTTTGCTCGCGGGCGAAATTGATGAACAGCGGCAGCCACAGGCCATCGGGGCTGCCGGGACGGCCCCCCACGCCGAAGCCGTGACCGCCATGGGCGAACAGGTGGGTCTCGACCGTGATCTTTGCCGCAACCATGGCGTCGCGCAGCCGTACCGTGTTGGCGACCGGCACGGCGCCGTCATCCTCGGCGTGGACCAGGAAGGTCGGTGCGGCATCAGCGGTTACATTAAGGTCGGGCGACCACTCGCGGATCTGGGCGGGTGTCGGCGTGCCGCCGAACAGCGACGGCGCCACGCCCCCATAGGCATAGGCCGGATCGACGCTTTGCACCGGATAGATCGGCGCGGCCAGGAAGGGCCGGGCGCTGAGCTTGTCGGTGGCGTCGACCGGGGCATAGAGCGGCGCCGCGTGGCGCGTCGCGAGCGTCGTCGTCAGGAAGCCGCCGGCGCTGAAACCCAGGACTCCGACCCGTTCCGGATCGAGATGGAAACGGGCAGCCTGGGCGCGGATCATGCGCATGGCGCGCTGGGCGTCGGCCGGGCCGACACGGACGGGATCTTTCCAGCCGTCCTGGGCCATCCGGTAGATCAGGATGAAGCAGGAGATGCCCACGCGATTGAGGATGTCGGCGACGTAATAGCCCTCGTGCTCGAAGTAGGCGTACTGGAAGCTGCCGCCGGGAATGATCAGCACGGCCGATCCGTTGGGCTGGGCGGCCGGCATGGCGATCATGTAGGGCTTCAGGATGCGGCTGGCGCGCCGGCTGCTGTAGTAGGGGCTGGTCGAGGTCTGCTCGATCAGTTCGGCCATGTCCGGATGCAGGGCGCCATCCGGTGTACGCGGCCATAGTTGGATGCGCTCCCGGGTGTCCACCGTGGCCGGTTGTGCCCGGACGTCCGCGGCCGCCGCCAGTCCGACCGTCGAGGCGGCGGCAAGGGCCAGGGGGGATTTTACGAGATCGCGGCGTGACAGGCTCATGGAAACACTCCTTGGAATTGGTTTGCGGTCGTATTGTCTGTGTCGGCCGCCCGTCAGGGGACCGGCTCCGGGACGGCGTTGCAATGCCGCGCGATATAGTCGGCATGCAGCGGCGCGGCGGCTGCCGTCTGCTGGATCAGCCGGCGGATGCGGGCGAAGTGCTCGCGCAGCTGGCCCATGTCGATAAGATCGGCGAACGGGTCATGGCTGTCGGGAATGAGGCCGAGGCCGAGAAAGAGCGATACCCACGACGGCTCGGTAAAGCCTTCGGGATCGAGGATCACGATGCGGCCGCTTTCGCGGAAGATATCGATCTGATGCCGCAGGGCGTCCGACACGGGTTGCGCGGCGCAGTGCCGCCAGAAGTCGGAATCGTCACGGTGCGTCAGCTTGTAGTGCATGACGACGAAGTCGCGGATATATTCGTACTGGCCTGCGGTCTGGCGGTTGAACTCGTCCGCCAGGTGTGGTCGGAACGCCATATCGGGAAAGAGCTGGAGCAGGCCGCCTACGCCGCTTTCGATCAGCCGGATCGCCGTCGATTCCAGGGGCTCGATAAAGCCCCCGGCCAGGCCGATGGCGACGCAGTTTTTCACCCAGGCCTTGCGGCGCCGGCCCGTCCTGAAGCGGATCTGGCGCGGCGCGTCCAGGGCCTTGCCGTCGAGTCCTGCCATCAGGATGCTCTCGGCCTCCGCGTCGCTCATGAAGTGGCTGGAATAGACGTGGCCGTTGCCGGTGCGGTGCTGCAGCGGAATGCGCCATACCCAGCCCGCCGTCTTGGCCGTCGATGTGGTGTAGGGCGTCAGCGGTTCGGTGCGGGCACAGGGTACGGCCAGCGCGCTGTCGCACAGCAGCTGGTCGCTCCAGTCGATGAAACCAGCCTTCAGGGCCCCTTCGATCAGGAGGCCGCGAAAGCCCGAGCAGTCGACGAACAGGTCGCCTTCGACGCGCCGGCCGTCCTCCAGGCGGACCGCCGTTATGAAACCGTCCTCGGGCCGCAGCTCGACATCGACGATCTTCGCCTCGATGCGATTGACGCCGCGCGCCACGGCGTAGTCGCGCAGATAGGCGGCATAGAGACCGGCGTCGAAGTGATAGCCGAAGGAATAGGCGTTGGCGGCCGACGGCTGGTCGCCGGACGGCGGGGTGAAGCGGTTGTTGCGCGCCAGGACGGTGGCGACCGACCAGTCCTCGCAGGATGGAAAGTTCGGATCGGCCTGTTTCAGGCGCAGCCAGTGCGTATGGGGCGAGCGGTTCTCAATACTGGGGCCGAAGTCGCCGAAGCCGTGGAAGAAGCGGTTGCCGATGTGGCCCCAGTCCTTGAATTCGATGCCGAGCTTGAAGCTGGCCTGGGTCTTCTTCACGAAGTCGGCGCCGTCGATGCCGAGGCTTCTGTTGTAATAGCGGATGGTGGGCAGGGTCGCTTCGCCGACGCCGATCGTTCCGATCTCGGGCGACTCGACCAGGTCGATGACGCACGACTTGCCAAGCCGCCGGGCCAGCGGTGCGGCGGTCATCCAGCCGGCCGTGCCGCCGCCGACGATGACGATTTTCTTTATGGGCCTGGCCATGACGAACCGGGAACCTCTGGAAAAGAGTCCTCCCGGCACGGACGGCCGGGAGGACAAGTCAGGGATGATCCTTGTACGGACTTGGACAGCGACGCGGCAAGGATCGGCCCGCATCGCAAGGCCGGCCGGAGACAGGGAGTGCCCCGGCCAGCCAATCCTAGAAAGTCATGCGAACCTGGGCGGTGAAGCTGCGTCCGCTCTTGTACCAGGCCAGACCGTGGTTCGCGACGTGCTGCTGGACAACCTCCTTGTAAACGGCGTCCGTCAGGTTCTGGGCCTCGAGGCCGAGGGTGACGTGGTCGTTGATCTTGTAGAAGATCCCGCCGTCGAGCTGGCCATAGTCGTCGCCATAGACCGGCAGGCCGAAACTGATATTCTGCTGGCCGTAGTTGGGACTGCTGATATCCGTGTTCAGGCCGTTGCCACCGTTGGCGGCGTTGACGTTGACGCCGAGCAGGTACCGGCTGCGCCAGCTATAGGCCAGGCGCCCGGACAGCGGTCCCTTGTCGTACAGGATCGCCAGGTTATAGGCGTATTTCGACAGGTTCTGCAGGGGCAGGTTGCCGAAGGTCCGTCCGTCCGTATCGCAGCCGTTGAGGTTCAGGTTCAGGTTCGCGGTCTGGCTGTTGGACGAGTCGCAGTAGGCGCTCGTCACCGGCGTGTACAGTTTGCGGTGGCTGTCGATGAAGGTGACGTTTGCCTGCAGTCCGAAGCCCTTCGCCCAGTTCGGCAGGTACTCGTCGTAATACTGCTGATAGGCCACTTCGAAGCCTTTTATCGACCCGCTGGCGCCGTTGATCGGGCCGTTGGCGGTAAAGACGTGCGGGTTACCGGCGGTGTCGTTTTCGGTGACGTTGAAGAGCTGGTTTACGACGACATCCTTCAGGTTCTTGGCGAAAAGCGCGCCGGTGAGCGAGCCGGTGGGCGCGAAGTACCATTCCAGCGTCAGGTCCAGGTTATCCGATGTGGTCGGCCGCAAATACGGATTGCCGCTGCTCGACCCGGTGAAATGCTGGACTGTGGTCGTGTTGTCGATACTGGTGCCCAGTGAGGTGAAGGCCTGGAGTTGAGAGAAGTCCGGGCGCGAAATGCCCTTCGACAAGGCGATCCGGGCCTGCAGGTCATGCGACAGCTTGAAACGGACGTTCAGGCTGGGCAGGACATTGGTGAAGCTGTTCTTCGCACTTATGGGGTTGGCGAAGCCGGCGAACGAGTAATAGGTCCCGGGGGGCAGCTTGGGGTCGGGTGTAAATTGGGTCAGCGACATATAGCCGTTGGCTTCGTCCTCGGTCTTCACGATGCGGACGCCGATATTGCCGTCGAAGGGAATCGCCGCCGTGTCGGAACCGAAGCGCAGGGTCAGGTAGGCGGCGGACGTCTTTTCGCTCTGCGTGTTTATTCCGCCCTTCGAGGGGTCGCCTGACAATGCCGCAGGCTTCCAGCCGTTGACGCAGCCCGGGTTCAGCTGCTGGCAGAGCTGGGTCTGGTAGCTTTGCAGCGTCGCGAACGTATTCGGCCAGCCGGTCGCAAGCGACGTGGCGGGGAAGATGACGGCCGACGGCACGTTGAGGGCGCCGTTCATATAGTTCGGGAAGCTGAACGTCTTGTAAGGCGCCGGGAACTGGTTGAAGTAAGCCAGGCTCGGCTCGTACCAGCCCAGCATCCAGGTCTGCGAGACCGCGGCCCAGTTATAGCCGTTGCCGGGCTCCGACAATTCGGTGTGGGCGGTGCGGTCGTTGACACGGATGCCGGCGCGCAACGATTTGAAGAAACCGTCGCCCAGGTCGTAGTCGGCGTCGCCGCGCCACGACCATTCCTTGCCGGTGGCGCGGCTGAGGCCGTCCATGGTGAAGGCCCAATAATAGTTGTTGGGGTTGGTCAGGTAGGCGGGGTCCACCGAGGCCGTCGGGAATTTGCCGCGCAGATCGTAGGTTTCATAAGGGATGTTCACACCCGAGGCGACGGTGAAGTCGTCGCTCTTCATCGTCGCATAGACGTATTGCAGGTCGGACTTCAGGGTCAGCTTGTCATTGACGTGCCAGCTGAGCTTCCAGGACGAGTCGGTCGTGGTGGACATGCGGTCGGCCGAACGCACGTCGTCATTGAACGGAATGCCGTTGTCGGCGGTATCCGCTTCGGTGCCGGCGACGACGATATTGTTCTCGATCGTGAAGTTGGTGTTGGCGGCCGGCACGATGTTGTACGGGTTCACCGACGCGAAGATGGCGTTTTCGTCCCAGTGGAACTTGTAGTACGACCGGAACACGGTCAGCGACGTGTCGACCGAGTCGTTCGGACGCCATTGCAGGGCCAGATACTGGCCGTCGCGCTTGCGGTTATAGGCCAGGGTCCGCCAGGAGGAATCGCCCGGCGAAATCCAGGTCGTCTTGCCCACCGGCAGCCAGGCCGAGTTCGCCGCGTTGTTGGTGGCTTCCAGGCTCTGGACGCGCGGGTACAGGGAAAATTGTTCGACGCCATCGGTGCGGGTCTGGGTTTCCGAATGCGCCAGGTCGACGAGAAGGCCGAATTCACCGGCGTCCGTATGCCAGCGGTCCGAGAACAGGACGGACGCCGACGGCTTGGGCGATCCGCCGGCCAGTTCGGCATAGTTCGCGCCGACGGCGCCGCTGATCTTCATGCCCTTGAAATCGAACGGCATGGCGGTGCGCAGATTGACGAGGCCGCTGATCGCGCCTTCGATCTGCTCGGCGGACGGGTTCTTGTAGATGTCGACCCCGGCCATCAGTTCCGGCGGGACGTCTTCGAAACTCAGTGACCGGCCGCCATTGGCGCTGAAGCTGTCCCGGCCGTTGATTTCCGACCGCACGTAGGTCATGCCGCGGATCGTGACGCCGCTGCCTTCGACCGCGAAGTGTTCGGGGTCCGTATGGCCGGCGATGTCGTTGTAGGAGTGGCTGATCGAGACGCCGACGACGCGTTGCAGGACTTCGATGACGGAGCGGTCGGGCAGCTTGCCGATATCGTCGGCGACGATCGAATCGACGACCTCGTCCGAATTCTGCTTGATTTTCTGAGCCGATTTCAACGCCGCGCGCTGGCCGGTGACGACGACGACCTGGTCGTCCTTCGGCGACGCCGCCTTGTCCTGCGCGTCAGCGGGTGCCGCCAGCGCTGTCATTCCAAGTGCGAAAAAGGATACGCCTGACAGAAGGACAGAATACCGGAGTCTGTTGCTGAGGTTCATGTGTTTCTTCCCCGCCGCGCGAGGCGGCCTGTTCTGTTCATTTTTGGCTGTAGGGTGGAGCCGTCCTGCGTGGCGCGGGTGCGAATCTTCCACCTATGATAACAATTATCATTCAGGAAATCAGCAGTCCATGCGCCCGATCGATTTGTCAGTGTAATGTGGCGCGGGCGGCACACATTGCGCGAACTGTTTCAAAGGCAGGTTGTGATGGCGGCATCACAATTGGAAATAAAAAACTGAAATATAATGTTTATTTTTTGCGGCGCTATTTGCGGCTCGCCATGAAATGGAAAGAAGGCCGCATGGGCGGTTCCGATTCCGGCTGTATTACGCAGTCAATATATCGTTGCAATTCGATTGCATTTTTACTAATGACAATAAATGGAAATTATTCAGCGACCTATGGCCCACAGCGCAGGCGTAAACCCGGCCGAAGGTGCGGCGGAGCTTCAGACGCTCCTCCGGAAATTGACCGATATCGGCGACGAGATCGAACGCATTCGTCAACATCTTGAGCAGCTCTCCAGCGAATTCGGCTGCGTGAATTCCGCGATCAGGGCGGTAAGCGGCTCGGCACGCCCCGAGCCGGCTCACGAAGTGCAAATGCCGGACGCAAGAAGTGTCCCCAGCATGGTGCTGCGGGTGCTCGCCGCCACGGAGCGTTCGTTAAGCGCCCGCGACATAGCGATCGAAATCATGACCCTTCAGGCGCTGGACATAGCCGACGCCGGCCGCCTGAAAAACATGACGCACCGCGTCTGCGTCAGCCTGTGGGTACAAAATCAGAAGGGGCTGGTGCGGAAGATCGAGCAGTCGCGGTCGCGCTTCCGCTGGGAAATACGCCGGGCATGACCCGTGGCGGTGTGATATTTTACGTGCAAAACAAATTTCCGCATGTGATAGTTAAGTAACGCATCTGAATGTGCGCGGCCGGGGCGGTGTCTTCGGCCCGCCGTAAAAGCCTGTCTGCAGAAGGACCACCCATGCTTCCCATTCTCGCCGCGGCGGCCGGCCTCGTTGTTGCGTCCCCGGACAAGACCATCGAATTCAGGCTGTCCGGAGATGGCACGCACTATTCGGTGTCGCGCAAGGGCGAGGAGATCGTGGCGTCGTCGCCGCTCGGCTTGATCCCGGCGGAGACAGATCCCTATGGTCCCCTGGCCGCCGCCGCGGTTCGCAAGGAGAGCCGCAAGCGCACCATCCCGCTGGTCGCCACCAAGGCGAACCTCGCCGTCGATGCCTATAACGGCGTCGTGGTGACCTATCGCGAAACCACGGGTAAACACCGCCAGGTGACCCTTGAGGCCCGCGCCTACAATGGCGGCATCGCCTTCCGCTATCGCCTGGCGGACGGGGCGGCCCACGCGATAAAGGGCGAAGCGACCGGCTTCCTGTTTCCGAACGACGCCGAATGCGAGGTCGGTGAATATGTTGGTTCGCACGAAATGCCGTCTAGCCTCTTGAAGGTGTCCGAACTCAAGGCCGACAAGCTCTACGATATTCCGGCCGTGTGCGCGTCAGCCAGCGGGCGCACCCATTTCGCCATCGCCCAGTCCGGCCTGGCGGGCTATGCCGGCAGCGGCCTCGAGCCGGTCGCCCATGGTTTCCATGTGCGCGTGACCCCGCTTCCGGGTACTCCGGATGTGGCCGTCCGTTCGGCCAGCGGCCTTTCCAGCGCCTGGCGCATCGTCATGATGGGCGACCGTGCCGGCGACCTGATCCCTTCGCCGCTGATCGGCAATCTGGCGCCGCAGGCGCAGGGCGACTTTTCGTGGGTCAAGCCTGGCAAGGTCGCCTGGGACTGGTGGTCGGGGCCGACCGCCGGCGCCAAGCCGACCATGGAGCGCTATGAGCGCTTTATCGACTTCGCCGCGGCATCGGGCTTTCCCTATTTCCTGATCGACGCCGGCTGGGCTTACGGGGCGACGCCGTGCTGCAATCCCGATCCCGGAACGGATATTACCCGCCCGGATCCGGCCATCGACATGCCGGCCCTGGTGAAATACGCGGCCGACCGCCATGTGGGCCTGCTCCTGTGGGCGCACTGGCGCCATGTCCAGCCGCGTATCGACCAGGTGCTCGACACCTACCAGCGCTGGGGCATCAAGGGGATCAAGGTCGACTTCATGGAGCGCGACGATCAGGAGATGGTGAATTTCTACCACGACCTGGCCGAAGGCACGGCGAAGCGGCACATGCTGCTCGACATGCACGGCGCCTATCCGCCGGGGGGCCTTCAGCGCACCTATCCCAACTTCATAACCCAGGAAGGCGTGATGGGCGCCGAATGGAACAAGTTCTCCAGGCATATTACGCCTGACCACAATGTCCGCCTGGCCTATACGCGCATGCTGCTGGGGCCGATGGACTATACGCCGGGCGGTTTCCACAACGCCACACCGGAAACCTTCCAGGTCCGCGACCTGATGCCCATGACCCAGACGACCCGCGGCCAGGCCCTGGCCATGTACGTCGTCTATGACAGTCCGCTGCAGATGGTGTCCGACGATCCCGACGCCTATAAGGACGCCCAGGGCTTCGACTTCGTAAAGATGGTGCCGACGGCCTGGGACGAGACGCGCTTTATCGGCGGCACGCCCGAAACCTATGTCGCGCTGGCGCGGCGTAAACGCGACATCTGGTATGTCGGCGCCATGACCAACCAGGACGGCCGGACGGTCGACATTCCCCTGTCGTTCCTCGGCAAGGGGGTCTATTCGGCCCGGCAATGGGTCGACGGCGCCGACCCCAACAGCCTTGCGGAAAGCACCACGGTCGTGACGGCGAAAAGCCATGTCTCGCTTGCCATGAAAGGCGCGGGCGGGGGCGTCATCGTGTTGAGCCCCAAACGGTAACTTCGCGGATTCCAGGGAACTGGCTTGCAATGACCCGGCCATGGCGTGTTTGATAAAAGCGCGGCATGGCCGTTGGCGTTTTCATTTGTCTGATTATTGCAATGTTCCCGTGAGTCCGCTATGCTCGCAGGTGAAATACGTTTTCATATACGAACAATTGTTTCAGCCGTAGCCAAAAATCAAAAGCTTGGGGAAAAGCATGACGACCCGGACGTTTCGAAACATCAAGAGGCGGGGGCAGGCCGCTGTCACGGCCTTGCTTGCCGGCGCACTTCTGGCCGTGGGTTCGCCCGTGGCGGCCGAAACACCAAAGGCTCCGGCTAAAGCGGCCGCGCCCGAATTCCCGACCATTCTTTATGGCGCGGCCTATTATCACGAATACATGCCCTATGACCGCCTCGACAAGGACATAGCGATGATGAAGGCCGCCGGCTTCAACGTCGTGCGCATGGGCGAGTCGACCTGGAGCCTGTGGGAGCCGGAAGACGGCCATTTCGACTATGCCTGGATGGACCGCGTCGTCGACGCCATGGGCAAGGCCGGCATAAAGGTCATCATGGGGACGCCGACCTATTCCATTCCGCCGTGGATGGCGCATCAGCATCCGGAAATCCTGGCGCGCCGGCTGAACAGCCCGCCCAACACCTATGGCATGCGCCAGAATATGGACACCGATTCGCCGGCCTACCGCTTCTATGCCGAGCGGCTGATCCGGCGTATCGTCGCCCATTACAAGGATAATCCCAACGTCATCGGCTGGCAGATCGACAACGAGACCAGCAGCTACGGCGCGGCCAACGACGACGTCTTCATCGGCTTCCGGCACTATCTCGAAAAGAAGTTCGGCACCCCGGAAAACCTCAACAAGGCCTGGTTCCTCAACTACTGGGGCCAGGACATCCATACCTGGGAGGACCTGCCGACCCGCGACGGCGCGCAAAGCACGGGCTACAAGCTCGAATGGTCGCGCTGGAGCCAGATGCGCGTCACCGACTTTCTGCACTGGCAGTCGGACCTGGTGCGCGAATGCGCCGGGCCGCGCCAGTTCGTGACGACCGATTTCGCCGGTCAGATGCATGCCGACGTCAACGAGGAGGCGGTCGCATCTTCGCTCGATATCGCGGGCGTCAACATCTACCACTGGTCGCCGCCCGACTATTACAACGGCGCCGATCAGGCGGCCCAGGCCGATTTCACGCGATCGCTCAAGGGCGACAACTTCCTGGTCACCGAGACCAACGCCCAGACGACGGACTGGAGCTCGTCCTTCCAGTACCCGCCCTATGACGGCCAGTTCCGCGAAGACGTCTATACGCACATCGCCAATGGCGCCAACATGGTCGAATACTGGCACTGGGCGTCGATCCCCGCCAACCAGGAAACCTACTGGAAGGGGGTGCTGTCGCACGACCTCGAGCCCAACCGCGCCTATGCCGAGATGAGCCGCACCGCGCACGAACTGCAAAAGATCGGCCCGCGGCTGGTGAACCTGAAGATCCACAATGATGTCGCTATCCTGTGGAGCCGCGATTCGCTCAATGCCATCAACGACATGCCGTTCGCCAAGGACAGCCAGTGGGGCAACGGCGGCAGCAAGGCCGACTACGGCTCGCTGGTCAGGCAAATCCACCGGTCGCTGTACGACCTGAATACGGGAGCGGATTTCGTTTTCCCGGAAACGCAGGATTTCTCCCGGTACAAGCTGTTGATCGTTCCTGCGCTTTATGTTGCCGACGACGCGCTGCTGCAGCGCATCTCGGACTACGTCAAGACGGGCGGCCACGTGCTGATGACCTTCAAGAGCGGCTTCACCAACGAGAGCACTGCCGTGCGCTGGACGATGGCGCCTGGTCCCCTGCGCGAGGCGTTGGGCTTCCATTACCAGGAATTCTCCAACCTGCCGCAGGCGCTGACGCTGAAGGACGATCCCTATCATGCGGGCGGCGACAACAAGGTGCAGTACTGGGCCGAGTTCCTCCAGCTCGATACGGCGAAGGCTTTGGCCTGGTACGACCACCCCTTCTACGGCCGCTGGCCGGCGATCACGGCCAATAATTACGGCGCCGGCAAGGTGATCTATGAAGGCACCTATCTTTCCGACAAGCTGCAGACCGAGGTGCTGCGGTCCTACCTGACCGAACTCGGCATGACCGGACCGGACCAAAACCTGCCGAAAGGCGTCCATGCGCAGAGCGGCGTCAATGGCTTCAACCGCCAGGTCCGCTACTACTTCAACTATTCGGGTGCCGAGGTCAGTTTCCCCTATGCCTTCAAGGGCGGCAGCGACCTTCTGACCGGCCGCAGGGTGAACGCCGGCGACACGCTGACGCTGGCGCCGTGGGACCTGGCCATCATCGAAGACGATGGAAAATAGCGGTTGAAGGTGATCGGAAAGAAGGGGCTGCGGGTGACCGCGGCCCCTTTTTCCTGGGCTATGGCCAAGCCCGTCGGCGATTCGCCGATTCATCGCCAGGTCGCGGCAGGCGCCGGAAATAGGGCATGTATTGGTACTGTTTTGGGCCGCGGGGGCGCTAAGAAATGTTCTATATGTGCCCTTTTTGCAACTCGGGGCAAGCCGTGGCCGGGAGATGAGATGCGGTCTATGGTACCGGCACCGCCCGGCTAGGTTTTTGTATAATAAAAAATATTACCATTAGAGAAAATTGATTTCATTATTCGGGGGCGTTTCCCGTCTCCGCCGCCGGCCTGACTCTGCGCTTAAAATTTTTGTTCCATTTTTGTGATCAATTGACATTTTTGTGCCGAAATCCTACGCTTGTCCTGCTTCAACTGCTTAAAACCAAAGGAAGTATTTATTTCCTTATGAAGCCGCAGTCCTGAAGCCCGCCGCGAACGCAGATTGTGGATTTCGCGGTGCCCGGGCCCAATAACGAGGATGGAACGTAAGTTTCGTATAAAAAAATAAAAAGTACTAATGAATATTTTGCGTCAAGCCGGGCTGCCGAGGCCGTCCGGTCATTGATATCGAGATATGCATTCCCGTTCGAGCCGGGCCATCGTGGCCGGAAAATTGGTATTACGTGTTCAACAATGCCGCAAAGGAGGAATTTGATGGCAAGACCGGCAAACGGGGCAAGAACCCTCAAAACTGTTTTACTGAGTGCATCCATGCTGATGGGGAGCATGGCCGGCGTGGCTTACGCCGCCGACGGGCCGGCGCCCCAGGCCGCCAGCAGCGACGTCGTCGTGGTGACGGGCTTCAAGAAAAGCTACGCTGACGCCGTCAGGGCCAAGAAGAACAACATTGAAATCACTGACGGGATTTCGTCGGACGGCCTCGGCCGCTTTCCCGACCTGAATGTCGGTGAGGCGCTGCAGCGCATTCCCGGCGTCCAGATCAACCGCGAAGCCGAAGGCCGCAACGCGACGATCAACGTCCGCGGCATGCCGGGTTCCTATGCGCGTACGACGCTGAACGGCCAAGCCTTCGCCGAGCCGCCCTCGCTGTCCGACGATTCGAGCGGTCCTTTGGGCGCGTTCAACTCGGACATCTTCAGCGCCTTTGTCGTTGAGAAGTCGCCGATGGCCAATGCCCAGTCGGGTGGCCTGTCGGGCAATGTCGACATGCAGATCGCGCCGGCTCTGTCGCGCAAGGACGGCGGCTTCGCCAAGGTCGCGATCGAAAACAACTCGCTCGGCAACCTGACCTCGCCGGCCTACACGATCGGCTACAACAAGCACTTCTCGCCGGACTTCGCGGTGTTCGGCACCCTGGCCTACAAGCACGAGAATTTCCGCCGCGACACGCTGCGCTTCAATTCGTACAGCGCGCTCGACACGGCCATGACCGGCCTGACGCCGTCCCAGTTTTCGTCGGCCTACGGCCAGTACTTCTCGCCGACGGCCTGCACGGGCGGCAGCTTCTGCCGCAGCCTGGCCGACGCCATGGGCATGACCCAGTCGCAGGCCGCGCCCTATATCAACAGCACGACCGGTTCGAAGGGGACGTCGGGCGCCTGGTTCGACAGCGCCCTGCGTCAATATACCCGCATGAACGTCGGCGACCTCTGGTCGGCGTCCGGCGGCCTGGAATGGAAGCCGAACGACAACACCAAGATCGGTCTGGTCGGCTACTATACCGACCGCAACCTGCCGAAGACGACGCAGTACTTCCTCATCAATTCGATGTGGGACGGCGCGGGCATCGTCACGCCGCACGGCACGCCGATCCAGACCTCGGACGGCCGCTACCTCTATTCCGACATCACCATGACGAACTTCCCGGCGAAGTCGTCGACCCGCCTCTATTCGCAGCACCAGCAGTCCGAAGGTTTCGTCTCGAATCTCGACTGGCACACTGAGGACTGGCGCGTTGCGGGCGTCCTGGCCATGTCCAAGGGCTCGAACGCATCGGTCGAAACCGAACTCGATCTCCAGACCAACCCGACGACGGCCGGCAACGGCACCGTGGCGCTGTTCAATACCGGCCTCGGCAATCTCGACGACTTCTCGTACAGCGTCACGCCGACGCCGCAAAATACGCTGATGCATAGCTGGACGAGCTGGTCCAACAGCGATCCGGAAAACTGGTACACGGCCGACGGCGCCTACAACCTCAACATCTCCGGTTCCGAAAGCTTCGCGGTCAACCACGTGAACTCGGCGCAGCTGGATGTCGAGCACTTCGTCAAGTGGGGCCCCATCACCAGCGTCCAGGGCGGCTTCCGCCTCGAACAGAACCACTTTGTTTCTCATGGCTTCCGCAACATGGCCTACGGCGCCAAGTTGTCGGCCCTGACCTCGGACATGCTGATCACCGCGCCGTCGGTCAACGACTTCATGGACGGCAAGGCCGCGATTTCCAAGAACTGGCAAGTGCTCGATGCCGAAAAGTTCATTTCGGCCGTGACGCCGGTGACCGTCTATAACGGCGGTGGCTTGTCGGCGGTGGGCTTCAACATCCTCTATGCCGACGGCGCCTTCGCCAACTACAACTATACCGACGACAACGATCTGACCGAAGCCTATCTGCAGGCCAAGTACGAGACCAGCCTCGCCGGCCACCGCGTCCGCGGCAATGTCGGCCTGCGCTATGAAGGCACCGAGGAAACGACCGATACGCTGGATCAGGTCACGCCGTTCGCCGACGGCGTGGGCGCACTGTCGAACTTCTCGTGGCATACGCTGAAGAACAAGTACCACTACTGGCTGCCGTCGGCGATCTTCGTCGCTGACGTACGCGACGATCTGGTGCTGCGCGGCGCCTACTACAAGACCTATGTCCGTCCGCAGGCGCGCCAGTTCTCGCCCGTGTCGCAGTTCGGCCAGCCCCTGCTGGACGGCAGCGCCTCGACGCCATCCATGCAGATCTACAACGCCACCGTCGCGCTCGGCAATGCAGGCCTGCACCCGTACCTGGCCGACTCCTACGACCTGTCGCTGGAATGGTATAACCGTCCCAACGGCGTGATCTCGCTGGCCTGGTTCAAGAAGACGATCACGGGCCGCATCACCGGCACCAGCGATCCGGCCATCCTGTGTCCGGCCAGCGGCTCGAACTGGGGCTACGGCGCGCTGAACTGGAACGGTACCAACTGCGTCGCGACCGGTCTCAGCACCTCGACCAAGACGGTCTACGTCAACGCCCACGGCTCCTACAACCTCGACAAGCCGACCTATGTCAACGGCCTGGAGTTCAACGTCCAGCAGAACCTGGATTTCCTGCCCGGCTTCTGGAAGAACTTCGGCGGCGACTTCAACTACGCCTATACGACGTCGAAGAGCCCGGCGATCGCGCCGTTCCCGGGCATCTCCAAGCACGTGGTCAACCTGATCGGCTATTACGAAACGTCGAAGTTCGGCATCCGCGCCGTCTACAACTGGCGCTCCGACTATCCGCTCAACGCCAACGGCACCTATACCGGCAGCGCCCGGTCGGTGCGCGCACGCGGCCAGCTCGACCTGTCGGCGTCCTATAACGTGACCGACAACATCACCCTGTCGTTCGACGGTTACAACCTGACCAACTCGCTGCGCTACGAGTACGAGAACGACCACAACCTGGTTCGCTGGATCGACTACGACGGCCGGACCTACACCTTCACCATCAAGGCCAACTTCTGACGGCCTTGCGATGCGGGGCGTTTTTTCCCTGGCGCCCCGCATCACCCCAAGCTCGTGCCGCTGCCAACTTTCTTCCTCCGGCAGTGGTTAACTCATGGCCCGGCGTCCTGGCGCCGGGCCACCTTTTCATGAGATTGCAATGGTCGAGCCTGTCAGAAAGGTGGTCATTGCCGGCGGCGGAACCGCGGGCTGGATGACTGCCGCGTGGTTTTCCCGGGTTATGCGCGACAATTTCGACGAGATCGTTCTGGTCGAAAGCGAGGAGATCGGAACGGTCGGCGTCGGCGAGGCGACGACGCCCTACATCCACGTCTACAACCGCTTCATCGGTATAGATGAAAACGACTTCGTCCGTTTCACGCGCGGAACCTTCAAGCTGGGGATCGAATTCAGCGACTGGGGCCACCTGGGCAACCGCTATCATCACTCTTTCGGGCCGCACGGCCGCGAATACGGGGCTCTGCCGTTTCATGCCGTCTGGCTGCGGCAAGTCCTGGAAAACGGCGACGAGCCGCTGGACGCCTACAACCTCCAGACCCTGGCCTCGCTGCACGGCAAATTCATGCGGCCGTCGCGCTCCAATTCGCCGCTGGCGGATATCGCCTACGCCTTCCAGTTCGATGCCTCGCTGTATGCGCAATATCTGCGGGGGCTGTCCGAAAAGGCCGGGGTCCGGCGGCTCGAGGGCCGGATTGCCAACGTCCGGCTCGACGACGCCGGTTTTATTCGCAGCCTTGCGCTCGACGACGGCCGCTCGGTCGATGGGGACCTGTTCATCGACTGCACGGGCTTTCGCGCCCTGCTGCTGGGGGAGGCGCTGGGGGTCGGCTTCGTCGACTGGTCGCACTGGCTGCCGTGCGACCGCGCCTGGGCCGTACCGACGGCGCGGGACGGCGCGCCGCCGCCCTTTACACGATCGCAGGCGCTGACGGCCGGGTGGCAGTGGCGTATCCCGCTGCAACATCGCGACGGCAACGGCCATGTCTTTTCGAGCGCCTTCACAAGCGACTCGGCGGCCTTACGGCAACTCACCGACAATCTCGACGGCAAGGCGCTGGCCGAGCCGCGCCTGCTGCGTTTCACGACCGGCCGGCGTGAGCGTTTCTGGGAGAAGAACTGCGTCGCGGTCGGTCTGTCGGCGGGCTTTCTGGAGCCGCTGGAATCGACCTCGATCATGCTGATCCAGAACGCGATAACGCGGTTGCAGTACCTGTTTCCCGACAAGGGCTTCGATCCGATCGACATCAAGACCTACAACGGCCAGATGGTCGGGGAATACGAAGACATCCGGGATTTCCTGATCCTGCATTACCATGTCACCCAGAGAGACGACTCGCCGTTCTGGCGGTATTGCGCCGGCATGGAGGTCCCGGAGCGCCTGAGCGACCGCATCCGCCTGTTCGAAAGCCGCGGACGGATTCCGCCCGACGGCGGCGAGCAGTTCCGGACGCCGAGCTGGCTGGCGGTCATGTGGGGGCAGGGCCTGAGGCCGCGCGCGCCGGATCCGCTGACGCTCAGCCTGAAGCGGGAAGACATGGAGCGCTGGCTGGCGGAAACACGTCAGACCATAAGGAATTGCTGCGACTACATGCCGAGCCACGAGGATTTTCTGGCGAAGCTTTAAAGCGTTGTCCTGACGCTTCGCTCTTTGAGGACCATGAAGCGTTGTCCTAACGCTTCGCTCTTTGAGGACCATGAAGCGTTGTCCTGACGCTTCGCTCCTTGAGGACAAGGCGGCGGCGGACAGGGTAAGAAAAGATTGGCGCCCTTGCGGGCGGTCATCGAGTCGAAGCCAATCGCCGTTGGTATAAGGTTTCAGTCGGTGCGCAGCGGCTGACTCGACCGGGCGGGTGCGGCCGATACGGCGTGCAGCGCCAGGGTCACCAGGGCGATGAAAACGGTCAGCGCCCCGGCGGCGGCAAAGGAGATGGGGTCGAGATCGACGTGGGCGCTGAATGAACGCAGCCACCAGGACATCAGCGTCCATGCGGCCACGCCGGCAATCACGTTGGCGATCAGCAGCGGCCTGACGAAGGGCTCGATGCGCAGCAGGAAAATATCCCAGAGACGGGCGCCAAGGGCGTTGCGGATGGCGATTTCGCGCAATCGCGTCCTTGCCAGGTAGACCGAAAGGCCCGTCAGCCCCAGTATGGAAATGCAGACTCCGACGATCGACAGAAGACCGAAGGCCCACCATTGCTGGATCATGTCGCGATAGAGGCCGCCGAGGTAATCGACGTAGGGATAGAGGACGATCGGGTTCGCGGCGGGGTAGTCGTGCCGCCAGACGTTATTTATGGCGGCCAGTCCCGCCGCTTCGGCGCCCGTTTGGAGTTTGACATTGAGCCGGGTGAAGAAGAAGGCCTGATTGTCGAAAATCATCGGCTGCAGGGGCTCGCGCACCGTGTCGATGCGCATGTCGTCGACGACGCCGATGATCTGGGACCGGATGTGATCGTGGTCGCCCTCATACGCCAGGTAGCGCCCGACCGCGTCGGCGGGCGTGCGATAGCCCAGGGCCCGCGCGACCGAGCGGCTGAGAATAATTTCGCCCGGGGTGTGGTTGGCATTGTAGACGCCGGAGAAGTTCCGGCCGGCGAGCAGGCGTATGCCGAACATGTGAAAAAAGTGCGTGTCGACCGATTCCCGGTTGAACTGCATCCGATGGCCGTTGGGCAGGATCACCCAGCCGGGGCGGGTATCCCGTTCCTCCGGCACGAAGCGGGAATAGGACGCGTCCCGCACGTCTTTCAGTTCCACGATATGCTGCCGGAAAGAGTCTTCCAGGCCATGATTTTGATAGACCTCGATCTGGACGACGCCGGCGGCGTCGAAGTTCAGGGCGGCGCCGGTGGCGAACGCCCACTGACGGTAGACGGTATGCGAGGCGATAAGCAGCGTGATCAGCAGGGAAAACTGGACCGCGATCCAGCCGACCCGTCCGATATAGCCGCGGCCGCCGGACAGCCCGGCTTCTCTCGACGGGCTGGCGGGCACGTTGGAAAGCACGATCGCCGGGTACAGGCCGGCCGCCACGCCTGTCAGGGCGGCGGCGAGCGCGCAGCCGACGGCGAAACCGGGCGCGGCCCACAGGGACATTTCAAGTCCGAGCAGCCGGTTGACAAGGGGGAGCAGGCGTTCGGCCAGCGCCAGTCCCGCCAGCGTCGCAAGGGCATTGATACAGAAGGTCTCCATGAATACCTGGAGAAAAAGATGATGGCGTTGGGCGCCAAGGCTGCGTCGGATGGCCATTTCGGCGCGGCGCTCATCGATCTGCGCCGTCATCAGGCCGGCAAAATTGACGGCCGCGAGGAAGGGAATAAGGGCCGCGACGAAAGCCATCGTCATGACCGTATCCCGATGGCCCCGGGGCGACATCTGACTGTCCGCCTCAGGCTGGAAGTGCAGTTCGGTAAGCCGTACGAGGTGAAACTCCGCCGGCAGGTTGAAGGTGTTGTTCCAATGCCGCGCCGTGATCTGCCGGACGGTTTCGGGCGCCAGATGCGCGCCGGGCTTCAGGCGCAGGAAGGTATAGCTGGACGCCCATTGCCAGTCGGGGTGCAGATGGAAGACCGCCGTCATGCTGTACGCCGAAAGCCCCGAGATGAAGATTTCCCGGTTCACGCTGTTGTTGGCGGGGAAATCGGCAAGGACGGCGGTAATGACGACGGGTGATCCGCCATTGATCACCAGGGTCTGGCCCACCACGTCGTCGCGACCGAAATACCGCCGCGCCACGGCCTGGGTAATGACGACCGTATAGGGTTTCGCCAGCGCGGTCGTGAGGTCACCGGCAACGGCCCTGAAGCGCAGGACATCGAACAGATTGGGATCGGCCCAGTATATATTTTCGATCGACTCGAAGCGGGAGGAGCGGACGGGCCACTCCACGGGAATGAGGCGCGTCGCTGCTTCGACGGCCGGAGCGTCGGCGCGCAGCCACTCCGCCACCCCGGCCGGCGACTTGTCGTTGCTGACGACGGGACTGTCAGGGGGGCTGTAGACCGAAGTCACCATCGTGACCTTGTCGGCTCCGGGCAGGAAGCGGTCGAAGGTCAGCTCGTCGCGGATATAGAGGGCGATGATGATGGCGGCGGCCGACCCGATTGCCAGGCCGAGGGCGTTCAGCAGGCTCAGGCCCCAGTAGCGCAGGAGGGACCGGCCGACATGGACAAGGACGGAGGCGCGCAGTCTCATGCGACCCGGCGCCGGGAGAGGAGGATGCGGCCGTCGAGCATTTCGACGACGCGCCCGGCCTGGTCCGCCTGGCCGGGAGAGTGTGTGACCACCACCAGGGTACTGCCGTCGGCATGAAGCGCCTTCAGTATGCCGAAGATCTGGGCGGCATTTTCGGAATCGAGATTGCCGGTCGGTTCGTCGGCGAGAATGAGCGACGGCCTGCCGACGATGGCGCGGGCGATGGCGCAGCGCTGTTGCTGGCCGCCCGAAAGCTGGCGCGGCAGATGGTTGGCGCGGTGCGCTATGCCGACCTTGTCCATGGCGTCCATGATCCGGTTACGCAGGTTCCGCTCACGGTCGTGACGGTACAGCAGCGCCAGTTCGATATTGTCGTAGACGGTGAGGCTGTCGATCAGATTGAAACTCTGGAAGACGAATCCGATATGGCGGGCGCGCAACTGCGCCAGCCGCCCGGGCGTGAAACCCGCCAGATCTTCGCCGTCATGGATGTACTGTCCGGAAGTGGGGCGGTCCAGCGTGCCCATGATGTTGAGCAGGGTCGACTTGCCGCAGCCCGACGGACCGCAGACGGCAACGAAGTCGCCGGCTTCAATATCAAGGGATACGCCCCGCAGCGCCGCGACCGTGCGATCGCTTGTCTGGTAATTGAAATGGACGTTGCGCAGGCTGATAAGCGGCATGAGGACGCCACGGTGTCTTATGTATCGTTCCTGATATCAGCTATCGCGTCCACCGTACAGGACCGTCAGCCGGGGGGCGGGGCCCGTCCGTTCGACGGAAAGGGCCGCGGCGGCCTGCTGAAGCCCCCTCAGGCAAAGATCCATGGGACGGCTTTCGATCGTCCGGACGTAGGGGATGGTCAGGACGGCCGCCACGTTGTCGCCATCGAATATCGGGCAGCTCAGGTCGGTGACGCCTTCCAGGACGCTCTCGGCCTGGACGGGATCGCGGGTCATGGCCAGGCAGGCGGCGGCGGGCGCCGAGGCCGGATCGAGATAGCGATAGCCGGTCGGGACATTGATGCAGAAGGCGCCGGGAGACGGCGTCTGCAGGATGACCGAAAGGTGGCGGCCGAAGGGAACGGAAAGATTGCAGGACTGCAGCGCTTCGTCGGACAGGGCCTGCATCACCGGCCTGGCCCGGTCGACAAGGCGCTGAATGAAGGGGGCCTTGATCCCCAGTTCATAGAGTCTGGACGTGGCCACGTAAGCGCCGCGGCCGGCGCCGCCGGCGATATAGCCGAGCTTTTCGAGGGCCTTGATGGCGCGAAAAACCTGGATCCGCGGAGCCTTCACCTGCCGGGCGATCTCGGATACACCCATGGGCGCCGGCGCGGCCCCCACGTATTCCAGAATGTCCAGACCAAGTGTCAGCGCGTCGTCGGTCGATTCGACGGCGTCGGAAACGGCGTGTTCGGTGAGGATCGGCATCAACATCTTTTTGTATCTTTTCCTGCCCTGTGCGTCCGCCGAGTTTACCTCATCCTGACCGTCAAACTAACGCGTCGGTTTTATTTGACTTTTTGCCGGTTTGGCGACAGCTTTACGGGCCTGTTGTCCGAAGTGTCCGAATTCGTACATGTCCCCCAGCCAGATTCTGTTTGTCGACGACGATCCAAATGTCCTGAAGACCGCCGAGTTGCTCCTGAAGTCGGCCGGGTACGGATTCCTGGGCGCCGCCAATCCCGCTGAAGCGTTCAGCATCCTGGCGGCCGAGCGGGTCGATGCGATACTGCTCGATCTCAATTTCTCGCGCGCCCAGATGTCGGGCGAGGAGGGGCTGGCCTGCCTTCGCGACATCCGCCGCCACAACCCCGATGCGGCCGTCGTGGTGGTCACGGGCCACAGCGGACTTACGGTCGCCGTCCAGGCGCTGCGCGCCGGGGCCCACAATTTCATCATGAAGCCGTGGAACAATGAACGGCTGCTCGATGCCGTCGAGGATGCCCTTCGCCACCGCCCGCCGCCCGCCGCCGCGGCCCAGGCGCCCGCCGACTCCGGTCTGATCGTCGGCGCGTGCGAAGCGATCGTCCGGGTCAGGGATCTCGTCGCGCGCTACGCGCCGCTGGCGGCCTCGGTCCTTCTGGAAGGCGAGCCCGGAACAGGCAAGAGCCTGGTCGCCCAGGCCCTGCATCGCCAGTCGGGGCGCGGGCATCTGAAGGTCGTCGAAGCGAACGACCTGAGGATAGATGCCCTGGAGGGGCTTTCGGACACGACCCTGGTGCTCGAGGACATCGACAGGCTGGACCCGGCCCTGGCGCTTCTCCTGTCGGCATGGCTCCAGTCGGCCGCGCGGCACAATAACCGCGTGGTGGCTACGACGACCCGGCCCTCGGGCGACATCGGACTTTCGCGCAGCCTGATCTATGCCCTGAGCCAGCTCGCGATCGCCTTGCCCCCGCTGCGCGACCGGGGCGACGATGTCGCGGTGCTGGCGGCCCATTTCGCCCGGGTTTTCGCCCTGCAGCAGGGACTGCCAACCCGCTCCCTGCAGCCCGATGCCCTCGCCGCCCTCAGGGGGATCGCGTGGGGCGACAACCTGCACGCCCTGCGCCGGGTCGTGGAGCGCGCGGTCGTGGCCGCCGAAGGACCGGCCATTGCGCCGGCCGACCTCGACCTGCCCGACGACCGCGTGGAAAGTGCTGACGTGGGCCTGAGCCTCGAGCGGACCGAGAAGTTCATCATCCAGGAGGCGCTGAAGCGCCACAATTTCAGCATCTCGAAGGCGGCGGTCGAACTTGGCGTGACCCGCCAGACCCTTTACCGCCGGATGGCCCGGCATGGTCTCTAGGGCGGCCACGATACGTCTTGCGTTGGCCGGCGGCCTTGCCGCAGCCGCAATGCTGGTCTTCGAGGCGGCGGAACACCATCTGTGGGCCAATCTGATCCTTGGCCTGATGGTCGCGGCCGGTTGCGCCGTGCCGCTGCTGCGGGAAGCCCCGGATGCCGTTCCGGAACCGCCGGTATCGTCCGTGCCCGCGGCGGAGGGGGCCGCACTGGCGGCGGCGCTGGACCAGGTGCCCATCCCGTTGCTGTCGTACGGTCCGGATCGCTGCGTCCGGGCCCTGAACCGGGCGGCGCGGACGCTGTTCCGTACGGATGACCGGCCGGCGGATGTTCCGGTGGAACTGACGGACGCGATCGAGCGCAACGACACCGGAGCGGGGAAGGTCGTGCGTCTGCACGACAGGGCCTACGCGGTAGGCGTCAGCGAGGTCGTGACGGCCGGACGGGCCGTGCGTCTCGTCAGCCTGGCCGACGTGCAGTCCGAGCTTCGCGTGGCGGAAGCGACGGCCCTGCGCGACCTGCTGCGGGTTCTCAGTCACGAAATCATGAATTCACTGACGCCCGTCGCGTCGCTGGCCGGCGTCGCGCGCAAGCATCTCGACGGGGAAACCTCGGAGGCCGCAGGGGCCGCGCGCGAAGCCCTCGACTTCCTCATCCAGCGCGCCGGCGGCCTTGCGCGGTTCGTCGAGGCCTACCGGTCGCTTGCCCGCCTGCCGGAGCCGGAGCCGGAGTCCGTCGATCCCGGGGCCTTGCTCCACGACGTCATCAGGGTCTTCGAGCAGAGCCCGGTGGCCCGCGGCGTCGCGATCGACCTGGACTTGCCCGCCGATATTACGCGCCTCGACCTCGACGAAGCCCTGATGGCGCAGGCCCTTATCAACGTGCTGACAAACGCGGCCGAAGCCTGTGCCGCAGCCGAAGGCCCGCGGCGCATAGGCGTGTCGATCGTCCGCCACCATGACGAAGTCCGGATATGCATAGGCGATACCGGGGCCGGTATCGCGGACGGCCTGCGCGACAAGATCTTCCATGCCTTTGTCACCACCAAGCCCACGGGCACGGGAACCGGGCTTAACCTGGCCCGCCAGATAGCCCTGGCCCATGGCGGAGACCTCGTCCTGCTGGAGGAAAGCGCGCCGTGGAGCACGGTCTTCGCGTTTGTCTTCCGAATATCGCCAAAAGACCACGGTGCCTGAGCGGGACGAGATTTACGATTCGGGGGGGGCGCCCAGGGCCTTCGACAGGGCGCCGGCCGCCTCGACCAGGGATTTGGCGCACTCCTCTACGCTGACGCTCAACCGGTTCTTGATATAGGGGATGGTCAGGGCGGCGATGAGGCCCCGGTCGCTGAAGACGGGGCTGGAGATGTCGGTGATGCTCTCGGTGTAGGCGCTTTGCGCCACCAGGTAGCCCTTGGCCAGGGCCGTTTCCGCCAGGGTCTCGAATTTTTGCCATTCGTCGGCGGAAACGGCCGGCTTCAGAGCATTGCGCCAGGCGTCGCGCACCTTTGGCTTCTGGAAGGCGTAGAGGAGGGCGCCTGACGTCGCGTCGACGATGTTCTGGCGGAAGCCGACGCGGATATGGAAGCTGGGATTGGCCGGCGCGTCCATCTGGCCGACGACCACGACCTGGTCGTCGGACGCCACGACGATGTGGCAGGCCTGAAGGATGTCTTCGCTCAGGGCCCGCATGGCCGGGACGGCATGATCGAGCAGGTTCTTGCTGATGCCCCGCGCCATGCCGAGCGAAAACAGCTTGTTGGTCAGCTCATAACCGCTCTGGTTTTCCGCCATGGCGACGTAGCCGCGGTTTTCCAGGACCTGGACCATGCGGAAAAGCTCGCTGACCGACTTGCCGAGCTTCTCGGAGATCAGCTTGGGCGGCATGGGACGGGGGGAGGCGGCCAGCAGTTCGACGATGTCGAGGCCTTTTTCGAGTGCCGGCGCGCGATATTTCAGGCCGGCGTCTTCCGCGTCGTCGGTCTCGTCTGATTTCGGTCTCGCCATTCTGCTTCACGCGCCAAGGTATGAAAAGGACGTATTCCCGGGGTGCCGGGGCCCGGCCCCTGTAATGGTCCATTTTTAGGATTTTGCCAATCAACATCATATGAAAAATGAAGTCAATTCGCAGACTTAATGACCAAATGCGACCGTCGTGGCCTGTGCAGCACCGTTTTTGCCACCGGTGTCCCGAAAAGCCTTTTAAAATTTCACGAAAGAAAGCAAATTTTATATTTGATTTGCGCGCGGGATGTCGTATTGTAGGACAATAAGCTTGCGGCCTGAGGGTTCCCTGACCTGCTGCGGCGCGTTTCGAGCGAGCTTATGCGCTAAATGGAGGGTCTCGTTCTCCCGAACCATCCTATCCTCCCAGCCTTTCCCCTTGCTCCCGCAGCGCAAGGGGGCTTTTTTTTGCTCATGTGACACTGACTTTCATATGTGGCAACATCGCAACAGCCGGCTGTTTTGAATGCAAAATTCAATTTTATCCTTGAACAAAAATTCAACGCTTACATAATCGTCTTACAAATGGCGGCACGCGTGTCGCCGGGGCAGAAAATCGAAGCGGCGATGGCGTCAGTTTCGGCACCAGAGGAAACAGTAATGAATAACATCACACGCAAGCTCATATTGAGCGCGGGCGTTTCTGCAATCGTCATGGCGACGGCCGTTTCGGCCATGGCCCAGGACGCGGCGGCGAACAAGGGAGGCGCCGACGCGACGGACGCCAAGGCGGCCGACAATTCGGTTCTCATCGTCACGGCGCGCCGCAAGGCGCTGAGGACCGCCATCGAGATCAAGAAGAATTCGGACACGATCGTCGACTCTGTCGTCGCCGATGAAGCCGGCAAGCTGCCCGACAATTCGATCACCGAAGTGCTTCAACGCGTTTCGGGTGTGACCATATCCCGTTTTGGTGGGACCAATGGAGGCAGCACGGCGTTCCAGATCGAAGGGTCGGGCATCTCCGTGCGCGGTCTTCCCTTCAATTCGAGTACGCTTAACGGCCAGCAGCTGTTCAGCGCCAACGGCGCGAGCGCCATCAGCTGGAACGAAGTCACGCCCGAATTGATGGCTGGTGTCGATGTCTACAAGGCGTCGCGCGCTGACCTCATTGAAGGCGGGGCGTCATCGATCGATCTTCGCACCCGTCTGCCCTTCGATTTCAAGACGACGCAGGTTGCCCTCACGGTCGGCGGCAGCTACGGCACCCAGGTTGCCAAGGGGTCGCCTCGCATTTCCGCGTTGTTCTCAAAGCGTTTCGATACCAACATAGGTGAAGTCGGCGTATTGTGGGATTTCGCCTACAGCGGCCTCCACCAGCAGAGCAGTGACCTGGCTGTCGGCGCCATGTTCGCCGAATATGCCCCGACCTCCACGCGCGCCGATCATCTGGCTTTTGTGCCCAGCTCGTTCAACTGGAGCAACAGTGTCAGTAACCGTCAACGCTATGGCGCCTATCAGGCCATCCAGTGGAAGCCGTCGGATAATCTGACGTTTACCAACACGGTGTTCTATTCGCAATATAACGACGACAGCTGGTCGAACAACGGTTCGGTGGGGTCGAGCCCTTCGGCGGCATCCGCCGTCATGCCCAAGATCGGCACTCCGGTTGAGTATGATGCCAATGGCGGCCTCCGTCGGGGTAGCCTTACGGTCGGGTCCACGGGAAATTCGGTGGATTGGACGAACACGACGGCGAGCGACAGTTTCAAGGCGGCGAACGGCGGCTGGTTCCCCCAGCAATATATGATTGATTGCGGTGGCGTCTTTGGCAGTCCCGCGTCGTCGCTTCAGTGGGATTGGTCGCCGAATGCGCCCGTCCTGGTGCAGTGTGGCCCTCATGGCACGTTTAACCCGGGCGGCGGGGCTGGGGTTTCGCACAGCAAAAGCTCCACACTGGACATTTCGCAGAGCTTCCTGTGGAGGCCCAGTGATCGGATGACGGTGCGTGGCGGTGTGCAATCTGTCACGTCCAGCATGAAGGGCGAGCAGTTTGGCGCTGGCCTTTCCCAGAGCAGCCAGCTGGTCGACTCGATGGACATCGACCTGACGGGGGCTCTGCCGAAGCTGTCCGGTCTTTCCACCGCCGGCCTGCTGGATAAGAGCGCGGCGTATCTGAGTTCTATGAACTATCATAAACCCAATAATAAGGGGACGATGCTCGCCACCCACTTCGACGTTGAATACCACGTCAGCGATGATGGCTTCCTGCGCACCGTCACCTTTGGCGCGCGTGCCGCCAACCGCACTGAAAAGGACGACTTCGCTGGGACCTGGTACGCGCCGCTCAGCGTATCGTGGCTGGCCAATCCGTGGGGGGCTCACCCCAACGACCCGACCTATGGCATTGGGAATATTCAATATCTGACGAACACAAACGTCCCGTCGTCGGATTATGAAGTCGCCACCTTCAAGAACTTCTTTGGCGGCAAGGCCGTTATTCCGGCCCAGATGTACGTCCCGAGCCAATCGCTGCTGCAAAGTTATGACTGGTACCATTTGCTCCAGACCTATAACGGGCAGATCGCCAACGGGACGGCAGCTGACTACTGGACGAAGTATATCGATCAGGGGCTGAACAAGACCGTCAGCACCATCGACACCCGGTCCGTCTATATCGAGTTCAAGTTCGCGCACGATGCTATCGGCTTCATTCCGCCATTCTCGGGTAATTTCGGCGTTCGTGATGTCGCCGAAACCCTGCATGGGGACGGTCTGCTCTACACGCCGAATGGCCAGAACTTTGCTCTAACCACGGCGGACAGCATAGCGTACTTCAACGCGCAGCAGCAGCTCAGTGCTAATCCGAACGCGAACGTGACGTTCCCGACGCTCTATGCGTTCGCTTCGGGTTACAGCATGCAGACCCGGGACTACAGCTACTCGCGTATCCTGCCGTCATTCAACATCAAGTTCGACGTAAGCAGCAAGTTCATCATTCGCGCTGCGGCGTCGAGGTCGACGTCTTTGCCGAATCTCAATGACATCCGCGCGGGTGGTTCGATTACGGCCAGAACGCTTGCTGGCGGAAATCCGCAGGCCCCCGGGGTTCTCACAGGTGTTTCCGTTCAGGGCGGGGGCGCGAATATGAAGCCGACCATGATCAACAGTCAGGATATTTCGTTCGAATACTATCCGACGTCATCCAGCTTCCTGTATCTCGACCTGTTCGGCAAGCAGATTGAGGATGCCCCGATATTCTATTCGTTCATCCAGAACAATCTGCCCATTCCGGCGCTGGAATATCCCAATGGTGTTAAGGCTCCGGCCAAGGCAGGGGATCCGGATCCGGGGACGCCGACTACCCTCAATCTTCCGTGGCTCTATCTGCAGAACAAAACGTCGGAGCAAACGGCTACCATCAAGGGCTTTGAGCTCGGTGGCCGCACCTTCTTCGATACGCTCCCAGGCTGGCTTCGCGGGTTTGGCATTGACGGCAACGTGACCTATATCGACAGCCGAAACCCTGCCCAGCAGGCCAACAGCGTGGTGACTCCCCCGCCCGCCAATGGGTCCCTGCCGGGCCTCAACCCGGACGGCACGGTGCCGCAGACCTACCCCAAGCTCCCCTACGCAGGGTTGTCGAAGTGGGCCTACAACATTCAGTTGCTGTACAGCTATAAGGCGGTCAATGTCCGTCTGGCGTATAACTGGCGCGACAAGGCGCTGATGTCGACCAACGTCAATCCGCTGTCCTATGCGACGAGCGGCGGCAACCCCTACACCCTCAACACCAGCCCCACCAACTTTGACAGCACCCATTCGTTCCCGGTGTACAACATGGTCCCCGCCTACACGGCCGCGGCCGGTTACCTGGATATGGGCTTCGACTACAGCGTGAACGACAAGGTTTCCGTTTCCTTCAGCGCGAACAACCTTCTCAACACGAAGTCGAAAACGCTTCAGGAGCCGGTGCCGGGCGTGTTCGAGCCGTACGACTTTAACGTCAGCGATCAGCGCTACGATATTACCGTGCGGGCGCGCTTCTAACGGTCTGAACGGGGAAGGGCGCTTCATTAGAAGCGCCCTTCCTTTTTTCAAATACAGTCGCGGCGTCGTATCCTGCCGGTCGCTTATCGCGGGCGGCTTGTGCGACTTGACCGACATCCAACCCCCGCGTAGGCCTGAAACCCGTTCGCCAGACATGGCGTCGGATGTGTTCATGGCGAGGTATGTTTATGAACAGCGTACAGCAACAGCAAATCGTCATACTGGGCGGCGGCGCGGCGGGGTGGATCGCGGCCGCTCTGCTGGCCAGGAAGACGAATCGCAGTCAAATCCGCATCACTCTGGTTGAATCCGAGGAAATCGGCATCATCGGCGTCGGGGAGGCGACGGTCCCGTTGCTGACGCTCTGCAACGCTTTGCTGGGCATTGACGAATATGACTTTGTTCGCCGCACCCAGGGCACGTTCAAGCTCGGCATTGAATTTTGCGACTGGGGCGTTGCCGGAAACCGGCATTTCCACGCGTTCAGCGACTATGGTCACCAGGTTGACGGAGTATCGCCACAGCACTACTGGCTGAGACTGCGGCAAGCGGGCGACGAGCGCCCGATCGACGACTACTCGTTCGCCTACGCCGTGGCCAAGAACAACAATTTTGCGATCAGCGATGAGCTGAGTTCGCGCTATCACCATGCCTATCATTTTGACGCGGCATTGTACGCCCGCTATCTGCGGGACGTGGCGACCGGGTTAGGCGTGCAGCGTATCGAAGGCAAGATGACGCACTTCGATCTGGATGGCGCCTCCGGCAATATTACCGCCATCCATCTTGCCAACGGCGTTGCGGTTCCCGGCGACCTGTTCCTGGATTGCACGGGTTTCGCGTCCGAATTGCTGGGAAAGGCGTTGGACACGCCATTTGTTGACTGGTCGCGCTGGTTGCTGTGCAACAGCGCCATGGCGGTCCCATCGAAACGTGTGGGCGCGCCCATGCCGTTTACGCGATCCACCGCGCACGCCGGGGGCTGGCGCTGGACCATTCCCCTGCAGCATCGCAGTGGCAATGGCATGGTCTATAATTCGGATTTCTGGAGCGACGACGCGGCGCGCCAAGCACTCCTGGGCAGTGTCGAGGGCGAACTGTTGGCGGAGCCGAGGGTGTTCCGCTTTACATCCGGGCATCGCAAGCTGTTCTGGAACCGCAATTGTATTGGGATCGGCTTTGCCTCCAGCTTTCTCGAACCGCTGGAGTCAACCGGCATACAATTGATTATCCAGGGAGTGTTGAAGTTGCTTCAATTCTTCCCCCAAGGGACCATCAACCCCGTTCTGCGCGACGAATATAACCGGATAACCACCACCGAGATCGAGCGCATACGCGACTTCATCATTGCGCACTACTACCTCTCCCGCCGGCCCGAGCCATTGTGGGCGGCATGCCGCGACATCGAGATACCTGACAGCCTGCGGCACAAGCTTGAGGTCTGGAAGGCCACCGGCCAAATCCCGCTGGGTGATCTTGAATCCTATATGGAGCCGAGTTGGCTCGCGATCCTGTTGGGCAACGGCCTCGTTCCAGAGCGCTACGCCATAGCGGCTGATCTCTATCCGTTGGAGCAGATCCGCAAGGGTATGGAATTGCGTCGCGAGGAGATCGTGCGCTCGGCGCAAGCGGTCCCTTCGCATCAGGATTTCATCAATCAGTACTGCAAGGCGACTTAAGCGGCGCAGTCCAGGCGCGCGTCCCGGGAACGTGCGCCGATTATAGAAAAGACAAGGGAAGGCGACGACATGAAGAGGATTGTGACGGGCCTCACCGGGGCCGCCATGGCGGCGTTGCTCATGGCCGCATCCGCCGGCGCTGAGGCGCCCAAGGTCAAGGCCGAGCCCTATGTGTGGGCGACCGCGCCGATGGGCGGGGGCGGTTTTGTCGATGGTTTCGTTTACCATCCGACGGAAAAGGGCCTGCTCTATGCGCGAACCGACGTCGGCGGCGCCTATCGCTGGGACGCCGCCGACCGGACATGGATTCCGCTGCTCGACGGCATGGGCCGGAACGAGGACTTCGGCGTCCTGAGCCTGGCGCTCGACGCCCGGGACCCAGACAAGGTCTATATCGCTACAGGTCTTTACACCAGCCAATGGGCGTCGACCGGTACAGTGTGGCGTTCCGGCGACCGCGGTGCAACCTGGGCCAAGGCCGACCTGCCGGTCAAGCTCGGCGGCAATGAAGACGGCCGCGGCACGGGCGAACGCCTGGCGGTCGATCCCAACAGCGGCGACATCCTGTTTCTCGGCTCGTCCAATGACGGGCTGCTCAAGAGCAGCGATGGCGCCAAGACATGGTCGTCCGTCGGGTCCTTTCCGGAAAAGCACGTCAACTTCGTGCTGTTCGACCCGCGATCGGCAAGTCCGGGCGCGCCGTCCAAGACCCTCTATGTCGGTGTGAACAGCCAGGAGCACAGTCTTTATGTGAGCCACGACGGCGGAGCCAGCTGGCAGGCCGTGGCCGGCACCCCCAGGGGGTTCGTGGCCCATCACGCCGACTTCGACGCTTCCGGCAATGCCCTCTATGTCACCTTCGCCGACCAGTCCGGCCCCAACAACTGCAAGGACGGCGCGGTCCATGCGCTCGATCCGGCGGCCGGCACCTGGAAAGACATCACGCCACAGAAGCCGGGCAATGGCGGTCCGTCCTTCTGCTATGCGGGAGTGAGTGCCGCGGCCGGCAAGCCCGGGACCCTGGTCGTCACCACGCTCGACCGCTGGTGGGGGGGCGACACCATCTTCCGCAGCCTCGATGGCGGCCAGCACTGGACCGACCTTCGCCCGCTGTCGAAGCACGAGTCGCCTTACATTCCCTGGATTCTGGCCAACCGGCCGGCCGACACCATGGGACACTGGATGTCGGATATCGACATCAATCCGTTCGACCCGAACGAGGCCATCTACGGCACCGGCGACGGCTTATGGATGACGGAAAACCTGACCGACGCCGACAGCCGGAAGCCTGTCGTCTGGACGTTCGAACTCGACAATTTCGAAGAGACGGCGGCGCTGGACCTGGCCAGCCCCCCGGCCGGGGCGCACCTCATCGCCGCCGTCGGCGATGTCGGCGGCTTTCGTTTTCTGAATTTCGAAGGGTCCCCGCCCCTGGACGGCGGCTATTTCAATCCGGCCGCCGGCAGCAACCGTGTCGTCGATTTTGCGGAGCTCAATCCCGGCCTGGTCGTGCGGATGGCCGATGGCGACGCCGCCAAAAATCATGCCCTGCTGTCGCTGGACAACGGCAAGACCTGGGCCGACATGCCGTCCAGCCCGCCGCTCGTCCTGCATGACGACAAGGGCTGGTATTCGCCCGGCCGCATCGCCGTTTCCGCCAACGGCACGGCAATGGTCTGGGCGACCGGCAAGGGAGACGCCTACTATTCCAGCGACCGTGGCAAGACCTGGCTCAAGTCCGGTGGCTATCCCGTGGTTCAGGGACGGACCTTCCCGCTGTTCTCGGACCGTGCCGCCGACGGTGTCTTCTACGTCTACGACACCAGCACCGGCGAGATGTCGGTCAGCGCGGACGGCGGCGCGACGTTTAAGGTCTTTGCGAAGGGACTGCCCGTTCTGGAACCCTGGAGGGGGGCAGGCCTGCCCCGCGCCGTGCCCGGTCATGTACGGGATATCTGGGTGCCTACCCCGCAGGGCCTCGGCCATTCGCCGGATGTGAAATCGCCCTTTGCAGCCATTGCGGATGTCAGCGAGGCTGTTGCGGTCGGCTTCGGCAAGGCCGCCGAAGGGCAAACCTATCCGTCGGTCTATATGTGGGGACGCTACAAGGGCGTCTGGGGCATTTTCCGGTCCACGGACGAAGGGAAAAGCTGGGTCCGGATCAATGACGACGCCCACCAGTACGGTGGGGGCGGAGAGGTAATCGGGGACCCGCGCCAGTTCGGTCTTGTCTATATCACGACCGCCGGGCGCGGCGTGGCGATCGGACAGCCGGCGAGCGACCAAAAGGAGGCGTCGCCGGCAAAATAACCCCGGCCACGATCATGAAATCTGCCGTCCCGAACCGACGTCCTCACCCCTGGCGAGGTCGCGCCATGATGCTTCGGGCGGGACGGCGGAAGCGCCGGACGGAGGAACCTGACCCGATCCTGCGTCCGGCGCGCCCATTTGGCGAACAGTTTTTCCGGCGATAAATTACACTTTTAAGGATATTGTGGATATGGTCACGATCAGCAAGCGCAACCTGTTGGGAGCTCCCCTTGCCGCAGCCTTCGGGCTGGCGGCGCCGGTGGCAGCGTTCGCGCAGGATTCCCCGTCCGCCGGCGGAGCGGACGCCTGCGCCAAGACGCCTGCCGCGCCTGCCTACGACCTGCCGATGGCGTCCGGGCCCTTCAATCCCGACATGGCTTCGCTCAAAACCTACCGCGCGCCGGACTGGTTCCGCGACGCCAAGTTCGGCATCTGGGCGCACTGGGGGCCGCAGGCGGTGCCGCGCGCCGGTGACTGGTACGCCCGCAACATGTATATTCCCGGGCATCCGCACTACGACCACCACCTGAAGCACTACGGTCACCCGTCCAAGGTTGGCTACAAGGACATCATTCCCCTGTGGACCGCGGACAAGTGGGATCCCGAAGCCCTGATGGACAAGTATGTGGCCGCCGGCGCCAAGTACTTTGTCAGCATGGGCGTCCACCACGACAATTTCGACCTGTGGAACTCGAAGCACCATCGCTGGAACGCGGTTGCCATGGGGCCGAAGCGCGACGTCGTCGGCACCTGGAAGGCGGCGGCCACCAAGCGTGGCCTGCGTTTCGGCGTGTCGGAACACCTCGGCGCCAGCCATAACTGGTTCTACCCCAGCCACCAGTACGACCAGTTCTGGCCGCAGATCGGCGTGCCCTATGACGGCGCCGAACCGGCCTACTCGGACCTTTATCACCCGAAGCACGACGAGCCTTATCGCGGCGGCGCCGACACCTGGTACACGCACGATCCGAAGTACCATCAAATCTGGTTCAACCGCATCCGCGATCTGGTCGACAGCTACCAGCCGGACCTGCTCTATTCCGACGGCGGCCTGCCGTTCGGCGTCGTCGGGCGCTCGCTCCTGGCCCACCTGTACAACAGCCGCATGGGCCGTCAGAGCACGGACGCCGTCTATAATTGCAAGGATTTCGGCTCCGGCGAATTCGACCGCGCCATGTGCGTGCAGGACGTCGAGCGCGGCGTGCTGAAAGGTATCAATCCCTTGCCGTGGCAGACCGACACCTCTAACGGCGACTGGTTCTACAGCGACAATTTTACCTACAAGACCGCGCCGGACGTCATCTACATGCTGTCCGATATCGTCAGCAAAAACGGCAACCTTCTGCTCAACGTCGTGCTCTACGCCGACGGCAGCCTGCCGCCGGAATCGCAGACCCTGCTCGACGAACTTGCGGCGTGGATGAAGGTCAATGCAGAGGCCATTCACGGCACGCGGCCGTGGACGGTGTTCGGCGAAGGGCCGACCGAGACGGCAACCGGGGCCTTCCAGGAAAACGCGGCCTATACGGCCAGGGACATCCGCTTCACCACAAAGGGCGATACCCTCTATGCCATCACGCTGGGGCTGCCGAAACAGAGCGTCGCCATCACCTCGCTCGGCCGGGCTGCCGGCCATCAAAAGCGGCCGGTCAAGCGCGTGACGCTACTGGGATGGCAAAAGCCGCTCACCTTCCGCCAGACCGACCAGGCGCTGGTCATCGACCTGCCGGCAGAGCTGCCGACCCGCCACGCCAGCGCGTTCAAGATTTCCTAAGGACGTCTGCCATGAAAACCAAGATTGCGGCAGGCCTTGCAACCGGCCTGGTCACTCTGGCAGGCGTCACGGGCGCCTGCGCGCAAGACGGGGCCGGGCTGGCCCCTGTCTTCACTGATCACGCGGTGCTGCAACGGGACAAGCCGGTGGCCCTATGGGGGCGTGCCGCGGCCAATGCGACGGTCGATCTTGTCTTGTCCGCATCCAACAAGGTGGTGGCGAACGCCAGCGGCCGGGCCGACGCGTCCGGCGCGTTTTCGCTGAACCTGCCGCCGCAGGGCGCGGGCGGCCCCTACACCCTGGCCTTTCGCGATTCCGCCGGCCACAGCCAGACCCTGACCGATATCCTGATCGGCGACGTCTGGCTGTGTTCCGGTCAGTCGAACATGGAGTTTCCGCTCAAGGCGGCGACGAATGCGGCGGGCGCCTACGATCCGCAGCTGCGCATCCTCAACGTGCCGCGCAATTCGCAGCCGGTGCCGGTGACGGGTTTCGCCAAGGCGACCGGCTGGCAGGTGTCGTCGCCGGAGACGGCCGGCGATACCTCGGCCGTCTGCTACTTCATGGCGCGGCAACTGGCCGACACGTTGCACGTTCCGCAGGGCATGATCCACGCATCGTGGGGCGGCACCGCCGCGCAGGTCTGGATCAGCCGCCAGGGCCTCGATCCGGTCGCCGGGATGCGGGAAACCTTGCAGGTCGAGGATCTATACCGGACGGACCCGAAAGCCGCGCTGGCGAAGTGGGACCAGGTGCGGGACACATGGTGGCGCGAGCATGATCCCGATTTCCGCAACCTGTCGCAGTGGTCGGGCCCGTCGTTCGCCGACGGCGCCTGGCCGACGATGGTCCCGCAGGGCGATTGGGAAACCAGCGGCATTCCGGCGCTGAAAAGCTTCGACGGCATCGTCTGGTATCGCCAGACCGTAACCCTGACCGCCGCCCAGGCCGGCCAGGCGGCAACAGTCGATCTCGGTCCGATCGACGACGACGACATCCGCGCCCAGCTCGAATTCCTGAAGGCGCAGGGCGTCGAGGCGATCACGGTCAGCTTGATCAACGCCTATCTCAACGGTGCGCACGAGAAGCGCGTCGGCGAATTGGCGGCCGAAGTTCTACCCGGCGTTCCGGTATCGCTGAGCCACGAAGTCCTGCCCGAAATGCAGGAATATGAGCGCACCCTGACGACCGTCGCCAACGCCTCGGTCCGTCCGGTGGTGGGCAAATATGTTTCCAATCTGCGCAACAAGCTCGCCTCGGCGGGCATGGCCGGCAAGCTGTCGCTGCTCCGCTCGGACGGCGGCTTGATGTCCGCGCAGAAGGCCGAGGAGCATCCGGTCAACATCCTGATGTCGGGCCCTGCAGGCGGCGTCACCGGGGCGATATGGGTCGGCCGCAACGCCGGCATCAAGAATATCCTGACGCTCGACGTCGGCGGCACCTCGACTGACGTAGCGCTGATCGAAAATCTCGAGGCGCGCCGCCAGCGCACCACGGAGGTCGGCCACCTGTCGGTTCGCGCCTCGGCGCTCGACGTCAAGACGGTCGGCGCAGGCGGCGGCTCGATCGCCTATGTGCCCGAACTGACCAAAGCGCTGCGCGTCGGCCCGCAGTCTGCGGGCGCGGTCCCCGGCCCGGTCGCCTATGGCAAGGGCGGTACGTTGCCGACCGTCACCGATGCCAATGTCGTGCTTGGCTATCTGCCCGAGGCGCTGCTCGGCGGAACCTTCAAGCTGGATCGCGAGGGCGCGAAGAAGGCGGTACAGACGATCGCCGATGCGCTCGGCATCGGCCTGATGGAAGCCGCGCGCGGCATCATCGACATCGTCAACGAGAATATGTTCGGCGCGCTGCGCATGATCTCGGTCCAGCAGGGCTATGACCCGCGCGATTTCGCACTGATGGGCTTCGGCGGCGCCGGTCCGCTCCACGTCAACGCGGTCGCGCGACTGATGGGCAGCTGGCCCGCCGTCTCGCCGGTCAGCCCGGGCGTGCTGTGCGCGCTCGGCGATGCGACCACCCAGATGCGCACCGAAACCGCGCGCAGCTTCTCGCGCCTCGCCACCAACACCAAGGCCGAGGAACTGATCGCCATTCTCGACGAGATGGCCGAGCAGACCCGCGCCGAGCTCAAGTCGGATGGCGTGCCCGACTCCGAGATCACCAGTCAGTTCGAAGTCGACGTCCGCTATGCGGGCCAGGCCTTCGAAGTGCCGCTGTCGATCGATGCCGAGGTGCTGCGCCGCGACGGCCTGAAGGGCGTGACCGACCGCTTCGATACGGAGCACAAGCGCCTGTTCACCTTCAACATGGACAGCGCCCACGAGTTGGTGAACCTGCGCGCCGTGGCGATGGGCCCTGCGCTCGATCTGCCGGCGCCGCCGCTCGAACAGGGCAATGGCGATCCGTCCGCCGCGAAGATCCGTGACCATGAGCTCTGGGCCGACGGTGCGATGGTGCCGGCGGTGATCTACGAGCGCTCGCGCCTGCGCGCCGGCGACGTCATCCCGGGCCCCGCGATCGTCGTAGAGATGGACTCCACCACGCTGATCGAGGCCGGCTGCACCGGCAAGGTCGACCATGTCGGCAACATCCTGATCCATCTCGCCTGAGGAAATCGCACCATGCCCGCACAGATCATCCAGGCCAATTCGACCCCCTTCGCCACCGTCCCGGTCGACCCTGTCACGCTCGACATCATCGAGAATGCGCTGCGCAACGCGCGGATCGAGATGGACGCGACACTCGTCCGCACCGCCATGTCGCCTGGCATCCGCGAGCAGGGCGACGCCTTTCCGCTGATCGCCGACCATAGCGGCAAGATGATCGTCGGCCAGTTCGGCTCCTATATCGGCCCGTTTCTCGACGGGTTCGACGGCACCGTCGAGGATGGCGA
>CAKZJB010000158.1 GCA_936940865.1 uncultured Asticcacaulis sp. | reverse complement strand
TGAACTTGTCGATGCCAAGCACGATGGCCATGCCCGGCACCAGGGCCGGATTGACCACGGCCAGGGTCGCGCCCAAGGTCACGAAGCCCGCGCCGGTGACGCCCGAAGCGCCCTTCGAGGTCAGCATGGCCACCACCAGGAGCGTCACCTGCTGCTCCAGCGTCAGGTGAATGCCCATGGCCTCGGAAATGAACAGGCTGGCCAGGGTCATGTAGATATTGGTGCCGTCAAGGTTGAAGCTGTAGCCCATGGGGATGACCAGGCCCACGACCTGGCGCGAGCAGCCCAGCCGTTCCATCTTTTCCATCAGGCTGGCCAGGGCGCTTTCCGACGACGAGGTGCCGAGGATAATCAGCAATTCGTCCTTGATGAAGATGAGCAGGCGCAGGATCGAAAAGCCCGCCAGCGCCGCGACGATGCCCAGCCCGACGACGACGAAAATCGCCGAAGTGGCGTAGAAGGTCGCCACCAGGGCCAGCAGGTTGCCAAGGACGCTGGGACCATATTTGCCCAGGGTAAACGCCATGGCCGCGCCGGCGCCGATGGGTGCGGCGCGCATGACCATGTTGACGATGTCGAAGACGACGCGGGAGCCCTCCTCGACCAGGGTGCGGATGTGCGCCGCCCGGTCGCCCAGCCGCATCAGCGCGAACCCCGCCAGTATGGCGACGACCAGGACCTGCAGGATATTGCCTTCGACCAGGCCGGACAGGAAGGTCGTCGGAATCAGTTCCATCAGGAAGCCGACGATCGTCTGATGCGCCTTGGTATAGGTCGCCACTGCCGCCGCGTCGCCATGCAGGTTCAAGCCCGCGCCGGGATGGACGATGTTGCCGACAACCAGCCCGATGACGAGGGCCAGGGTCGAAATGACCTCGAAATAGACGATGGCCTTCACTCCGACCCGGCCGACCTGCCGCGCCGCATTCATATGGCCGATACCCGCCGTCACCGTGCAGAAGATCAGCACGGCGATCATCATCTTGAGCAGGTTGACGAACGCGTCGCCGATGGCCTTCATCCATGGCTGCGAGCCGATCTGCGGCCAGATCAAACCGATGGCGGCGCCGATGGCGATGCCGATCAGCACCTGGACATAAAGATGGGTGAAAAACGGCTTCTTCTTCATTGGCGCTCACCGACGGTGACGTTCAGGTCGCTCAGGCCCGCGATCATCACCGACAGGGTATCTCCCGCCCTCACCGGCCCCACCCCTTCCGGCGTGCCCGTATAGATCAGGTCACCCGCTTCCAGCGTGTAGAAGCGCGAGATATAGGCGATGACGTCGACCACCGGCCAGATCATATCGCTGAGGTCGCCCGATTGCCTGAGTTCCCCGTTCTGGGTCAGGGTGATTCCGCCCAGCGTCATGTCCGGCAGATCTTCGACGGGATGGATCAGGCCGATCGGCGCCGACTGTTCGACATTCTTGGCGACATCCCATGGCCGGCCTTTTTTCTTGGCCTCGGCCTGCAGGTCTCGCCGCGTCATGTCGAGGCCGCAGGCATAGCCGTAAATATGGGCCTGCGCGTCGGCGGGCCGGATATTGCGCCCGCCCTTGTGGATGGCCACCACCAGTTCGGCTTCGAACTGATAGTCGTCGGTTTCCGGCGGCATTGTGATGGTGCCGGCCTGCACGACCGTTTCTGCCCATTTGGTGAAGAAAAACGGCGGCTCGCGATCGGGATCATGGCCCATTTCGCGGGCATGGGCGGCGTAGTTGCGGCCGATGCAGAAGACGCGCCCGACCGGAAAGCCTTCGCCGCGCGAGGTGGCGACGATAACAGGGGGCTTAGGATCGAACACCGGTTTCATCATGTGTCTCCTGCAATGGACGGGCAGTATGCACGGGTCGGAGATTCCGGCAATGGCAGGGGTTCTGTCACACACTCGACCTTGCCCGTTTTCCCGGGTAAAACCGGCGGATGGACAAGCGCTCCCTGACCCCGGCCGAACGCGCCGCCTTGCCGCAAGGCCTGGTGGCCGCCCTGCCCGACGGCATCGTCCTGGTCAATGCGCACCATCCCTTGTCGCACCTGTCGCGCGTCTTTCGCGGTTTCGCCGTCATTCTTGTGCGCAATAAAACCATCTACTGGCCGGGGCTTATAGACGACATGTCATCCGATCCGGCGCACCTGAGCCTGCTGGCGCACGAACTGACGCACGTGCCGCAATACCAGGCCGGCATGACGGTGTGGCGCTATGTCCGGCGCGACGTCATCGGCAATCTCGGCCGCTATACCTATAAACTCGAAGCCGGAAAGCCGTTCGACGCCTATGCCTATGAGCAGCAGGCCGCCATGGTCGAGGACTGGGTATTGTTATCGCACGACCTGCCGCAACGCTACGGCGCCTTCGGCACCACGCGCAAAGCCCTGGAAGACATGGTACCCTTACTCGCATGACCGACAATTCCCCCAAGCTCTGGCGCGACGCCCTGCCCCGCCTGAAACCCGACGGCAGCAAGTATGACCGCGGCCATGCCATTATCTTCGGCGGCCCCATCCAGTCGACCGGCGCGGCGCGCATGGCGGCACGCGCGGCGTTGCGGGTCGGCTCAGGGCTCGTGTCGGTCGCCTGCTCGCCGGCGGCCCTGACCGTGTATGCCACCACGTTGCAGGCCGTCATGACCAAGCCGGTGAAGGACGCCGAAACCTTCGGCGAATTGATCGCCGACCCGCGCATGAACGCCGTGCTGATCGGCCCGGCGGCAGGCATCAACGCCCACACCCGCGCCTGTGTGCTGAAAGCACTTGAGGCAAAGAAGGCCTGCGTGCTCGATGCCGACGCGCTGACGGTCTTCAAGGACGATCCGCGAACCCTTTTCGACGCGATCAAATCGCCGGTCGTCCTGACGCCGCACGAAGGCGAATTCGCCCGCATCTTCTGGAAGGCCGGCGACCGCGAAGGCGATGCTTTGCGAGCGGCCGGGGCCAGCGGCGCCATCGTGCTGCTCAAGGGAAAAGACACGGTCGTCGCGGCCCCTGACGGCCGCGTGATCATCAATCGCGATGCGCCGCCACAGCTTGCCACCGCCGGCAGCGGCGATGTGCTGGCGGGGCTTATTACCGGGCTGCTGGCGCAGGGCATGGACGCTTTTCATGCCGCCGCCGCCGGGGCGTGGATGCATGCCGAGGCCGCACGGCGCTTCGGTCCCGGCCTGATTGCGGAGGATATCGAAACGCAGATCCCGGCGGTGCTAAAGGCACTCGGCTGACTACTTCTGATAGACCCGCACGTAGTCGACTTCCATCTGCGCCGGCAGGGCGTTGTCGTCGATGCCCTTTTGCCCGGCCCAGCCCCCGCCCATGGCGACATTGAGGATCATGTATTCCGGCCGGTCGAAGGGCCAGGTTTCGGCCGTGGCGTTTTCCGGCTTGCGATAGGTGTGATAGGCGCGGCCGTCGAGCATGAAGGTCACGGCATCGGGCGTCCATTCGACCTGATAGTTATGGAAGGCCGAGCACGGTTCGGAAATCTTCGCTTCGGCGCCGCTCGGCGTATTGTGCGCGACGGACCAGGGCGTATGCGCCGTGCCGTAGACGGTCGCCGGATCGAAGCTGAGTTGCTCCATGATGTCGATTTCGCCGCCCTTCGGCCAGTTCTGGCCCATCAGCCAGATGGCCGGCCAGCCGCCCCGGTTGCAGGGCAACCTGGCGCGGATTTCGAAGAAGCCGTAAGTCCATTCGGCTTTACCGTCGGTGATCAGCCGCGCGGAACTGTATTTCTGGCCGCCGAAATCGGGCATGGCCGACAGGTCTTCACGCCTGACCTCGATGACCAGGTGGCCGTTTTCGATGCGCGCGTTTTCGGGGCGGTTGCCGGAATAGTACTGCGCCTCGTTGTTCCACCAGCCGTCCTTGTTGCGCCAGGTATCGTAGCGCCATTTGGCGGGATCGGGCTGCGCGCCGTGGTCAAACTCATCCGACCAGACCAGGTGATAGCCGACGGGTGCCTCGGCTTGGGCGCATCCGGCCAGCATTGCCGCCGCCACGAAACACATTGCTACCCGCTTCATCATCCGCTCCGAACAAAAAGCCCCGCCGCAGGCATACGGCAGGGGCTGGTAACAAACGGTATATGCGGTGGGCTGCGCCTTCAGATCGGGCAGACGGCGCCCGTGCCCTTCAGGCCGCAGTAGCCGTCCGGGTTCTTTTCGAGATAGCCCTGGTGATAGCCCTCGGCGAAGTAGAAGGGCGTGGGGGCATCATCCTTGGTCGTATCGGACGGCGGGAAGACCTCGGTGGTGATGGCGCCCTTGCCCAGCGCGCGCATCTCGGTGGCGAAGGCGTCGTGCGACAGCATGGCGGCGTCGTACTGCGCTTGCGTCGACGGAATGATGGCTGAGCGGTACTGCGTGCCGATATCGTTGCCCTGGCGGTAGCCCTGCGTCGGGTCGTGGTTTTCCCAGAAGGTCTTCAGCAGCTTCTGGAAGCTGATGACTTTTGGGTCAAAGACGACCAGCACGCCTTCGGTATGGCCGGTTTCGCCCGTGCAGACCTCCTTATAGGTCGGGTTGGGCGTATAGCCGCCGATATAGCCGGCAGCGGTCGTAAAGACGCCCGGCAGTTTCCAGAACAGGCGCTCTACGCCCCAGAAGCAGCCCATGGCGAAGACGACGCTTTCGCTGCCTTCCGGATACGGGCCCTTGAGCGGGGTTCCGAGCACGGCGTGGGTGGTATCGGTGGGGATGGCTTCGGCGCGGCCCTTGAGGGCGTGGGCACGATCGATCATCTGGGTTTTGAGGCCGAACATGGCGGGATCCCTTTCGTTGCGCGGGATATTACGCGCTTGCGGCTCATATGGTTACAAAAAATCCCTGGGAAAGGGCAAGTTGCACTTGCTCTTTGCGCTCCGGGCGATATAAACGCCGCCTTTCCCGTGGACGGTGATCTGGTGATTGAGTCACCAGCGCTTGTGGCAGGAAATGAATATGGACAGGTGACCGAGTGGTTGAAGGTGCACGCCTGGAACGCGTGTGTAGGGGCAACTCTACCGAGGGTTCGAATCCCTCTCTGTCCGCCACCCAAAGAGCCGGAGACGCTTATTTTCTAAGCGTCTCCGGGCCTGGCGGAAAAATCGGTCCCCACTTTCTCCCCCACTTCCGACATCGGCTGCGCGACGGGCTGTACACGCCGCGCCGCATTTGACGCATCCTGATCAAAGACCGTTACCGCTCCGGAAAAAGGATCGTCTCGTAGTCCTGCGCCGAATGCAGGAAGTGGGCGACAGCAACGTGATCCGTCTCGATCGAATAGATGATCAGATACAAACCGTAGGGGCAGCGGCGATAGCCATAGCGTTCGTATCGCGGGATCAGCCGATAGGCCTCGGGATGATCACCCAGCGACTGGGCCGCCACAAACAACTCGTCAACGAAGCTGACCGCGCGTAGCGGGCTGTCCTTGGCGATGTAATCGCCAATCTGTTCGAGTTCCGCTTCGGCGGTTGCCGAAATTTCGACCCTCACCTTTCCCCGCGCTCTTCGGCCATCCTGGCGTATTTCGACCGGAGGCGATCAAAAACCTCTTCGGCAGGCTTGGTTCGTCCGGCTTTAATATCGGCATGGCTGCGTTCCACGGCCGCGTCGAGCGCGGCCAACCGGCGCTCGCGCTCTTCCACCATACGCAACCCGTCGCGCACCACTTCGCTGGCGTTATTGTATCGCCCGCTTTCAAGCAGGCTTTTCACCAACCCCTCGAAATGACTGCCGATGCTAAAGGTTGTACCGCCCATAATATCCTCATCGAGTATGATTAGATCATACCGCTCGCAGTGTTGAATTGCAACGAGTCCCGTCGCGCGGCGCCCTCCTGGAATTCCCCACCAACTTGGTTCACCCTCCAGGCATCGAACCTGGATCTCCAGAGTCAAAGTCTGGCATCCTACCATTAGACGAAGGGTGAATGGCTCCGGCGGCAGGGATCGAACCTGCGACATTCCCGTTAACAGCGGGACGCTCTACCTCTGAGCTACGCCGGAATGGCGACTCCGACCGGACTTGAACCGGCGACCTTCCGCTCGACAGGCGGGCGCTCTTGACCAACTGAGCTACGGAGTCAGAACAGCGCCGAACGATCGAAAGGCATCGACCGAGGCGCTGGATTTTTCGGGAGTGTCGGGATTTGAACCCGCTTTTCCGGCACGTTGCCGCCGGCGTCTTAACCCATGAGACCACACTCCCGCTGGAGCGTGGTAAGCGCTCCGGCGAGTTACCGGTTATCCTGCTGGTTCTGGGTGCGGTTGTAAAACATGGCCGCCGTATGACACTGTTTCAAACCCGTGTCAATTGCAACAAACGCGGACAGGCAGGCGTAGCGTCGTGCTTCTGGTGGAACCGGCACGGTTTGCGGTACCGTTACCCCCCTTCCGTCTGCTTCGCAGCCACCTTCCCCGTAAACGGGGAAGGAAGTATAGAATGATCACGCGCCCGCTATTCCGCAAATTCATAGCGCTTCGACCGTAGGCTGGAAGCGTTGCGGGGCGCCATCCGGGGAAATCCATGATCGCCATCATCCTGACCGCCCTTGTCATCGCCATCCACCTCTACATCGTCGTGCTGGAGATGGCATTGTGGACGACGCCCACAGGCCGTAGCGCCTTCGGGCTCACGGAGGAGTTCGCCAAGCAGACCAAGACGCTGGCGGCCAATCAGGGGCTCTATAACGGTTTCCTGGCGGCGGGGCTGGCGTACGGGCTGTGGCGCGGGGCGGACGGCCGCGAGTTCGTTATTTTCTTCCTGGCATGCGTCATCGTCGCCGGGGTGTTCGGCGCCTTTACCGCCAGCCGGAAGATCCTGTTCATCCAGGCCCTGCCGGCGGCAGCAGCCTTGGGGGCCGTTCTTCTCGGGCGGTAGATCGTTAGCAACTCAGTTTGAGGCATTTACTGTAGGAAGCTGGGCGGCCTGAGCGCGCGACTGCCGCCAAAGCAAGAAACCCCACCACCATCCCACTTCGCCAAGGCTTCGTGGGACGGTCCC
>CAKZJB010000157.1 GCA_936940865.1 uncultured Asticcacaulis sp. | reverse complement strand
CGCCCGCCGCCGCCGCCAATGCGGCGTTTGAGCTGAAAAAAACGAATACCGGCGGTCATTCTTTATGGCCGTTGGTATAAGGATATTTTACAATACCAGTCTATGCTTGGCGTGCGCCGGCCTCCGCCGGTTGTAATGACTATTCAGCATAGACGCACCGGGACTTCATGACTGCCACCAAACGGGAGCCCGCCGAGGGCGCCAAGACCGCGATTCTCTATCTGCAACTGCAGGATTCGCTGCGCGAAGCGATCGTCGGCCGCAAATTCGCGCCGAACGACGCCATCCCGACCGAGCGCGAGCTGGCCGAGCAATACAATGTCTCGCGCATCACGGTGCGCAAGGCAATAGACGGCCTGGTCTATGAAGGCCTGCTGACGCGCCGCCAGGGCGCCGGCACCTTCGTCGCCGAACGCGTCGAAAAGAGCTACTCCAAGATGACCTCGTTCACGGAGGATATGATGTCGCGCGGCCGCGTGCCGTCGAGCCAGTGGCTGTCCAAGACCGCGGGCACGGTCAATCCGGAGGAGGCCCTGTCGATGGGACTGTCGCCCGGGACCCTGGTCTATCGCTACAACCGCATGCGCTTCGCCGACGGCACCTCCATGGGACTGGACTATTCGACCGTGCCGGCAGACTGCCTGCCGTCGCTGGAATCGGTCGAGGACTCGCTCTATTCCGCACTCGAGGCCAACGGCACGCGTCCGGTTCGCGCGCTGCAGCGCCTGCGCGCGGTGGCCTTCAATGCCGAGCAGGCGCGCCTGCTGGAAATCCCTGTCGGTTCGCCGGGCCTGCTGATCGAGCGCCGCGGCTTCCTGGCCGACGGCCGCCCGGCCGAATATACCAAGTCGTATTATCGCGGCGACGCCTACGACCTGATGTCCGAACTGGCGCACAATCCGTAATTTTCACAGCGGAAAACGTTTTTACCCTTGCGCCGGATGCGCAGGCACATAAAAGTTGTCATGACCAATGCGATGCCGCAATGTACGGCACTCGTTAACGGAGGCGGGCATGACTCAATTGACACGGCGTTTCCTTCTTTCCGGCTCGGCCGCGGTATCGGCGTCTGCCGCCCTGCCCGCCTCGGCCGCGACGCCCAAGCCCTCGGGCGCCGTCCCTGCGCCGCGCCAGCTGGCCTGGCACAGGCTGGGCGCCCATGCCTTCATGCACTTCACCATCAACACCTTCACCGATCGCGAATGGGGCTATGGCGATGAACAGACATCGCTGTTCAATCCCACCGATTTCAGCGCCGACCAGATCGCCGGCGCCGTGGTGGCGGGCGGACTGAACGGCCTGATCCTGACGGCCAAGCACCACGACGGCTTCTGCCTGTGGCCGAGCCGCTTCACCGAACATTCCGTCAGGAACAGCCCGTACAAGGACGGCAAGGGCGATATCGTCGGCGAAATGGCCGAGGCCTGCCGCCGCCACGGCCTGAAGTTCGGCGTCTATCTGTCCCCCTGGGACCGCAACCACGCCGAGTACGGCCGCCCGGCCTATGTCGAATACTACCATGCGCAGCTCAACGAACTGACGACGCAGTACGGGCCGCTTTTCGAGGTCTGGTTCGACGGCGCCAATGGCGGCGACGGCTATTACGGCGGGGCGCGCGAACGGCGCAAGATCGATGGTCATACCTACTATCAGTGGGACAGGGTGCGCGAGATCGTGCGCCGGAACCAGCCCGACGCCGTCATGTTCGCCGACTCCGACATGGATATCCGCTGGGTCGGCAACGAAGACGGCCAGGCCGGCAATCCCTGCTGGCCGACCTGGGACCTGGCCTCGCCCTACAGCCTTGACAAGGCGAACCACGGCGTGCGCGGCGGCCCCCTCTGGAATCCGGCCGAGGTCGACGTCTCGATCCGCCCCGGCTGGTTCTGGCACGCCGACGAGGCGCCGAAGTCGCCGGCGACCCTGACCCGGATCTGGTTCGAATCCACGGGGCGCGGGGCCAGCCTGCTCCTCAATGTCGCGCCCGACCGCCGGGGCCGCGTGCCCGACGCCGACGTGGCGTCGCTGAAGGCGTGGAAGGCGATCCGGGACAAGACCTTCGCGGCCAACCTGGCCAGGGGCGCGCGCGTCGCCGCCAGCAGCCGGTTCGGTCCCGCGTTTTCCGCTGCAAATGTCCTCTCCGAGACAGTGGCGTGGGCCGCCGCCAAGCACGATTCCGCCGGCGCCTGGCTGCGCTTCGACCTGGCCAGGCCCGCGACCTTCGACGTCATCCGCCTCTCCGAGGACATCCGCTACGGCATCCGCGTCGACGGTTTCGCCGTCGATATCCGCACGGGCGACGGCTGGCGGGAAATCGCCCGGCCGCCATCGATCGGGCCCGAACGCCTGGTCCGGCTCGACCAGCCTGTCACGACGACCGCCGTGCGCATACGTATCCTCGGCGCGTCGGCCGCGCCGATCCTCAACCGTTTCGGCCTGTTCCGCATGCCCGAGGTCGTGGAGGAGCCGATGATCCGCCGCGATGCGCAGGGCCTGGTGACCATCTCTTCCCCGGCCGCCGGCGTGGACCTTCGGTATACGCTCGACGGCAGCCGGCCCACGGCAAACAGCCCGGCCTACACCCGGCCCTTCGCCCTGCCCGAGGGCGGAACGGTCAAGGCCATAGCCCGCCATGCCGGAACGGAAGCGGTCAGCGACGTGACGGTTGCCGCGTTCGATGTCGCGCCCGCCCGCTGGCGCATCACCGCCGATGGCAACGAGGCGCCGGACGGAAAGCCCTATGCCGGTGCGCCGGGCCAGCCGCTCGAACTGGTGATCGACCTGGCGCAATCCTATACCGTCAGGGGCTTTACGCTGACTCCGTCGCAGAGGTTCGATGTGGCCATCGACGTGGTTGCGAAAATGGGTCCGCCCGCCGGCTACGAGGCCTGGCTGAGCGACGACGGCAAGACCTGGGGCGACGCCGTCGCCAGGGGCGAATTCTCCAACATCGCCGCCAGCCGCGCCGAGCAGAAAATTCGCTTCGCGGCCCCGCGCGCCGCCCGCTTCCTTCGTCTCGAACTGCCGAACGCCGTGCAGGACAAGCCCATTGTCGTCGTCGGCGCCGTAGGGATTATTACACGATGAGTACATTTCGACCCGACCGCCGCGGCTTCCTGGCCATGGCCACGGCGACCGCCATGGCGCCCGCGTTCGCCCACGCGCAGATGCCCGCCGCATCGCTGGCGCCGGTCTATCCGCTCAGCCGCGGCGACGCCTGGACGACCTTCGCCGCCTACGACCCTGAAACCGATCCCGACGCCCCCTATTATCGTTCCCACGTGCAAAAAGCGCGGCGTATCGCGCCCTTTGCCGCCACCCAGGCGCACCCGAAACTCGACGCCCACACCTCCAGCGGAACCCTGGTGGCCGCCTATCTGACGCTCGACGGGCCGGACGTCGATTACAACCGCCGCCGCTATGCCAGGAATGCCGGCGGCCGCGTCCATGTCGAGCGTGCATGGCAGTATCAGGACATCGTCGTCGGATGGAATACGACCGGACTGGTGCCCAATCCGGCGCTGGTCGATGCCGCGCACAGGAACGGCGCCCTGTGCCTCGGCACGATCTTCCAGCCCGACAGGCGCATGTTCGACGGCACGGCCATGCCGCGGCCCGAGGTCGCGAAGAAGCTGGTCAAGCTGGCGCAATACTTCGGCTTCGACGGCTATTTCGTCAATTTCGAAAGCTATACGGACGACGACGCCCGCGCGGTCCAGGACCTGATCGGCCTGATGAAGACCGAGGCAAAGACAGCGGGCCTCGGCGACTTCCATGTCCAGTACTATAACGGCTATACCGACGCCCGCGCCGTCTGGCCGGGATCGCCGCACGTCGACGGAACTCCGCGAGAAGCCGACGCGCCGCGCGCCGACTCGATGATGATCGACCAGGGCTGGAGCCATTACGGCCTGACGCGCGGCTGCTGTTCGGGCCCCGCCCTCGACACCTTGCCCCTGCCCGCCGATCTTGGCCAGCATTACGACCCGATGGCGGTCTTCTACGGCCTGCAGCTCTATCCGGGGCCAGGCTATTTCGGCCTGGTCGCGCCGCTCGTCGTCCCGCCCAACGGAACCGGCCCCGCCAGGGGCGGATTGCAGATCTACAGCGTCGAGGACGGCCTGCGCAAAATGCGGCGCGCCCGCCTCGACCGCTTACGCGCCTCGACCAGCCTCAGCGCACACGACAAGGCCGAACTTCTGGCCTGGACCGACCCGAAGACCAGCCGAAGCCAATGGTACCGGCTGCACAACAGCTTCTGGGCCGGGCAGACCGGCAATCCGGCACGCGGCAACGCGCCCTCGGTGGCCCAGCTGAAAATCTACGGCTCGCCCGACGCGCACAAGGTCTATACCGATTACGAAGCGCCCGGAAAGCCGACGGATCAGCTTCGCCTGCCCATCACCTGGGGCGTGGCCAATTTCATCGCCGAGCGCTCGGTCATCGGCGCCCTGCCGTTTACGACGACGTTCAACACCGGCGAAGGCGACGGCTTCTTCTATCAGGGGCAACGTGTCGGCGCCGATCCGTGGTTCAACCTCGGCGCCCAGGATGTGCTTCCGACCTGGACCTGGTGGACGCGTCCGATGCACGGCGGGTCCGATGACGGCCTGCTTGCCGCCGACTATGACTACGATACGGCGTGGAACGGCAGCACCAGCTTACGCGTCACCGGCAAGCTGTCGCCGAAGACCGCGACCGAATTGCGCCTGTTCAAGACGGCTGTCCTGATCCCTGCCGGCTTCACCGTCGGTCTTGTGGGCAAGGGCGAAACGCACGGCGCGCTTCGCCTCGGCCTGGTCTTCGAAGACGCGCCGGCGGCCGTCGAATGGGTCAAGGTCGCCGCGCCGAAACCGTCGCCTTCGGGCTGGTGGACCTGGCGGCAGGATCTCGGCCGCCTTGCCGGACGCAAACTGGCCGCCCTGTCGCTCGGCTTCGAAGGCACGGGCGCCATCGACCTCCATATCGGCCAGCTGTCGCTGTGCACCGGCCCGGCCGAGGCGCCCGCTCAACCGCAGGGATTTTCGGTTGCCGCCTCGCGCATTGCCGGTCAATCGGCGGAACTACGCCTGCAATGGACGCTCGATCCGGCGGTCGATCACTATGACCTGTTCGCCGATCGGGTCTGGCTCGGCCGCATTTCGGGCGACCGCTACTATGTCGAGGCGCTGCAGCGGCCGGCCGGCGTACAAACGGCGACGCTTCACCTCGTCGCCACGGCGGCGGACGGCGGCGCCTCGACCGCGACCGCGACTTTCAACTGGACGGCATGATGGAACGCCCTACCCTGGTCATTGTCGGCGGCGGCACCGCGGGCTGGATGTCGGCGGCGCTGCTGTCGCATATCACCAAGGGCCGCCTGGCCGACATCGTGCTGGTCGAATCCGAGGATATCGGCACGATCGGCGTCGGCGAGGCGACCATTCCCGCGATCAAGCGCTTCAACCGCCTGCTTGAGGTCAATGAGCGCGACTTCGTGCGTCAAACCAGGGCGACCTTCAAGCTGGGCATCGAATTCGTCGGCTGGGGGCGCAGGGACAGCCGCTATATCCACCCCTTCGGCGCCATCGGCGAGCCGCTGGGCCGCACCGGCTTCGAACACTATCTGGCGCGCCGGCGCCTGTCCGGCATCACGGAGAGTTTCGAAGACTATTCGCTCAACTGCATGGCCGCGAAGCACAATCGCTTCCGCACGCCGCCGCGCGACCAGTCGCTGCTGTCGACCCTGTCCTATGCCTACCATTTCGACGCCGGCCTGTACGCCGCGTATCTGCGACGCCGTGCCGAGGCGTCGGGCGTCCGCCGCGTCGAAGGCAAGATCAAGCATGTGGCCCAGCATCCCGACAGCGGTTTCGTCACCACCCTGACCCTGGAAAGCGGACAGGAGATCACGGGCGACTTTTTCATCGACTGTTCGGGCCTGTCAGGCCTCTTGATCGAAAAGACGTTGAACAGCGGCTACGAGGACTGGAGCCACTGGCTGCCGTGCGATCGCGCCGCCTTCGTCCCCAGCGAACGCACCGAGCCGCTGACGCCCTACACGCGCTCGACCGCCGATCAGGCCGGCTGGCGCTGGCGCATTCCCTTGCAGCACCGCACCGGCAACGGCCACGTCTTCGCGTCCGGCTTCATCAGCAACGAAACAGCGGCCGAAAACCTGCTCAAGGGCCTCGACGGCAAGGCCCTGGCCGACCCGAAATTCCTCCGCTTCACGACCGGCCGGCGGAAGCTCGCCTGGAACCGCAACGTCGTGGCCATAGGACTGTCGGCGGGGTTTCTGGAACCGCTGGAATCGACCAGCATCCACCTGATCCAGTCGGGCCTGGTCAAGTTTCTCGACCTGTGGCCCGGCCGCGATATCGATCCGCTTTTGGCCGAACAGTACAACCGCGCCATGGCCAACCAGTACGAGACCATCCGCGACTTCATCATCCTGCACTACAAGGCGACGACGCGCGACGACACGCCCTTCTGGACGTACTGCCGCAACATGGCCGTGCCCGACAGCCTGACCTGGAAGATGGACCATTTTCGGGCCTCGTCGCGCATCGTGCTGACGCCGGGCGAACTGTTCCAGCCGACCAGCTGGCTGGCCGTCCTGCTGGGGCAGGATATCGTGCCAAAGGCCTATGACCCCCTGGCCGGCATCGCCGACGATGACCAGGTCGCGGCGCATTTCGACCGCCTGCGCGACGCCGTCAGCCGCGCGGTCGAGACCATGCCGACCATGTCGGCGATGCTGGATGGGATGGCATAGTCATACCAACGGCGATTGGCTTTGACTCGATCACCGTTGGCAAGGGCGCCAATCTTTTCTTACCCTGTCCGCCGCCGCCTTGTCCTCAAAGAGCGAAGCGTCAGGACAACGCTTCGTGGTCCTCAAAGAGCGAAGCGTCAGGACAACGCTTCGTGGTCCTCAAAGAGCGAAGCGTCAGGACAACGCTTCGTGGTCCTCAAAGAGCGAAGC
>CAKZJB010000156.1 GCA_936940865.1 uncultured Asticcacaulis sp. | reverse complement strand
CTTCGATCCCAAAGGGAATCCCAACAGAGTCAGACTGACCGGGAAATGCTCTAACTTTCCAGTTGGGCGCGAAACGCCTCGTATTCCGCGGGCACGCCAGAGAATACAATGTCCTCGCGCGGCACGACGGCGTAGCGGATATCGAGGCCGGCGGCGATCAGGCGGTTGTATAGCGGCGCGATATAATACTCGCCCCGGGTCGCGTCCTGCGCATCGAGCGCCGCTTCGTAGGCGTCGGTGAAGCTGCCGGCGTGGGCGAAGTGATAGAGGCCGTCGCTGCACAGGTCCGAAATCGGGTCTTTTTCCGTGGTGCGCGCCACGCGGCCGGGCTGGTCCGGCGCCGGGCCGACGAACGACCAGTTGTCGCCCTCGCCCCGGAAGACTTCGAGATAGCCAGCGCTGTCCATGACGTCTGCGCCGGGAAAGCGGAAACCCGGCCTGACCGTGTCGATGTTGAAGACGGTAATCGGCGCGTCGCGATCGGCGCCGCTGCGCGTCAGACCCTGCCACACGGTGTCGGCCTGGCCGAGCGTCGGCGCCTCCAGAACGACGAAGCGCGCGTCGCGGATGCCCACCCTCGCCGCCTCAGCGCGGACGAAGGCGTCGGTGCCCTGGACGTCTCGATAGATGAAGAGAAACGGCAGGCTGTCGAAATAAGCTTCGAAGCTTAAGACGCTATGGGCGAACAGCGACCGGCCGCCGGCCTCCAGCATGTATTTCGGGACCGGATAGCCGGCTTCCTGGAATCGCCGGCTTAAACCGGCCATGGGGATGACGATCAAAAAGAGCCTCCATCCATCTGCGCGAAGAGCCTGAGCCCATTGGCCAGCAGCGACATCTGGCGCACATCGTTGTCGGCGTGAAGCGGCAGCATGGACAGGAACAGGGTGATGGTCATGGCCATCACCCAGGGCTCGTCCATGCGATACCCGCCGATCTCACATTGGTAGAAGCGATCTTCGATGGCTTCGAGATAGGTATTGGCCGGCAGTTCGAGATTGAAATCGTTGCGCCCGCCGTGAACAAGCCTTGAATGGCCGGCGATGATGAAGTCGTAGCGACCTACGATGCTGTGCGCCAGCTTGGCCACGTCGTAGCGGCGGTCGCCGAAGATCGACGGCTTGCCCGAGAAGTCCCGGCCGCGCGGATCGATCGTGCGAATCTGGTGGGCGCGGAAGTCGTAGAAGATGTTCGAGAAACAGAAGTCGCCGTGCCACACGCTCATATCGGCCGGCGCGGCGTCGGGAATGGCCTCGGCGCACAGCTCGACCATGCGGCGCATGCTGGGCAGGGCCTTGCCGGCATAGGTGCAAGGGGCGTCGATATGGACCGATGACGTCATGCACTGGAAATCCTCGAGCCTCGCCATGGTCTTGGTGAGGTAGCTCGACGATTCGGCGCCCAGGACCGGCGCCGGCGACGCGTGCGTGCCGGCCAGCGACAGGAATTCGTCGCACTGAGACAGGATCTGCGACCAGACGAAGGGCGGCAGGCGGCCAAAGACGAACAGTTCGCTGAGCGTCGACAGGTAGAGGTATTCTATCCGGTAGCCGCGCCGGTCGCCGGGCGTGTCGATCGAACCCATGAAGGCCGGCGTGTAGGCGCGCAAATTGTCGGGGATGGTCTCGTACCAGTTGGCCTCGGCGGCGATCTTGCCGGTGTCGTCGGACGACTTGACGACGGCGCGCTTTGTGGCGTGCAACTGGTTGAACGACCGTTGCGTCGTCATGCGCGACTTCGACTGATAGTAGAGCTGGACGTGGCCGAAATCGAGCCAGTCGGTGACCCGGCCGAGTTCGAGCGGCCGAATATCGGAATAGGCGTTCAGGCCCTGGACGAAGTTGTTGCCGCTTTTCAGAATGCTTTCGATCAGCAGCGCCGGCTCGGAGAAGGCGAAGAAGCCGCACAGGACGTCGCGCGAGCCGCTGCCCTGGAACAGGCCTTCGTGAATGTGCACCTTGCCGGTTTCATCGACCCGCGGTTCGGCCCAGTCGTAATATTCGCGCGTCGGCGAAACGAAGACGGCGTCGGGGACACTGAGATCGACGCCGTAGACCAGGGTGTCGCCGTGCAGGAGGCGTAGCGGTTCGTCATAGGCGCGGCAGACATTGAGGCAGAAGACGACCGCCTCGCCCAGGCGCAGGCCCTCGGGCGTGCGCACGATCTCGACATTGGCCTCGGCCAGGATGCGCGCGTCGGTCTCGGGCACGACGAAGTCCGCTGGCAGCGACATGACCTTGCGGTCGCTCGTATCCTTGAACAGGTCGAGCTGCCACTGATAGAGTCGGCGGTTGCCGACGGGCAGGAAGCTCGGCGGGAAGCGGCCGAATTCGGCGGTGAATTCCGCGTTGAGGTAGGCCCCCGACATGATCAGCAGCATGCTTCAGGCCCCATCTTCATGAGCCATATACTCGGCCGCCGCGTCCTCGAGCAACCTACGGAGCTCGTCGTACGACCGGGTGACGAATTCGATGGGGCGCACCGCCTTGTCGTCGATGTAGAAACCTTCGTTTCCGCACCACGGCTTGCCCATGTAGATTTCGTCGTAGGGCACGTCGTTGCGGTCCAGCCAGTCGACCAGGATCGGCAGAGTGACCGCGTTGATCCGCCCGACATTGCTTTCGAACGTCTGCATGTTGCGCGACGAGCACAGGACGATGGTAAAGCCCATCGCCTTGTATTCCTTCAGCCGGTCGCGCATGGCAATCAGTAACCGGGCGTTGGTGTACCCGTCTTCGCCCTTCTGGCTGATGGTCTCGTCGACGTCGACGATCAGACGCTTCATGTGCATATCCCAAAAGGCGTCACAGCCATGCCGCCGGCATTCGGACGTTTCGATCCGGCGCTTACGGCACGCTCGCCCGCCTAAAAACTTCGAGCCACTTCAGACCGCGATGCTGGTCTTGGGCTGCATCGGGGCTTTCGCCGCGAAATCCCAGTCCGCGACGTCGCCGAAGAAGAGCTGGTTGCCGTGTTCGAGCACCAGTATCTTGTTGCAGATATCGCGGATCATATCGACATTGTGCGTCGCCAGAACCATGACGCGCGATTTGGCCAGAATATCGTTCATCTTGGCCTTGGCCTTTTCGACGAAACCCGAGTCGCCGGCGCCGATCCATTCATCGAGCAGCAGGATGTCGGGTTCGAAGCAGGTCGCCACTCCGAAAACGAGTCTCGCCGACATGCCTGCAGAGTAGGTTTTGAAGGGTAGGTCGATGAACTGGCCGAGATCCGAGAACTCGACGATCTCGGGAATTTTTGCGACGATCTGGCGCGTCGTGAAGCCACGGCGACGGCCCATATTGATGATGTTTTCACGGCCGGTCAGATTGCCGTCGACACCCAGCCCGATGTCGACCATGGACGAGATGCGGCCGCGCAGGTTCAGCATGCCGCGCGTCGGCTCGTATACGCCTGCCAACACCTTGAGCAGCGTGGTCTTGCCGGCGCCGTTGTGGCCGACGATACCCAGGCGGTCACCTTCCGACAGCGAAAAGGTGACGTTGTTCAGTGCCTTGACGAAGATGATATCGCTGCTGTTCTTGAGCAGCGTGCCGCCGACGGCTAAATTCATGACCGCGTTGCGCAACGACTGGGCCTTTACCGAGTAGATCGGGTATTCGAGGCTGACGGCGACGGCTTCAATAACTTTGGACATACGGAAATTCCTAAACCCAGAACGCGATGCGCTTGCGGAAGCTGCTGAAGACGACCAGCCACACCACGGCGCCGACGATGGTCACGCCGCCGGCCATAGGCCAGTATTCGATCGGCATTGCCTTGCCCAGCAGAGGCGCGCGCAGCATCTCGATGAAGGGATAGAAGGGGTTGAACTGGACGACCCAGTGCTTTTCGGCGGACATCTGTTCGGGGTGGTAGACGATCGGCGACGCGAACATCACCACCTGCGAGGTGTAGGGCAGAAGGAAGCGCAAGTCGCGGAAGCGCGCCGACATCATGCCGACCACGCTGCCCCAGGTGAACATGTTGATCGCGACGATCGGAAGGCCGATCAGGAAAGACCAGTGCGGAACCACCAGCGACTGGCAGCTGATCAGAATGATTTCGAGAACGACGATGTTGTGGAACAGGATGAAGATGTTCTTCGCCACGCCTTCGAAGTTGTAATAGGTGAAAGGATAGGCGTGGTTGCTGATGATACCCGCATTGGCCATGTAGACCTCGGGCGCTTCGTTCAGGATATGGCCGATGGCGGCGAACGACATAAGGCCCGCCATTATGTATGGCAGCGTCGTCTTGAGATCCTGGTGAAAAAGCCCTCCAAAGACGATGGCCATCGACAGCGAAGTGAAGAATATGCCTCCGGCGATCCACAGGGATCCCAGAACCGTCCGCCTGTACTTGGCCGATATCTCGTGATATGCCTGATAAACCCACACATGCCAAAGATTCATGCCACGCGTCAGGTCATTTATTGCTTTTGCTACCATTTTTACTCTAAATCCGATTGTAATATATCAGGCAAATTCAGATCGGTCCGACATAGCGGAGCCGCACCCCCTAGGCAAGCCCATCGAATCTAAATTGTTGGGTCCGAACTGACAAGCGCTAAGATTGCGGTACAGAAGCCCGATTTCCGCCATTAAAAATTCACATTCCGGACATGCCCTCCCCCGCGTCTTCCGGCACCGCCTGTGGAGGAGTGCGCACAGGGAAAGATTGTAGCTTGAACGGCCTGATAAGACTCTGTAAGACCCCTTGCAGAGATTAACCTTGAGGTGGCTTTTGAAAATCCTGGCGCACAGGGGCTGGTGGGAAACAGCCGCTGAAAAGAACTCTGCCCTCGCCTTCCGCCGGGCGTTCGAAAGCGGGCTCGGCGTCGAAACCGACGTGCGCGACCAGGACGGCATCTTACGCATCGCCCACGATATGCCGAAGGGCCCCGGGCTGATGACCTTCGCCGAATTTCTCGACATTTACAAGGCATACCCGCAGGCCGGGACGATCGCGCTGAACGTCAAGGCCGACGGCCTGCAAGCCGCGGTGCGCGCCGACCTCGAAGCCGCCGGCGTCACCGACCTGTTCTGCTTCGACATGGCCGTGCCCGACTCGCTGATCTACCTGCAGAAGGGCTTCGTCACCTATACGCGCCACTCCGAATTCGAACCCGTCCCGCCGTATTACGCCGAGGCGCACGGGGTCTGGCTCGACGCCTTCCGCGGCGACTGGATCACGACCGAGGTCGTGCAGGCCCACCTCGACGCCGGCAAGGCCGTGGCGCTGGTGTCGCCGGAACTGCACGGCCGCGACTACCGCCCGGTCTGGGACAGCTGGGCCGGTCTCGACCACGAAAATCTTGCCATCTGCACGGATCTGCCGCACCTCGCCGCCGAACATTGGCGATAGGCGCCGCAGTGACGAACGCCCACCGGAAACACGAATGATAAAAGCGATACTTTTCGACATGGACGGCGTGCTGATAGAGGCCAAGGACTGGCACTATGAAACGCTGAACAGCGCGCTCGCCATCTTCGGCCTCAACATCAGCCGCACCGAACACCTGGCCGTCTATGACGGCCTTCCGACCAAGAAGAAGCTGGAAATGCTGACCAAAGTGTGTGGCCTTTCGCCCAAGCTCCACGAATTCCTCAACGCCTACAAGCAGAAGCTGACCCACCAGGTGGTGGTCGAGCGCTGCCGCCCCGTCTTCCACCATCAATACGCCCTGTCGCAACTGAAGCGCGAGGGCCGGCACCTGGCGGTATGTTCGAACTCGGTGCGCGCAACGGTTCAGTCGATGATGGAACAGGCAGACCTGCTGCAATATCTCGACTTCTTCGTGTCGAACCAGGACGTCACGCGCGCCAAGCCGGATCCGGAAATCTACCAGGTCGCCATCGACCGCCTGGGCCTCAAGCCCGAGCAATGCCTGATCCTGGAGGACAACGACCACGGTATCCAGGCGGCGCGCGCGTCCGGCGCCAACGTCATGGTGGTGGCGACGCCCAACGACGTCACCTACGACCGCATTTCGCGCGCGATCCGCGACATCGAGGCCGCCGCATGAGATACCTGATCCCCATCGCGTCGGACGACCACCTCTTCCCCAAGGAAGAATTCCACTTTCCGCGGCCCCTGATCGAGATCAACGGCATCCCGATGATCGGCCACGTCATCGACAACATCAAATCGCGCGACCGCGACGCCACCTTCATATTCGTGGTGCGCCGCGCCGACTGCGTCGAATACACGCTCGACGCCGCCCTGCGCCTGCTGGCGGGTGAAGCGACCGTGATCGTCGAACTGAGCAGCCCGACCAAGGGCGCCGTCTGCTCGGCGCTGATGGCCATCGACTATATCGACGACGACCAGCCGCTGGTCATCTGCAATGGCGACCAGTTCATCGAGGCCGAACTGGGCGCGATCGCGCAAGGTTTCGTCGAGCAGGGGCACGCCGCCGGCGTCATCACCTTCAACTCGATCCATCCGCGCTGGTCCTACGTCCGCAAAAACACGGCCGGCGATATCATCGAAACCGCCGAAAAGCGCGTGCTCAGCCGCAGCGCCATCGCTGGCTACTATTACTTCAAGAGCGGAAAGACTTTCATCAAGGCAGCCATGTCGTGCCTGATGAAGTCCGACCCCGTGGCCGGCAAGTTCTACCTGTCGCCCTGCATCAACGAAGTCATCTTGGGCGGCGGCACGGTCGGCAATGTCGAAATCCCGGCCGACGCCTATATCAGCTTCTACTCGCCGCAGCGTATCGAATTCTACCAGAACAGCGTCAAGGGACAAGCCGCATTGACACGGTCGAGCCAGCACGCACGTACACAGGTCGTCATCCCAATGGCCGGGCTGGGCAGCCGCTTCAGCCAGGCGGGCTACGACAAACCCAAGCCCTTCATCGACGTCAAGGGCCAGGCGATGATCGAGCGTGTCATGGACAATCTGCGCGTCGAGGGCGGCAAGTTCGTGCTGATCGCGCGCCAGGAACACCTCGACGCC
>CAKZJB010000155.1 GCA_936940865.1 uncultured Asticcacaulis sp. | reverse complement strand
CCCGCCATATCGACGCCGCAACATATTACCAGTGGGAGCGCATTCGCCAGACAGTGCATGATCTGCAGCCAGACGCCGTCATGTTCGCGGACGCTAACATGGACGTCCGGTGGGTCGGCAACGAGTACGGCGTCGCCGGCGATCCTTGCTGGCCCACGGTCGATAACAGTCCCTTCACCGCGCAAAAGGGAAACCGCGGCGTGCGCGGCGGCACAATCTGGAATCCGGCCGAAACCGACGTTTCCATCCGCCCCGGCTGGTTCTGGCACGCCGACGAGAACGACAAGGTGAGATCACCGGCAAACCTGCTGAACCTTTATCTGATGTCCGTCGGCCGCGGCACCAACCTGCTGCTTAATGTCCCGCCCGACAGAACGGGCAGAATCAGCGATGCTGACGCCGCATCCCTGGCGGGGTTCCGGTCGATCCTTGATAAGACATACGCTCAAAATTTTGCGGCGGGCTCACGGGTCAGCGTCAGTAGCCGCTATTCGCGTGCCTTTGCCGCACAACAGTTTCTATCGACCACGGGAGCCTGGGCAGCGCGGGAAGACGATCGCGACGGCGCGTGGGTAACAGTCTCAATGCCGCGCAGCGTCACCTTCGACCTTATCCGTTTGCGGGAAAACCTAACCTTCGGATTGCGCGTCGACGACTATGAAATCGACGCCTGGACCGGCAATCGTTGGGCGACCATTGCAAAACATACCTGCATTGGCCCGCAACGCCTCATACGGCTAGAGGATCCGGTACATACAGACAAGGTGCGCGTGCGCATAACCCGCGCGGCCGCCTCGCCGGTATTGTGCGGCTTCGGCCTTTACCGCCTGCCCGATCTGGTCGAAGAGCCGGCCATCAGCCGCGACAGCAGCGGCTTTGTCACCCTGACGTCCTCCGCAAGCCGTGTGCGACTGACATATACGCTTGATGGCTCCGAACCGACCGCCAACAGCAAGACCTACGACCAGCCCTTCGCGTTGCCAATGGGGGGCACGGTCAAGGCCCTCGCGGTCAAACCGAAGTCAGGCGCGATAAGCGCAACCTCCACCGCCGATTTCGACGTGGCGGCCGGCGGTTGGGCCGTGGCCATCAACGGCACCGCCACAAACGGCCTGATCGATGGGTCTGGGATCGTTTGTAAGGCAGCAGAGCCCGCCGACCTCGTCGTCGATCTTGGGCAAACCTATCCGCTGAAGGGCTTCTCGCTTGTTCCGCCGCTCGATTTGGATCTCGACGCAGCCACGGCGGAACGGGTCGGCCCTCCGGCACGTTTCACCGCCTGGATCAGCGACGACGGCAAGACCTGGGGAAATCCCATTGCCACCGGGGAATTCGCCAATATCGCTGCCAGCCGCGCGGCCCAGAAGATCCGGTTCGACGGCACGCGGGCCGCACGCTATCTGCGACTGAACTTCCCCAAGGCGGTTGAGGGCAAATCCATTATTGCGTTTGCCGGGCTTGCCATACTGACCCGCTAAATATCTTCGCCCGGCGGTCGCCGTCGGCGGCCGGGCCGGCGCTCCATTCTGTCGCTGATGACGACGACCCGGAGCGGAGGCACTGGCTGTGGGCCGGACGGGGCCCTAGGTCCGTGAAGGTGACGACCGCGCCTCCGCTCCCCTTTAGGGTCAGTGCCAGCAAGTCCCCGGACGTTACGACCCTGCTGCCGGCAACGAGACGATTGGGAGTCTTTGCGTCGTTCAGAATACTGGCCATGAAGCGGTGATGGGCCGGAAGAAAGGACAAGGGCACACGAATGCGTCGCGGCTGCTCGTTGGTCATGGCCCCGGGAGGTCTGGACAAACGGCCGATCATATCGGCGCCGGGCGGCGAACACGCGGCTCGACAGGGCACGAAATCCTCCAGGCGTGTAATCCATCGGCCCTAAAATCATCCGGGTGAACGGCAAGGTGACGTTGTGCGTAGCCGTAACCCTTGTGCTGACCTTGTTGTATTCGGCGCCAAGAACGCCTTCCTGGGTCACGAAATTCGGATAGGTCCGCATCAGGCCGTCCGGCGGATAGGCTCCATGGAGGTCGACCATAAGGTGATGCTCCGCGGCCTTCGACAGGACGCTATGATAAAACGCAACCATGTCCTGGTCGTTTCGATCCATGAAATCGACCTTGATGCCTTTCAGGCCCCACCGCTGATATGTCGAGAGCGCATCATCCATCTGGCGCTCGAGGTGGCGCCAATGGCCCCAGACCCAGATGCCAATCCCATGGGACCTTGCGTACCCGACAATCTCGGCCATGTCCAAATCCGCAACTGGTCTTGTCACATCCGACGGGCCATACTGCGAGTCCGACTTCGTATACCAGCCCTCGTCGATCATAATGTAGTCGAGCTTCATCGCAGTAGCGAAATCGATATAGGCCTTGTACGTGGCGGTGTTGACACCTGGATTTGGAACATCCACCGCCCATCCGTTCCACCAGTCCCAGGCCCCTTGCCGGGCCGGATCCAGGCGGTATCCTTGAGCGCGCCTGGACGTGCCAGCACCGGGATAAGGCTCGATTCAACCAGCGTCCCCGGTGTATCTCCGGTCATGATGACCCGCCAAGGCGTCGCAAACGGTCCTGCCGGCTGGGCGACAATCACGGGCGGGGGCGCCGGGGCGTTGTCCGGGCGGCCATCATGCCGGGGCGACAGTCTTATGCCTACCCCCGGCGCTCCATCCAAGAAGCCCGAAAAATAGGCGCCGGCATAATCTTGCTTGTCGGCCTCGGCCAGCGCGATGGTTTCGCTACCGGTGCCCGTCTTGCATACAAGCGGGGCGTCAAAGAGGTGGAACGGCCGGATCTTGCCGGAATTTACCGGATCGAACTCCCCCTCATGGCTATTGCCAAAGGTCCCGAGGTTGAGACCGAAGCAGTCATAGGCCCTGGCAAATCGAAATTCGGTGCCCTCCGACTGTATCCGGAATCCGGTGCCAAAAGGCGGCAGCATGTAACGCAGCACCACTCCGCCATCGTAGGCCCGCAAGAGTCAAATGCTCGCCGTCCAGCCTTTCCGAGTCGAGATCAAGGCTGAGCGGGGATGCAGAGATCAGGTTCCGTCCGTCACGCCAGACCCGGTAGGTCAGAGACTGGCCGTCAAGCGACAGGGCAATGCTGTTACGGCCGTCGGGCGATTTTACGGCAAGCGCGGGCTCCGCAGCCTTCGCCGGAAATCCAAGCGCCAGCGCCATGACCATCAACGTCGTCACGGAAAACAGGCGGGCGGATGTGCGCATGATAAATCTCAAAGCTCAACATATGACGAAAGGTGCCCGCCCGCGTGGCCGGACGCTGCAGCGTGCAATATCTATAAGTGACGCACTCGCGACGGCGATGCGCCGCGTTCCCCTCGATTTATTCCGGTTCCGCTTCGGAACTCGGCACCGTTTTCGAAACGAAGAAAAAGGGGACCGGACAAGTCCGATCCCCGCTCCCTCTGCCACGCCGGGCGCGGTATGCTGTTCGGCCCTACCGATTACCCACAATGACGCCGCGGCCGCCGGTGGCAAGGTATACGCGGCCGTAGACGCGCGGGTCCCCGCTGAGGTCGTTGATCCAGCCGAACTGGTGCGCGGCATCGTTGATCTGGGTCCAGGTCGCGCCCTTGTCATCGGAACGATAGAGGCCGACAGTGCCGCCGATCTTGCCCCAGATGTACAGCGCATAGTAGCTTTGCCCCGGTGCCGGCGCGCCGTAGGACACCAGATAGACCTCCTGGACCGTAGTCAGCTTGACCGCTGACGCACTGGCTCCATCGATATGGTAGAGGCCGTCGGTCGTGCCGATCCATAGGTCGCGGCGTTTCGTCCCCGGCATCGACAGCAGGCTGGAGCCCTTCCAGGTCGGCAGGCCAGTCACCACGGCGGCAAAGCTCTGGCCGCCGTTACTGCTCTCGTACACCGCCCCCGTCGTGAAGTCGTAGGTATAGACATATCCGTCGACTGCCCGGTCGGCCACCGGTGCAAAATACTGGCCGGACACGACGGGATAGCCCGTGGCCGCGGTCCATGAGGTGCCCGTCGTGGAATAATAGGCCCCCTGATTCTGCGGCACCCAGACCATCGAGGTGCCAGCGGCGGTAATGGCGATCTTGCCGGTGCTGTTGCCGCTGGAAACCGGACTGCCGGACAGATGCGACCAGGTCACGCCGTTGTCGAGCGAAAGGTAACCGCCGAAGGACGCTTCCGAAGTCCTGACGATCTTGGTCGGCAGCAGTTCGGCAGCATCGACGCTTTGTCCGGTGACGTTCGGATCCGTGAAGTAGCCTGAGGTATCGGTAGACGACAGGGTCGTATACCGCGCGCCCGCCACATCCCCCTGCGTCATCAACAGGTGGGCTCCGGCCGTCGGCGACATGACGTCGGTAACGACCGTTTCTTCGATCCCCTTGTCGTCAAAGGCCCAACTGACAGTTCCGGCGGAAAGGTTATGGCTCTCCCAGATGCCGTAGCCGGTATTGTAGATGACGCTGTCAGAGTCGAACGGATCGATGTCGACATCGGTAATCCAATGGCCCATCTTGCCGCTGAGGGAGCCGTTGGCGTAGGCCAGGACCCACGGATTGTTGGGCGCCGTGTGCGTGCTTTTGGCATTGAGCGCCGTCCAACTGGCACCGCCATCGGTCGAACGATAGATGTCGTCCCCCGTGCTCCAGCGATCGATCGTCGAAACGACGACCGTGTTCGGATGCTGGGCATCGACGCTGAGGCCGGAATAGCCGAACGATACCGAGCCGGCCGGCGCATCCGGCGTGACGTTGGCCCAGCTGTCTGTGGCCGTGGTCAACTTATAGACCGCGCCATTGGTAATGCCGTTGGGGCCGAGCGCATTGGCGTAGGTGAGATAGAGGTGACCGTTGGCGTCGAAGGCGCCTTGCACGGGCATCAGGCCCGAGGGCTGCCCCGGAACGGCCGACCAGGAGGCCCCGCCGTCGGTCGAGCGGTAAAGGCTGCTGCCGGACGTCGTTGCGACGCCGACATAGATGGTCTGGGTGGCCGAACCCAGGGTGCCGGTCGACTTGTCGAACAGTACAAAAGTCGTACCGGTCGGGGCGAAGGCCGATACCTTTGCCCAGGTAGCGCCGGAGTCGGTCGATTTGTAGAGCCCGTCCTGGTTCGTACCGAGGAACAGGACTGAGCCCTTGTTCGGGTCGACCTGCAGCCGCTCTCCCGTGCCGCGGCCGTCCGAGTTGCCGCCGAGGCGAATGGGCAGTTCGATGCGGGACCAGGTGGCGCCGCGATCGCTCGAACGGAGAATGGCAGCCGTCCGTCCCCACGACGGCAGATACTGGCCGACGGCGAGGTAGAGCTGCTGGCTGTTGTTCGGATCGACCGCCATCGACAAGACGCCGGTTAACTGCGAGTCGTCGCGGCCGATGTCGTCGTTAAGCGGGACCCATGCCGAACTTGCGCTGTCGCGGCGGTAGACACCGCCCACGTCGGTGCGGACATAGGCGAGACCCGATACCGACGGGTGATACAGGATGCCGGTAACATAGCCGCCCCCGCCCCAGGTGGCATTGGTCCAGGTATAAGGACGCGAAGCGATCGACTGCGTTACCTTGATGGATACATTTATAGACACCGACTGGCTGCCGTCGCTGACTGAAACGGTGACCAGATATTCGTTGTCGCCGTCGGCATCGCCGGGAGAACTATAGGAAGGCGCCGATTTGAAAGACACGGCGCCGCTGCTGGCGTCGATATTGAATTTGGCCGCGTCCGTGCCGCTCAGGCTGTAGGTCGCGGTCCGTCCAGCGGCAACGGTCGCCTGTGCCGTATAGACAGTGCCCGTCGCGCCGTCACTGACCGTGGCACTGAGACCAGACGTGAAAACCGGCGCCGCAGCCGGAGTGGTTGAGGACGAAGACGAACTGGAGGTGCCGCCGGAGGAACCGCCGCCTCCGCCACCGCCGCAAGCCGACAATCCGCTCGCGGCCAACGCCAGCACCAACCCTGACGCTACCGCCAATGGTTTCACCTTCATCTGTAACTCCTGTTTGAACGGAGCGAGGACCGGTGGCCCTCGCCCGAAGCCTTTCTTATTTTATTTTGTATTATGATACGATCATTGAGTTGGCAAGCAAGCGGAGGGTGAATTTCCCAAATCGTGATACTGATGACGCGATGAAAATCCTGCCCCGGCCGGCGGCCCGCCTCTACCGCTGCGCGCCTGTGGCAGCGGCCGGCCTGAAACCTTGCGCCTTGACCTGCTCGATCAGTTCACGGTTGCTGGGCAGGATGCGGCAGGCATTGCCGGCCTGTTGCCGGATATCGGCAAATTCCTGTGCCGCCTCGCGATAGAAGCGCAGGGTGTCGGCCCGCTCAGACAGGTCCGTCTTCCAGCCCATGCCGTAAAGCACATATTGCCAGCTGTCGGGCGGAAAGATGTCGATATTCGGGTCGGTATCTATGTCTCCCGG
>CAKZJB010000154.1 GCA_936940865.1 uncultured Asticcacaulis sp. | reverse complement strand
ATCACCGCTGCGTCAGTCCCTGAGGCCACTTAAACCCGGTTCTTCACGGACGACTCGTTACAGGAAGCTCGCTTCAACCAAAAGTCATAGCGCTCGGCGAGACCTGAGGGCTCAGGCCTTCAGCATCCAGGCCAGCGTTTCCTCGAGCGAGTATTCGGGGAAACGCCCAACTTCGGCATGAATCTTCGATGGATCGCCGACCAACGTTTTGACCTCGTTGGCGCGCACGAAGGCCGGATTGACGCGGACCTCCAGGTCGTGGCCCGACAGCCGCCGACACGTCTCGACAATGTAGTCGAGGCTGTAGGGCTTTCCGCTGCACAGATTGTACACCTGCCCGGCGGCGTTCGGTGTTTCCAGCAGGGCGCGCAGGTAACGGACGACGGTGCGCACGTCAGAAAAATCGCGCGACACGTCGATATTACCGAGCTCGATGACCGGCGCGCGGTCGCGGAAGTGGTTGACGATCTTCGGCACCAGGAAGTTGGCTGCCTGCCCTGCGCCCGTATAGTTGAACGGGCGCGCGATGACGATCTTCATCCGCTCCATGAACTGGCGGGCCATGTACTCCATGGCGATCTTGCTAACAGCGTAGTCATTGGCGGGGTTGGCGGGTTCCGCCTCGCTCAGTACACCCTTGTCGGAATTGCCGTAGATATTGGCCGAACTGGTCAACAGCACGGTTTGGGGCAGGGTGTCGAGTTCGCTTAAAGCTTGCAGCAGGTTGCGCGTGCCGACGACGTTGGTCGCGTAGATTTCGCCGACGTCGCCGTGGCCGACGAACGAGATGGCGGCCAGGTGGACAACGTGGCTCGGCCGGATCGCGCGCACTACGGCGCGCACAGCCTCGAGATCGCGCAGGTCGGCAACATGGCCGCTCGCCAAGCCGGCGAGCTCGACGTCCTGCCGGTTGATCACGCCATGAATGGCGTATCCGGCAGAGGACAATTCCGGCGTGAGGTATGCCCCCGCAAAGCCGCTGACGCCGGTGACCAGAACCTTTTTTGACACGATACTACCCTTACTACATTAGGCGTCGTCCGTCAGAACGACGCGCCGCGTTCGTTGCGCCTAAGGTCCGCAGCCACCATCATGGCGCACAGGTCCTCGAGCGACGTTTGGGGTTCCCAGCCCAGCTTTTCCTTCGCCTTCGACGCATCGCCGATCAAAAGATCGACTTCGGCCGGGCGGTAGAAGCGCGGATTGACGCGGACCAGGGTCTTGCCCGTGGCCGTGTCGATGCCGGTCTCTTCGGCGCCCTGCCCTTTGAATTCAAGGTGGTAACCCGCTGCCTTGGCCGCAAGGGCGACGAAGTCGCGCACGGTTTCGGTGCGGTTGGTCGCCAGCACGAAGGTGTCCGGTTCGTCGGCCTGCAGCATGCGCCACATGCCTTCGACATATTCCTTGGCGAAGCCCCAGTCGCGGCGCGCATCGAGATTGCCCAGTTCTAGGACGTCGAGCAGGCCCAGCTTGATCTTGGCCATGGCGTCAGTGATCTTGCGCGTCACAAATTCGCGGCCGCGCAGGGGTGATTCGTGGTTGAACAGGATGCCGCTGGACCCGAAGATGCCGTAGCTTTCGCGGTAGTTGACCGTCATCCAATGGGCGTAAAGCTTGGCGACGCCATAGGGGCTGCGCGGATAGAATGGCGTGGATTCCGACTGCGGCACCGCCTGGACCAGGCCGAACATTTCCGACGTCGAAGCCTGGTAGAAGCGGATCGCCGGATTGACGATTCGGATCGCTTCCAAGAGGTTCACCGGACCGATGCCGGTGATTTCGGCCGTGGTGATCGGCTGGTCGAACGAGACGCCGACGAAACTCTGGGCCGCCAGGTTGTAGATCTCGCTGACGCCGACGCTCTGCATCAGGCGGATGCTCGACGACAGGTCGGTCAGGTCGTGCTCGACCAGGTGAAGATTCGGATGTTTGTCGACGCCAAGCTCCTCGATCCGCCAGAAATTAACCGAACTGGTGCGGCGATAGGTGCCGTAGACGCGATATCCCTTGCCGAGAAGCAGTTCGGCCAGGTAGGCGCCGTCCTGGCCGCCAATGCCGGTGATAATCGCCGTCTTCATATGTCTCAAACCCCGGTGTTTCAAGAGAAAGGCCGCCACACGCCCGGTGTGCGGTGCGCCGCTTCTATAGCAGAAGATTCGCCCTCACAAGCCCCTGTTGTGTGCATGCGCAAAAGCCACAGATAGACCTTCTCGCTGCGACCTTGTTGACACGGTTAAAAGCAAAAGTTCACTATGTGTCGAGGGCGACACGTTCGGAAAATCCCAAATCGAAACTTACGAACGCGGACACTAAAAGTGTTCGCGCCGCTATCGACATGGAAGGGGCGATCTGGCATTGCACAATTGCGCGCGCCCTGCAACCGGAGGGGGACATCGCCCCCGATCAGAAATCCGCGTCAGGTTTGGAGACACCAGAGTATGGCGAAAACAACGAGCAGAAGCCGAAAAACATCTGCCCCCCCCGAAGCCATTGCAGCCGCCGAAGCCGGAAAGACGCCTCCTGCGGCCAGCTCCGCGCGCGCTGGCGCCAGAACCGCGAAGACCAGGGCAAAGGCCCCTTTGGTCGAGGCCGTGCCTGCCGAATCCCAGTCTGTCGAATCCCTGCCTGTCGAGGCTCCCGCCGTCGTTGAAGCCGCACCCAGGGCAGAATCGTCTGCCCGCCAGGCCGAGCTCGAACGAATCAACGCCCAGTTGCAGCAGGCGGTCACTGCCCTGACAGACGAGCTGAAGGCCGAGAAGCTGCGCCTCTCCGACCGGATCAGTCAGCTGAGCCGTCATGTCATCGTCCTGAACCATAGCCTTATTGCACAGCAACAATATGCTGCCAATGTCGCCGCCGCCGCCTTCCAGCCTGCGGCCGAGCCGATCGAAACGGACACCCTGGCCGACATGACCTGGCTGATGCGCCGCATCCTGAAGGCCGGCCCGCTGCAGGCGGTGAAAGATTTTCACGCCTATTCCGCCATCCGCAAGGCGGCCGCCTTCGACTCGGGCTTCTATCGCGAGCAACTGGGCGCGCGCCACCTGTCGCCGGCCGAACTCCTGCGCCATTACGTAACCGAAGGCTTCCGCCGCCGCCTCGATCCGTCGCCGCGCTTCAACACCGCCAAATATATCGAACACTATGACGACGTCGCGGCCAGCGGCATCGAGCCGTATAGCCACTATCTCCGCTTCGGTGCAGGCGAGCACCGCATCGCGCTGAACTCGGCCGCGGCGCCGACGACGGCAATGGGCGATTCGATCGTCCGCATTTACCAGGCCAAAGATTCGCCGGCCATGCCGCCGGCCGAGACGCCGGAAGAGCCGGAAGAGCGCAACACGTTCAACTGGATCATGCGCAAGACGCCGGACGCCAACCGCGCCGCATTAGGCCTCTACGACATCCGTCCCGAGGACGAAATCCCGGTCGAAGGCAAGCGCGGCGACGACTTTATGGCGCAGTTCGGCCTCCTGGGCACCACACCCGACTATGCTGGCGCGGTCGCCCATCTCAATGGTATGACGCCGAAGGCCGAAATCGTGCGGTCCGACAACGCGCCGGTCGACGTATCGATCGTCATCCCGGTCTACGGCCAGCTCAACTATACGCTCAACTGCATCCACTCGCTGCTGCAGCACGCCTCGGACTACAGCTTCGAAATCCTGATCGGCGACGACTGCTCGCCCGACACCAGCGGCGAATGGCTGCCAAAGGTCGAGCGCATCCGCCACGTCCGCCACGCGGTCAACGGCGGCTTCATCGACAACTGCAATCGCACCGCCGAACACGGGCGCGGTCGCTTCATGGTCATGCTGAACAACGACACACGCGTCGTGGAGGGCTGGCTGGACTGGATGATCGATTCGTTCACCCTGTTCCCCAAGGCGGGCATGGTCGGCTCCAAGCTGTTCTACGCCGACGGTTCGCTGCAGGAAGCCGGCGGCATCATATGGAAGGACGGCTCCGGATGGAACTACGGCCGCAACGACGATCCGAACCGCCCGCGCTACTGCTACGCGCGCCAGGTCGATTATGTCTCCGGCTGCTCGATCGCCGTACCGACGACGTTGTGGCGCGAGATGCAGGGCTTCGACCCCCTGTACCGTCCAGCCTATTGCGAAGACGTCGATCTGTGCTTCCGCCTGCGCGCGGCAGGTTACGAGACCTGGTTCCAGCCACTGTCGCGAATCATCCACTATGAGGGCAAGACATCGGGTACGGACACGTCGCAGGGCGTGAAGGCCTACCAGGTCACCAACATGAAGAAGCTGTTCGAGCGCTGGCAGGCCACCCTGGTGGACCACCGCGACAACGCAGTCGAGCCTTGGCTGGAACGCGACCGCAACGTCCAGAAGCGCGTCCTGGTCGTCGACGCCTGCAACCCCACGCCGCTGAAGGACGCCGGTTCGGTGTCGATCATCAATCTGTTTCGCTACTACCAGAAGATCGGCTACCAGGTCAGCTTCGTGCCCGAGGACAACTTCCTGTTCCAGGAGTCCGAGGTGCGCGCCATGCAGGCGACCGGCGTGCAGTGCTTCTACGCGCCGTTCGAGCTGTCGATGCAGAAGCTGCTGCGCCGCTACGGCGCGACGTTCGACATCGTCCACGTCATCCGCGCCAATGTCGCCAACAAACTGCTGGATCTGCTGCGCACGCATACGCCGCACGCCAGGATCATCTACCAGAACTCGGACCTTCACTATCTGCGCATGCAGCGCCAGGCGGCGGTCGAAAACCAGCCAGAACTGCTGAACGCGGCCGAGGCGATGAAGGAAAAGGAACTGCACATCACACGCAGTTTCGATGTCACCATCGTCCACTCCACGGTCGAACGCGAAATCCTGCAAAAGGAAGTGCCGGGCGCCCGCGTGATCGTCATGCCGCTGATCGAAAAGGTCGTCGACACTCCGGCGGCGTACGACGGCCGGCGCGACATGATGTTCCTGGGCGGTTACGGTCACCCGCCGAACGTCGATGCGGCGCACTGGCTGATCGACGAGATCTGGCCCCGTCTGGCCAAGGCGCTGCCCGAGGCGCGCCTGCTGCTGGTCGGCGCCAATCCGCCCAAGTCGATCCAGGACAAGGCCAGCGACCGCATCATCGTCACGGGCCTGGTGGAAGACCTGGCGCCGTGGTTCGCCCGGACCCGCCTCTTCCTGGCGGCCCTGCGCTACGGCGCAGGCGCCAAGGGCAAGGTGCTGTCGTCATTGGCGCACGGCGTACCCGTCGTCGCCACCGACATCGCAGCCGAAGGCCTGCCGCTGCAGGACGGCAAGTCCGTCTTCATGGCCAACACGACCGACGAAATCGTTTCGCAGGCTCACCGTCTCTACAAAAGCGACGAGGGTCAGTGGAACGTCCATGCGCGGAATGCCAAGGACTACATTGTCGAGCATCACGGCTTCGACGCGTGCGTGGTCTTGCTGCAGGAAGCGATCAGTACCTCCTAGACCCCCTGCGTTAGCATTGTCCGGAACGCTTCGGGGGCGTTTGCGCCGGACCCGCCAAAACGAAAGACCGATGAATGTTTCATTCGTTACAATACCCTTTTCCGGGATTGATCCTCTCCAACCGGGACCAGTTCGAGGATTACAGGGCGTCACATGCCAGCCTGCTCGACTACCGCTACCAGTACGACCAGAACCTGGCCTCCAAAACGGACGTGACAGTGCAGGGCATCTGTCCGCTCACGCTCGAGCGCACGACCTTCACGTCGCCGATCGCCGGCGGCGCAAAACTGGATGACGGGCGCGTCGTTCCGGACTGGCGGGCAAGCCAGATCTGCGGACGGGGCGTGCCGTACGCCGACCGCGCCACGGCGCATTACGCGCTGTATGTCCGGCGCGGCCAGTTAGGCCACTGCCTCTACTTCTCGGACACCGAAATCCTGTCGAACGTCATTGCCGGGCGATGCACGTCCCTGACGCGCGGCGACATCGCGGACCTGCCCAAGCTGGCGGCCGGCGGCAACACCTTCGACACGATCCTCGTCGTCAACAAGATCCAGGGACAGCTCGAGCTGAATCCTGCCCTGACGCAACTGCGAAAGATGCTGGCCGACAAGGGCCGCATCGTCTTCAGTGCCAACTTCCACTATTTCGAACCACACAGCTCGCGGCACGATACCGACGGCGGCGTCTACTGGGCTTTGGGCTGGGATTTCCTGGACCGCATGCGCAATACCGGCATGAAAGCCGCGCAGGCAGTGACCTTCTGGGCGGCGGAAACGGGCTACCTCGGGCCGTTCAACTTCCTGTTCGAAGCCACGAAGTAAGGCAGGCGCCACGACGTCAAACGGGAGCGCATTCCGGTTTTGGGGATAATTCAAGGCGCCCGTCTGGATACCGGACGGGCGTTTTTTTTAAGCGCAATCCTATAAGGTGTGCCGTCCCTTTCGGGATGCGCTCTAACCCGCATATCTCACAGATGTGGGGTGCATCGGGGTTGAGAATCTGAGAAAG
>CAKZJB010000153.1 GCA_936940865.1 uncultured Asticcacaulis sp. | reverse complement strand
GAACTTCATCAGCGGCCGGGCAACCATGAACAGGGTCAGGAGCGCCACGACCAGCAGCACGGCGATTTCCGCGCCGCGCATGATGTCGTTCTTGTCGAAATCCATCAGCGGCGCCTTGGACGCGACACCACCGACCGTGTCGCCGACATTGTGGTTGAAGCGGACATTGATGACCTGGACCTGGTCGCCGCGCGCCTGGTCGTAGCCGATGGCCGCCTTCACCAGGGCATCGATCTTCTGCATGTCGTCGGCCGAGCGCTTGGCGTAGGTATCGGGCGTCTTGCCATCCTTGGACGGGGTGACGGCGTCGTCGACGGCGACCGACACGGCCAGCTTCTTGACCTCGCCCGGCTGGGTGACCGTCGTCGTCTTGGTGGTCGAGATTTCGTAATTGGTCGTTTCGGTCGTCGTGCCCGACGAATTTCCCGAGGTCGAAGCGCCCGGCGCCGAGGGGTTGCCGTTCGGAATGTTCGCAGACGCCGTGGTCACCCCGTTCGAGTCCGGGGAGGTCGACTTTTCGTTGCTCTCCGAGGTCTGGGTCGAGCGCACGACCTGGCCGTCCGGATCGTACTGGACCTTTTCCTGGGTGGTGGCGGTCTGATCGACGTCGGCCGTGACGGTGACGCGCGCCGCGCCCGGGCCGACGACGCCTTCGACGATCTCCTTGACGCGCTTGCGAAGGTTTTCCTCGACCTCGTTCTTGTGCTGGGCGGCGCCTACCCCCAGGGCCGCATCGGTTTCGTCGCCGGCGGCCAGCAGATGGTTTCGGCTGTCGACCACGGTGACCTTTTCCGGCTTGAGGTTCGGCACGGCCGAAGCGACCAGGTTGCGGATGGCGCGTACCTGGTCCCCATTGAGATCGTTGCCGGAGATGCCGAGCACGACCGAGGCCGTCGGCTGCTGCGCCTCGTCCTGGAACAGTTCGCGCTTGGGCATGACCAGCAGGACGCGCGCCGAATCGATGCCGCGAATGGATCTTATGGTCCGCGCCAGTTCGCCTTCGAGGGCGCGCTGGTTGTTGAGGTTCTGGACGAATTCGGTCTGGCCGAGCGCCGGGGCGTTGTCGAAGATTTCGTAGCCGACCGAGCCTTGCGTCGGCAGGCCCTTGCCGGCCAGCATCATGCGCGCCTTGGCGACCTCGTCACGATTGACCATGATGGTCGAGCCGTCGCCGCGCGATTCATACTTGATATTGGCCTGGTCGAGCGCCTGGGTGATCTGCCCGGCTTCCTTGAGGTCGAGATTGGAGAACAGCAGGGCCTGGGGCTGCGCGCCGAGATGCAAAAAGACCGCCCCCAGCACCCCCGCGACACCCGCGGCCACGCCCAGGATGGTCATCAAACGTCCGAGACCGAACTTCTGCAATCCCGAAAAGAATGAACCCACGTTTCGTCCGCCCATCAACACCGGCGGCGAGGTTGGTCCTCGCCACTCACTAGGCAGTAATTTCCCAGTGGTGGGTTAACGCGGGTTTAATTTTCATGCGGACGTGAACGGAATTTTCGGATTCATGGCCGCAGCCAAGCGGCTCAAATATCGGCACTTTTTAACCGAAGCTTAAGGTATTCCCGGGCCGTGGCGTTCTCACGGACGTGAAGATCAGTTCGGCGTACCGCGCGGTACCATTGGAGCGGAGCGACTAGCGCCGCTGAGGCGCGCAGCCCGCGCGGCGCCAGACGAGCGGAGCGAGTTGAGCGCAAAGCAAAAAAGCCAACGCCTTTAACGGACGCGCAAAACAGACTGCGCCCCCGTTAAAGAAAATTCGGAAAAGTCCGGACACGCAGACTTCGCGCGTCCCTAAAGACGTTAGCGATACTGCTGGATGCGCGTAGTCCGCAGACCGGCCATGCCATGGTTCTCGATCGCCTTCTGCCAGCTGATGAATTCCTCCGACGTGATGTTGTAGCGTTCGCACGCCTCGTCGAAAGTCAGGAGTCCGCCGCGCACGGCGGCGACCACTTCCGCCTTGCGGCGGATCACCCAGCGCTCCGTCCCCGGAGGCGGCAGGTCGTTCAATGTCAATTTCGCACCGGTCGGACCGATCACGTACTTTTCGCCCTTACTGTCGCGACGCTGTTCTTGAAGCATGGCATTTTGCCTTTATTACCATCACCAATGAAGCGACTATAACCCGTTCAGTCTAAAATCCGCTTAAAGGTCGTAGTAAACAGACCCCTAACGCAACTTTGACGATTGGTTAAACTTCGATTGACTCCGGAGGCAACGCCACTTTTGAATTAACGCGCATTAATGATTTAAATGATGGCGCGAAGTACTTTTAAAGTATCACGCCATCTTTAGCCCGTCGGCTATTGCTTGATGGTTAACAGCTCTTGCATCATCTGGTCGGCGGTCGTGATGATCTTCGACGCCGCCGAATAGGCGCGCTGCGTCGTGATCAGGTGGGTGAATTCCTCGCTGAGGTCGACGGTCGAATTTTCCAGCGTCGAGCTTTCCAGCGTGCCCACCCCGTTCGAGCCCGGCTGCGACAGGGCATAGCTGCCCGAAGACGTGCTCTGCTTGTAGGTGTTGCCAGACACGGCGATCAGGCCGTTGGCATTGTTGAAGGTCGCAAGCGCAACCTTGGCAATCGCCTTGGTGTCGCCATTGTCGTAGATGGCGGTAACTACGCCATCCTTGCCGACCGTAACGCTGGTGAGCGTACCGAACTCGGTGCCGTCGGCCTTGGCCGTATAGGCCGTGTCCGCGGCGGTCGACGTAAGCGTGCTGGTGCCGGCCGTAATACCCAGGTTGAACGCCTGGGTCGGCAAGGCGGTCGAAGTCCCCCAGTGCGGCGTCGTGCCGGACGTGCTGGAATTGATCGTCAGGGCGTCGCTGAACGCGCCCCCCGCCGTCGTCGAATTGGCCGTATCGAGTGCGCCCGACGAAGTAAAGGACAGGGTGCCGTAGGAAATCTGGCCGGTGCCATTGGCATCGACCACGTCCGGCGACGACACCTCATAGTTCCACTCGGTTTCGCCGGTCGTAGCGTTCAGGCCCTTCTTGAGCAGAGAGAGCGTGACCGTGTGCTGGCCGCCCAGGCCGTCCGAGATCGTCATGGTCATGGTGGTGTCGGGCTGGGTGCCGACGCCGGTCGTAGCGGAATAGGCCGACATCGACTGGGTGGCCGAGGTCGCGTTGTAGGTCGGCGTGCTGGCGGCCGTCGACACCGCGGTGTCGGAATCGAGATTGCCCTTCAGCACGACCGTGGTTGTCGCGGTCGCCGCATTCGAGATGTTCTTGACGTTGATGGCCTGCAGGCCGTTGGTGCTGGAGGTCTGGTTGATGTTGCCCGCGGAATCGGCAACCCAGCCTTCGAGATAGTAGCCCGAGGTGTTGACCAGGTATCCGTTGGTGTCGGTGCTGAACGAACCGTCGCGGGTATAGAGCACGGTACTGTTGGTGCTGAGCGCGTTAGACGAGTCCGATACCACGAACATGCCCTGGCCGTTGACCGCGAGGTTGTATTGCGAGGTAGTCGTCGACAGATCGCCCATCGACGAAACATTCTGGATGATCTTGGACACGACGCCCTGGCCGTTGATCGTTCCGGTCGCATTACCGCTGATCAGGTCCGAAAAGCTGGTCGACGTCGCCTTGTAGCCCGTCGTGTTCATGTTGGCGATATTGTTCGAAATGCCGGTCAAGGCCGTCGACGTCGCCTTCATGGCGCTGACGCCGACCTGCATGGAACTGTTCAGACTCATTGTGCAAATCCTTTTCTGGGAGGGTCTTGCAAACTAGGTTGGTGTTGGTCGCGCAATTTTTCCGAAAACCGCGAACACTTTTCGGATTGCGCTCGTGGGTTGGATTCAGGAGACCTTGGTGACTTTGGACAGCGGCACCGTGGTGCCGCTGACATCGATCTGGACCGTGCCGTCGCTGGCGGTCGAAGCGGAGTTGACAGTACCGGTGACGCCGCTGGTGGTCGTTACGGCATTGCCATTGGAATCCTTGGCGGTGACCGTCAGCGTGTAATCGCCGCTGGTTTCGGTCTTGCCGGCGCTGGTCTTGCCGTCCCAGTTGAAGCTGTGATCGCCCGAGCTCACGTCCGAACTGGTCTCGGTATAAAGGACGTTGCCCTTGGAGTCGGTGACCTTCAGCGTAACCGACGCCGCATCGTCGGCCACGTGGTAATTCCAGTTGGCCGAACCGTTGTTGAGCGTGGCCGTGGAGTCGCTGGTCTGCACCGTCTTGCCGATATAGGACACGGCATTCGACATGGTGTTGCCCGAGTTGGCGGCGATGGTCGCCAGATAACCATTGGTCTTCAGCGCCTGTTCGACCTGGGAATACTGCACCAGTTGCTGGGTCCACTGGGTCGTGTCCATTGGCGACAGCGGATCCTGGTTCTGGATCTGCGCGGTCAGCAGGTTCAGGAAGGTGTTGTAGTCGGCGGTAATGCCGTTGCCGCCGGTGCTGCCGGTCGAGCCGGTGCCGGTAGTGGCGGTGCTGCTTGTCACGCTCGTCATGATGCGGTCCTAGACGATGAGATTGAGGGCAAGAGTGGAAGACGCCCCGGCGCGCAGGGCCAAAAGGCCCGCATCGACGGCGGAGGCGACGGATGTATCGGCGTCGGCGGCCATGGCCGCGGCATTCTGGAAGGCACGCGCCTGGGACTGGCGGTTCTGCGACGACTGATCCTGCTGCTGGGACTGGGCGAAGGCCTGGCTGAAGCTGTTGCCGCCACCATTGCCGTCATCGCGCGACGAAAAGGTCAGGGATCCCTGGTCGAGATTGAGCCCCGTCTGTGCCAGTTGGTGGCGCAATTCGCCCTCCTGGGCCTGGAAGGCGGCGGCGGTGACCGGCGTGTCGAATTTCAGGTGCGCGGTGGTCGTGCCGTCACGGGCGATGTTGAGCGTGACCTCGACCTTGCCGAGATCGGCCGGGTGAAGCTCGACGGCGAATTTGGTGTTGCCCTCGCTGAGCTTGCGATTGACCTGCACCGCCATGGCCGACAGGGTTTCGACCGCGACGCGCGACAGGTTCGAACCGCCTTCGGTCATCCCTGCGGTCTGGGCACCCGCGGCCGTATAGGAACCCGCCATTTCGGTCTGGGGCTGCTGCAGCGAGAAGCCGGAAGAGGCGGAGGTACGCGCCGCCGGCGCGGCATCGGCCGCAGGCGCTGCATCGGTCAGGGCCTTGCGCATGGTCTTGAGCGTACCAGCCAGGACATCGGATTTCGGCGCCGGCTGGGCCAACGCGGCAGCGGAAACATCGTTCGTCGCCTTGGCGACCGGCGCGGATGCCGAAGGGCTCGTATCGTCCGTCGCGGCCTTGACCGGCGCCTTGACCGGAGCCGCGGCCGGATCGGTGTCGAACGCGGTGGGCGCCGGAGCGGCCACTGGCTGCGACAGGGGCGTGACCGACGCAGACACCACCGGCTTCGCGGCGGTCTGCGTCTTCGGCAGGACGGGGGCCGCGGATTGCCCCTGCGTCTGGACCTGATGCTGTGCGGAGGGCTGGACCTGGGGCTGAACCGACGCGGCGACGGCGGCAATCACCGCCGGAGCGGCTGTCGCATCGACCGGAGGCGCGCCGGCATCAGCGGCATCGTCGTCCTTGCTCCCGTTATCCCGCGCGGTGGTGACGATGGGCTGGGGTGACGAAGACCGTGCCTTCGGCGCCGCAACCGATGCCGCGACCTGCGTGTTTGCGTCAGTCTGCGGTGCCGCCGGGACCATGGACGCCTGAACCGCCGCTGCCCGAACCGGCTCGGGTTGAACCGGCGCGGGCTGGCGCGCGGGAGCATCGGCCAGAGCCGGGGCGGACGTGTCCGGGACATCGGCTGCATTCGCGACGACGGCGGCCACTGTCTGGCCGGTCTTGACCGGAAGGACAACCGGTGCGGCGTCCGGCGCGGCCGCGTCGGCCGGCGGAGCGGCCTGAAGATCCTGGACGAGTTGCGGCAGGGTCGGCGACGCCGCCTGGGCCTGGGACTCAACCACGGCCGCAGCCTGAACTGGAGCCGGCGACGCCGGCGGAGTATCGGCCTGGGGCGCGGAAAGGGGCGCCATCGGATCGGTTGTGCCGCCGGAAACTTGAGTTTCCGAAACCACCACGGGCCCCAGCGCCGCCATCAGCGCGTCGAAGCCGGACACGGCTCCCTGCCCGCCCGGGGACGCGGACGCGTCGTTCGGCGCGCTGACACCCTGGGTGGCGCGGCCGGACGGGATTGGCAAGGACAGGTCGAGAGACATGGTACTCACGCAGCAAAACAGTCGGATCGTTCAAGCCCTCCCTCCCCGCATTTGGCGGAGCGTTCAGGCGGCCGGACGACGCAACTTCTTTGCGCGAACCCAATGAAGGCCTCGTGTAGCAAAGCCCGGGCCAGAATTTATCTATTTGATTTTATTGATTTTAATATGGTGAATGGGCGGTCAAATTTGCCGCCTTGGCGACCTTTGCGGTCAAACTTGCCGGGTAGGCGCCCCCGCCCGGCCCAATCCCCCGCCTCCATTCGCCGCCCCTCGCGCGCGAGTCATACAGAGGCCGCGGCGTCTGGCACGCGACTTGAAACCTTAACAGCGAAAAGTATCGCCTCCGCGAACGGAAAATGGCAACATTATGAAATATAAGGCATTTTTGTATTTCAGGCCAGAGCAGACCCGGCAAAACCTGCCGGGCGAGCTGCAGGCTTTGCCGCTTTGCCGCCGCGCAGACGCCGCGTACGGGAGCCCATCATGTCGCTGAACGGCATCATGAACATCGCGACGTCGGGACTGGCCACGGCCCAAAACGCACTGAAGGTCACCTCCGACAATATCAGCAACGTCAACACGCCGGGCTACATCCGCAAGGTCGCAAACCAGCAGACCGTCGTCTATGGCGGCCAGGGTGCGGGCGTGACCTCGGGCCCCATCAGCCTGGCGGCCGACCGGTTCCTGGAACAGGCGACCTACAAGGCCCAGTCCGCCTCTTCGGCGGCGCAGGCCACCTACGACCTGATGGACCAGATCCAGACCCAGTTCGGCGACATCACCGACAGCAACAACCTGTTCAACCAGATGAACAGCGTCATGTCGTCCCTGGCCCAGGTCGCCGAAAGCCCGACGTCGAGCGCCGGCCGGCAGGAGGTCATCTCGAACCTCAACGACTTCCTGGCCGAGGGGCAGCGCATCTCGGACAAGATCCAGCAGGTCCGCGCCGACGCCGATACGCGCATCGACACCGACCTCAAATCGGCCAACGACCTGCTGAAAAACATTGCGACGCTCAACTCGACCATCTCCGCGGCCAAGATCCAGGGGCAGGACATCACCGGGTCGCAGACCCAGCAGACCCAATATCTCGATCAGTTGTCCAAGCTGATCGACATACGCGTAACGCAGAACGACAACGGCGGCATCACGGTGCGGACCAATTCCGGCCTGATGCTGGCGGGCGACAGCGCCGCCACCCTGTCCTACACGCCGACCGCCTCGGTCAACGCCACGACCGTGTTCAACCCGATCACGATCACCACACCCGCCGGCGAAAAGCGCGACCTGTCCGACAACCTGGCGTCGGGAGAGATCAAGGGCCTGCTCGATATCCGCGACAGGCAGTCTGTAGCCGTAAACGACCAGCTCAACCAGTTCATGGCAAGCTTCACCGAGCAGCTGAACGCGGCGCACAACGCGGCGTCGGCCGTTCCGGCGCCCGCCACGCTGACCGGCAAGAACACCAGCGCCACCCAGGACGAGATGCTGAACGGCATGACCGGCACGACCAACCTGGTGACGGTCGATGCTTCGGGCAACATCGTCCACCAGATGGCGGTGGACTTTACCACCGGCACCTGGTCGCTCGACAGCGGCGCCTCGACCGGCAGCTTCTCGACGTCCAGCTTCGCCAGCGACATCACCAGCGCCTTCGGCGGCGCCGCGACCTTGAGCTTCGCCAACGGCGTCATGTCGTTCAGCGCCGGCAGCGGCGCAACGGGCGTCGCCGTCGCCGATTCCGCCACGACGCCGTCGAACCGCTTCGGCCAGGGCTTTTCACAGACCTTCGGCCTCAACGACATCGTCTCATCCAAGCTTCCGACCAATACCTCGACCGGCCTGACGCTCAGCTCGACCTCCGGCTTCTCGACCGGCAGCACGCCTGACACCGTGACCTTCGCCGTGAAGAATGCCAACGGCGGAACCCTGTCGACCATCGGCGTCCAGATCCCGTCGGGCGACATGAACTCGGTGCTGACGGCGCTCAACGACACTTCGACGGGACTTGGCCGTTATGGCCAGTTCAGCCTCGATTCGACGACCGGAGCCCTGACCTTCAACGGCTATGGCTCACCGGCCAACAGCGTCGGCGTCAGCAGCGACAACAGTTCGCGCTATGGCTACGGCGTGTCGTTCACGCAGTTCTTCGGGCTGGCCGGCTCTCCGGGCAACGTGGCCTCCGGGCTTTCGGTCAACAGCACGATCAACGCCAATCCGGCCAACCTGTCGCTGGCGACGGTGAACCTGAGCAACACCACGACGCCGGCGCTCGTCGCCGGCGACGGCTCCGGCGGCCAGGCCATGTCGGACGTCGCCGGCAAGAGCACCACCTTCCCGCGTTCGGGGCTTAACAGCGGCGGCACGTCGACACTTACCCGTTACGGCTCGGACCTGGCCGGCCAGGTCGGCAACCTGGCCGCCAACGCCAAGACGGACCAGCAAAGTTCGGACGCCTTGCTGACCGAGGCACAAAACCGCCGCTCATCGACCGAAGGCGTCAATCTCGACGAAGAACTTGTCAATCTGACCACCTACCAGCAGGCCTATGCGGCGTCGGGCCGCCTCGTCCAGGCCGCCAAGGACATGTTCGATGTCCTGCTGAACATGGTGTAGGAGTAAGCCATGCGCGTATCGACCACACAGATCTGGGGCAATGCGGTCAACAACCTGCAGGCCGCCCAGGACCGGCAGATGAAGGCCAACGAACAGGTGTCGACCCAGAAGGTCTCTACCGACCTGATGGGCTATGGCCGCTCGGCCGAAATCATCGCCTCGTACCAGGCGACCCTGTCCAACACCAACGCCTTCATCGACGTCAACAAGACGGTGTCGGACCGGCTCGACGCCCAGAATATCGCGCTGGAACGCACCAGCGATGCGGCTTCGCAGGCCAAGGACGCCATCATGAGCGCGCTGGCCTCGGGCGATGGTTCTTCGCTGGCGACCGCCATCCAGGGCGCCTTCTCGTCGTCGCTTGACGGCCTCAACTACGTGCATAATGGTCAGTACCTGTTCGGCGGCGGCAATGACGACAACCCTCCGGTTACCGTCTCGACCCTGACCGGCCTAGCCAATCTGACATCGGTATCCAGCGCTTTCCAGAATGGCGACGTCAAGAAGTCGTCGCGCATCGATGTGCACACCACCCTGCAGACCGGCATGCTGGCCTCGGACCTCGGGACCCAGTTGATGACCCTGTTCCAGCAGTACCAGCAACAGGCGACCGCCACACCGTTCGGCAGCCAGCTGGACGACACGCAGAAGGCGTTCCTGACCAACCTGGCCAACCAGTTCAGCCAGGCCTATGACGGCCTGGTCGAGCAGACCTCGCTCAACGGCACCATGCAGAAGCGCGTCGAAAACACCCAGACCTCGCTGCAAGGCCAGGTGACGAGCCTGACCAGCCTGATCAGCGACCGCACCGACGCCGACATGGCCAAGGCCTATTCCGACCTGCAGATCGCCCAGGTCTCGGTCCAGGCTTCCGCGCAGGTCCTGTCGAGCCTCAAGGACACCTCGCTGCTGAACCTGCTGAAGTAACCTAGCGCATCCCGAAAAGCGTGACGCACTTTTCGGATAAAGATGCGCGACAAGCAAAACCTAGCAATTTGCTCAGGATTGTCCTATCTAGCGCGGCATGGACGATAGCTGCCCACTCCCCCTTATCCTCGATGCGGACCTCGACGCCGCCATAGCCGCCACGCGTAACGCCGTCGGGCTGCCGCAGGGGGCGCGCATTGTCGCGGCCATGTCGGGGGGCGTCGATTCCACCGTGGTCGCGGCGCTGCTGCACCAGGCGGGCTATGAGGTCATCGGCGTCACGCTCCAGCTTTACGACCACGGCGCGGCCCTGAAGAAGACGGGAGCTTGCTGCGCCGGCCAGGACATCCACGACGCGCGCATGGCCGCCGAAAAGATCGGCCTCCCCCACTACGTCCTCGACTATGAAAGCCGCTTCCGCGATTCCGTCATCGAGGAATTCGCCGACAGCTATCTGCGCGGCGAAACGCCGGTGCCGTGCATCCGCTGCAACCAGACGGTCAAGTTCAAGGACCTGCTGGACGTGGCGCGCGACCTGGGCGCCGAAGCCATGGCGACCGGCCATTATGTCGAACGCTCCGACGACGGCAGCGTCGTCAGTTTGCGCCGGGCGGCCGACACGTCGCGCGACCAGAGCTATTTCCTGTTCGCCACGACGCGCGAACAGCTCGATTTCCTGCGCTTCCCGCTGGCCGGCATCCCAAAGCCGCAGGTGCGCCACATTGCCCTGCAACTGGGCCTGAAGATCGCCACCAAGCCCGACAGCCAGGACATCTGCTTCGTGCCCGAGGGCAAGTATACGACGCTGATCGACAAGCTGCGGCCGCAGGGCCGCGAGGCCGGCGATATCCGCCATGTCGACGGCCGCGTTCTGGGCAGGCACCAAGGCATTACCGGCTATACGATCGGCCAGCGCCGGGGCCTGAACATCGCGGTCGGCGAGCCCCTGTTCGTCGTGCGTATCGATGCCGACCGGCGCGAGATCGTCGTCGGTCCGCGCGAGGCGCTGCTGACCGGCGCCCTGTCGCTCAAGGAAACGAACTGGCTCGGCGACGAGGCGGACCTCGATGTCGCGGCGGGCGCCCAGAAGCCCGTGCTGGCGCGCGTGCGTTCCCCCCGCCCGCCGGT
>CAKZJB010000152.1 GCA_936940865.1 uncultured Asticcacaulis sp. | reverse complement strand
GAGCCGCGAAGCGGTGAGATGTGGTGGTGGGGTTTCTTACTTGGGCCGCACGCACTCAAAAGCCCTTCCGTTCGGAAGGGCTTTTTTATGAGAGCATCATTTCCTGGGGTTGAGCGATATGCGTTTCCTGACACTTCTGGCCGGCTGCACCATGCTGACCGCCCTTCCCGCCTTCAGCGCGACACCGCTTAACGACCTGAGTCTCGCCACGCCGCGCTTCGGCACCTGGGGCATCGACCTCAAGGGCATGGATACTGCGGTCAAACCGGGCGACAACTTCTTCGACTATGTCAACGGCACGGCCGACCGCACCATGGTCATCCCCGCCGACAAGACGTCGAACGGCGTCAACGAAGTCCTGGAAGACCTGTCCGAAGCGCGATCGAAGGCCATCGTCGAGGATCTGGCGGCCCATACAAGCCTCTCCGGCGACGACAGGAAGATCGCCGATCTCTACAATTCCATGATGGACGAAAAGACGGTCGAAGCGCGCGACGCGGCCCCGCTGGCGCCGGCGCTCGCCGACATCCGCGCCATCACCACCAAGAGCCAGATGGCCGCCTATATGGGCAAGACGTCCGGCGCCTTCGGGTCGGCCATCTTCGGCGCCTACATCGCCGCAGACGCCAAGAACCCCAGGATCAATGTCCTGAACCTCGGCCAATCGGGCCTGGGCCTGCCCGATCGCGACTATTATCTCACGCCGGCCTATGCCGACAAACTCAAGGGCTATGAGGCCTATGTCGCAAGCCTGCTGCGCATGACGGGCTATCCCGACGCCGCCGCCCATGCCAAGGCAATCGTCGCCTTCGAGACCGAAATCGCCAAGGTCAGCTGGACGCGCGCCGAACGCCGCGACCCCATCAAGACCTACAACCCCATGACCCTCGCCGCCGTCGCGAAGATGGCGCCCGGCTTCGACTGGAACGCCTACTTCAAGGCCGCCGGCGTGTCCGGCGCGAAAAAGGCCGTGGTCGGCGAAAACACCGCCTTCCCCAGGATCGCCAAGGTCTTCGCCGACACGCCGCTCGACACGATCAAGGCCTGGGAGGCCTACCACGTGATCGACCAGGCCGCGCCCTACCTGTCGAAGCGCTTCGTCGATACGCAATGGCAGTTCAAGAGCCATGACCTGCGCGGCGCCGAGGAGCAGCGCCCGCGCTGGAAGCGGGCCGTAGGCATGGTCGAGGACTCCCTTGGCGAAGCGCTTGGCCGCGACTATGTCGCCCTCTACTTCCCGCCCGAGTCCAAGGCGAAGATGCAGGAAATCGTCGGCTATTTCCGCGACGCCCTAAAGGCGCGCATCCAGAACCTGACCTGGATGTCCGACGCCACCAAGCAGAAGGCGCTGGAAAAGCTTGCCAAGATGAACGCCAAGATCGGCTATCCCGACAAATGGCGTGACTATTCGAAGCTGGAGGTCGTAGCCTCCGACCTCTACGGCAATGCCGACCGCGCCAGCCGCTTCGAATGGAACCGCGAACTGGCCAAACTCGACAAGCCGGTCGATCCGCTCGAATGGGACATGACGCCGCAGACCGTCAACGCCTATTACGACCCGTCGAAGAACGAAATCGTCCTGCCGGCCGCCGAGCTCCAGGCGCCCTTCTTCGACCCGAACGCCGATGACGGCGTCAACTACGGCGGCATTGGCGCCTCGACCATCGGCCACGAAATCACCCACGGCTTCGACGACGAAGGCCGCCACTACGACGGCGACGGCAAGCTGGCCGAGTGGTGGACCGACGAAGATTCCAAGCGCTTCGACGCCGAAGCGAGCAAGTACGCCAAACAGTTCGACGCCTTCGAGCCCCTGCCCGGCCTGCACATCAAGGGCGACCAGACGCTCGGCGAAAACATTGCCGACCTCGGCGGCATCCTGATCGCGCTCGACGCCTACCACCTGTCGCAGCACGGCAAGACACCGCCCGTCATCGACGGCTTCGACGGCGACCAGCGCCTGCTGATCTCCTATGCCCAATCATGGCAGGGCAAGGTGCGCGACGACACGCTGAAGATGCGCCTGGTGGCCGACGTCCACTCGCCCTACGACTTCCGCGTCATCGGTCCGATGCGCAATGTCGACGCCTGGTACACCGAGTTCAAGGTCCAGCCGGGCGACAAATACTACCTCAAGCCCGAAGACCGCGTCCGTATCTGGTGAGGGTCCGAAGGACCCTCAACCCGGACTCGCGACGGAGCCGGTTGAAAGGACAGCACTTGTAGACCAACGAAGTATTCATCCTGCATTTCGCGGATTTGAAAATTCCCGGAAAAGGTCCGCGTCCTCCCAACCATCATCGAACGAGTCGCGCAAATCGGCCCAGAATGGCCGTGTCCTTACGTTATCACGGTCTCTTTCGAGCCTTGCAATCACTTCGTCCCTGATTTCCGGCCACCTGAGGCTGTGAAAGCAAAATGCCAGAAACTCCCAACGCATTCCGGGTGTATCCATAGCGTTTCTGAAGATTTGGCCGACATATTCTCGTTCCTCCGGATGGCGGCGCACGTCAGCGATAAACGCAGCCATTTCCGGCTCTGCCTCCCCGGGGAAAAGACAAGCTTCGGTTTTGGCTTCGGCATCCCTAAAAAGCCGAAGCAAGTGTTCCCGTATGTCCGTCATGTCTTCGCCCCCCATGTCTTTGGCGTCCGCCGCAGGTCATTACCGATCGAAATTTCCCCCATCGCCAGATAGGAGGTGGCTTAGTCCAACAGATCGCCGGAAACATCCCCAGTATCCAAAAATTCCCTGAAGGCCCGACTGACAATATTCAAATCGGAGCAGACGGTTTTTCCGCTCCACCGATTTCCGAGGATTTCGACATCGTGAGCATGCAGACCTTCGGAATATGTCCTGACCTCGTATTCGGCACCGTCGTCAACGCCAAGCATGATCACGGCCTGCGCGTTTTCCGTTTGCATCTGCAAGCTTTGCGGACCTATGTCCGGTCCATCGGAAACGTCCAGCGTCACGGTACCGGACCGTTTCCAGGCGTCTGACAACTTTTGTTCAATATCGCTCCATGCAGGCGAACGTTTTTTTCCGCCATCGGCGTCATCCCCAACGCCAATGCACCAGGACAGGGAATAGGTTGTCATTGCGATTTTTTCTCCTTCACGGACCTCATACCCGGCTCCCAATAAAGCACGTGGCCCGTTTTTTCTTCATATATTGTCAAAGACTTCAATCCGGCATAATGCGCCGCTGCGGCGATATCTCCTCTGCAATAGCCGCACACGGCACGGCCCTTCACCGTAAGCGTCATATCCTGACCTTGAGTAGATCCAGCTTCGAAAGCCTGGTGTATCACTCCGATTTCAGCGTGCGCAGTCGCCATATTGCCGTTTGGAAAAGACTTTCCTGGTTTCAGCTTCTTCGCTGAAATATGGCCTGCGATCAAAGTCGGCTGCGCGGCGTCGGCATTTGATCGTGCGGTCTGGTTGACATCACGAAAAATCTTGTCGCCGATCCTTCCTTCGGCGCTCACAACAACAGCTTGCGATCCTGAACTCTGTTTGGACTCTGACGTAGTCCCACCGGACACCTGTCTGGCACGGTCAATTCTGCGCTGGATATTGGTCGCGCTATCGCGGTTGGCGATACCGTCATGCAGGATGGCGCGCTCTTCGTCGTTATTGACCGCCACCCCGAAGCCGACCTTGTCTTCGGGCTTGTCGCCGGTCGATTGCAGGACGATCGTGTCCCAGTCGAGACCGGTCTTATTGGCGAAAGCCGCAGGATCTATAATGCGATAGCTGCCGTGCCCGCGCTTGTCGGGCTCGGTTTTGGCGACCGTTTCCCAGGTGGGACCAAACAACCCCTGCCGGCGAATCTGGACGACACGCGACAGATCGTCCGATCGCCCCGATAGCCGCAGATTGGTGTCGGAGGCATCGCGCCCGAACAGATAGGTCGACACTTCGCTGCCGATTTCGTTCGGAGCGGCCAGACCCGCTACGGTACCGATTACCGGCGCCCGGCGTATGATCCACTTGCCCGCTGACTTGGCGGCATCCTTGGCAAGATCCGTTGCCCTGGCCCAACCTTCGGCAACCTTTCCCAGCTGCTTTGCTTTTTCGTCCGCCTGCCGGATAACCGGGTCCTCCGACGGCGACGGCAGGGACGGCTTCGGCGGCGCGGGCGATGGACGGACCGGCTGAGCCGCCGGGGCACCCGGACCTCGTGTCGGTTGCGGCGCATGTTCCGGCGGCGGTGACCAGCGCTCAGGCGACAAGGCCGAAGTCGTCGGCCCCAGAATGTCTTGCGGCGTTATATCGAGGACGCGTTGCACCTCCGGCGGAAGCTTAAACAGCGGGTGCCCGGAAATGGCGGTTTGCGCGGCCCCGAGAGCGGTTTCGCGCTGCTGCTGCGGTGTCAGGGCTGTACCGGAGGTGGCGATCGCCTTGTCGGCGGCCGACCGCAGCACGCCCAGTTGCGCCTTGGTCAAGGTATCGGATGGCGCCGGATTGGGATCGACGCCTATACTCCTGGCCAAGGCAGCGAAATCCGTGGCATCGAGCGAAGGAGAAGCCTGCTTGTTCGCCAGCGCCTGCTTAGTCAGGTCCTCGCCCAAGACAGGCTCCAGCGCTTGCACCCGCGGGACGGACATCTGCTTCAGGGCATCGTTACCCGACAGGTCGTGATAGGCGGCGAACTGCCGAACCATCCGATCGAGGTTCTGATCGGGCGCAAACCCTGCCAGCCTATCGGTCATTTGCTCGCGATGCCAGTCGATAAGCTGCTGTTGCTGGTCCTTCGGCAGGGCCAGGAACTGCGGCAGGGTCGCGATCTGCGACGGCGACGCCCCGCCCTTGACCTTGTTGATAAGGAAATTGGCATAACCGGCATGGGTATCGTCGCGGGCCTGGGTGAAGCCGAGAATGCGATGGAAGACTTCGTCGCGTTCCCGCATCAGGGCCCGCTCGTCGCCGCCATGGCGAACGACCAGGTCGTTCTCGATGGCGTCCATGTCGATCGGGTCGTCGAAGGACTTTGGGCCGAGGCGCTGCCACAGGTCGTCGACGATTGTCTTCGTGTTCCACGCCTGCCCGGCTTCGGCCAGCCGCCGGTCGAGAATATCGGCATCGTCACCCGCCATGCCGTCGCGGTGGGTATAGAAAAAGGTTTTTGCGCCGGTCACATCGCCCTGGCTCAGCCGCGCCGTAACGACCGGCTCGACCACCCGGCGGCCGAAGGCGAAGTTGGTTTGCTTGTCCAGGGCCTCACCCGACAGGCCCTGACCCAATCCGTCGGTTAGCAAGGCTGCCCGGGCTTTCGCGGCATATCCGGCATCATTGCCGTCCGTGCCCGCGATCAGGGCGCCCGTGGCATTGCCGACCGTCGTGTTCAGCACCTGCCTCCGCCACACCCGTCCCTGCTCGGCTTCGTGCCTGACCAGATCACGGGCGAAATCGTCGCGCATGTTCAACGCCGCCGCATCGAACATCGCCTGCGGCCCTGGCGTCAGCTTCGACGAGATATCCTTCCTGACCGGTCAGCGCCTGGCCATCGATGCCCTTGACGGCATCGCCACCCAGCAAGGACCTGTACCCCGTATCCGGGTTCGACAGTCCGAACTGCAAGCCTTGCAGTTGGTTGGTGGCATCGAGCGCCACCGTCGTCTCCGCCCGTTCCTTAGCCGCCCGGGCAAAAACGTCGGCGGCACTATCGCCACCATCAGTGGGCAGCGGGACGGAAGACTTCGGCGGAATGGGAACAACGGGCATCAGGCGGGCTCCAAATGTCCCGCCACTGTTCTTCAGGCTGCCTCAGCTCCGCATACCGCCCAGCGAAAAGCCCTCCCGGAACACCGAAAGGGATTTTAAAATAACGATTTAGCGAACGCGCCTTACTTGGGCTGGATATTGGCAGGGTCCATGGCGTGGCGGATGCGGCCTTCGTACCGTGAACCATCCGTCGGCTGATAGTGCAGCAGTTTCGGCAGGTCGTTGGCCGCCAACTCGGCATCGCGCGTCATTTCCGCGCGCGACTTCCCCTGAAGATGACCATGAGCGGCAACCGCCAACGGCACCACGGCCAGAACAACCAGACTCATCGCAAAACGCTTTACCCACTTCGTCGCGGCCATGGCCGTGTTCCTTCTAAGCCCCGCTTCGGGACCAAAAGGGGTGAAGGCGTCGGATTACCGCCCTCACCCCCAGCTTGGTCCCCCCAAGTCCCCCACGGCCGATAAAAACCGGCTCGTGCCGTGATCGACGCTTCACCATCGGGGCTATTGATGATATGAACGCCGTTCACAAATTAATGGATACGGTATTTTTGAACGCCGTTCAACATATATTTTGAACGCGGTTCAAATTTTTTACGAGTGCCTGATGGAACCCACACAAAGCAAGGCGCCGCACAAGGCGTCGGCCCGCACGCAGGACCGCCGGCAGGCGCAACTGGAAGCCCTGATCGCCGCCGCGGAAAAGCGAATCTGCGACAACGGCCTGTTAAGCCTCAAGGCGCGCGACCTGGCGGCCGACATCGGCGTCGCCCTCGGCGGACTGTACAATATCGTCGCCGACATGGACGCGCTCCTGCTCCTGGTCAGCTCACGCACCCTCAACCGCCTCGGTGAATCGGCCACGGAACGGACCAGCCATCTTCCCATGGCGACACGCGAGGAGGCGATCGAGCGCCTGGTGGCCGTGGCCCACACCTATCTCGATTTCGCGCGCAAGAACCTGCCCTTGTGGCGCATGGTCTTCGAGTTGCGCGTCAGCTCCCCCCTGCCCGACTGGGCGGCACAGGACCAGCTCAGGCTGTTCCGTCACATCGCCGAACCGCTCAAGGTCATCATGCCTGACCTCGACACCATCGCGCTGACGGTGCGGGCGCGCACCCTGTTCGCCGCCGTCCACGGCATTATCAGCATCGGGCTGGAAGAACGGCTGATCGCCGTGCCGCCGCAGAAGCTGGCCGACGAGATCGCCTGGCTGACCCGGGCAGCCTGCCGATAGTTCCCGCAAATGTATCCGACTGTTAAATCATTGTGATTATAAACGCTTTCGTGACTTGCGGCGGCGACGCCGCACGGACTAGACAGCGCGGTCAAAGGGGCCGAAAATCAAAAAAATCGGCGATGAGAGGGACAAGACCAGAGTGACGAAGCCAGGTCCGGTGCGCGGCCAGCGCGGCTTGCTGCGGCAGATCCGCGAAATCATGGAGGACGACCAGTCCGCCCAGTCGCGGCTCGACGCCGTCGTACGCATCATCGCGTCATCGATGGTGGCCGAAGTCTGCTCGATCTATCTGCGGCGCACCTCCGAAGAACTGGAACTGTTCGCCACCGAAGGCCTGAACCGCGACGCCGTCCACAAGACGCGCATGCGGCTGTCCGAAGGCCTGGTCGGCGAAGTGGCGCGCGCCGGCGCCCCGCTGAACCTGATGGACGCCCCGGCGCACCCCAGCTTCTCATATCGTCCGGAAACCGGCGAAGACCCTTACCGTTCCTTCCTCGGCGTGCCGCTCCTGCGCGGCGGCCGCACCATCGGCGTTCTGGTCGTGCAGAACATGGCCGCCCGCCGTTACGAAGAAGAGGAGGTCGAGGACCTCCAGATCATCGCCATGGTGCTGGCCGAGATCGTCACCGCCGGCGACCTGGTGGGCATCGAGGAACTCAAGGACATCGAACTGTCCCCCAGCCGGCCCGAGCGCATCAAGGGCTCGATCTTCGCCGACGGAATCGCGCTGGGCACGGTCGTGCTGCACGAAGTGCCGGTGACGCCCGAGCACCTGCTGACCGACGACCCCATCGCCGAAGAGGCGCGGCTGCTCAACGCCATTTCATCCCTGCGCGAGCAGATCGACGCCATGTTCGAAGGCCAGCACGGCCTGGCCGGCCCGACCTTCGACGTGCTGGAAACCTATCGCATGTTCGCCCACGACCGCGGTTGGACGCGCAACCTGGTCGAGGCCGTGCGCAACGGCCTGACCGCCGAGGCCGCCGTCGAACGCGTGCGCAACGAACAGCGCGCCCGGCTCAACAGCGCGCGCGACGCCTATATGCGCGAGCGCCTGCACGATCTCGAAGACCTGGCCAACCGCCTGCTGCGCGTCCTGGCCGGCAAGAACACGGTGGTGCGCGAAATTCCCGAAGACGCCATCCTTGTGGCGCGCGACTTGGGCCCCGCTGACCTGCTTGAATACGACCGCATGCGCCTCAAAGGCATTCTGCTGGAAGAAGGCTCGTCGTCCAACCACGCCGCCATCGTCGCCCGCGCCTTGCAGATCCCCTGCGTCGGCCGTCTGCAGTCCCTGCGCGACAAGGTCAACCAGGGCGATCCGGTCATTGTCGACGGCGAAACCGGCGAGGCGTACTTGCGTCCCCGCCCGGACATTATCGGCGCGGCCATGGCGCGCATCGATGTCCGCGCCCAGCGCAAGGCCGAGTTCGGCCGCATCAAGGACGTTCCGGCCGTCACGAAGGACGGACAGCGCGTCACCCTGCTGATGAATGCCGGCCTCGAATTCGATATCGAGATCATGAACGAGACGGGCGCCGAGGGTATCGGCCTGTTCCGCACCGAATTCCAGTTCATGGTGTCGGAGGACCTGCCGCGCCTCAAGCGCCAGACCGACCTGTACGAGCGCATCATGGACGGCGCGGGCGACCGGCCCGTCACCTTCCGCACGCTCGACCTCGGCGGCGACAAGATCCTGCCCTACATGGAGATGGAGCGCGAAGAGAACCCGGCGCTCGGCTGGCGTGCCATCCGAATGGGCCTCGACCGTCCCGCTTTGCTGCGCATGCAGCTGCGCGCGCTTTTGACGGCCGCGCGCGGACGCGAGCTGCGCATCATGTTCCCCATGGTCGCCTCGATCGACGAATTCCGCACGGCGCGCGAAATGGTCGATATCGAATGCGCCTGGGCGCGCCGCCGCGGCCGTCCGCTACCGGCGATCCTGCGTGTCGGCGCCATGATCGAATGCCCATCGCTGCTGTGGCACCTCGATGCACTCCTGCCACTAGTCGATTTCGCCAGCGTCGGCACCAACGACCTGACGCAGTATCTGTTCGCCGCCGACCGCACCAATCCGAAGATGAGCGACCGCTATGACCCGCTGTCGCCGCCGCTTTTGCGGGCGTTGTCGACCATCCAGAAGGCCGCCGAGGAATCGGGCACGCCCGTGTCGATCTGCGGCGAGATCGCCGGCCGGCCGCTCGAGGCCTTCGTGCTGATCGCGCTCGGCTTCAATCGCCTGTCGATGCCGCCCGCCGGTCTAGGCCAGGTCAAGCGCATGATTCTGTCGTGCGATCGCGACGCCGCCGCCAAGGCCGTCACCAAGCTCATGGGCTCGTCGAACGGCTCCTTGCGCAACGAGATCCTCAGCCTGGCCCGCAAGCTCAACGTCGATCTGTGACGACCGACGTTCGCGCCTTCATCGAGGCCAATCTTCAGATTCGGTCCGCACCCGGCGTGCCGGAAATCCGGCTCCATGCCGCCCATCCGAAGAGCCGCCTGTCGCGCATCGCCGGCGATGTCCCGCCCTATTGGGCCTATGGCTGGGCGGGCGGGACCGTGCTGGCGCGCTACCTGCTCGACAATCCCGACGCAGCGAAGGGCCGGTGCGTGCTTGATCTCGGCACCGGCTCGGGCATCGTCGCCATCGCCGCCGCCCTGAGCGGAGCGGCCAGCGTGCACGCCATCGATATCGATCCCAATGCCGTGGTCGCGGCCGGGGTCAACGCCGAACTCAACGGTGTCATGGTCTCGGCCCTGTGCGCCGATATCCTGGAAGCCACGGCGCCGGACGCCGACCTCATCCTCATCGGCGACGTCTTTTACGACGAAGCCGTTGCCCTCAGAGTCCTGCCGTTTGCGTTGAGGTGCCGCGACGCAGGGCTCCAGGTATTGATCGGCGATCCCGGACGCAAATCCTTGCCGATCGATGCCTTACGGCGGATTGCCGCCTTTCCTGTGCCGGATTTCGGCGACGTTGCCGGTAACCTTTTGAGCGACAGCGGCGTTTACATACTGAAGTGACGCCGAAAGTCCTTTACGCCGGGCGCCGGACGCGGCACAAATCAGCGAAATTCCAGCCGACAGGTGACGTGTGCGTTTCAGGAGTCTTTTCCGCTTTGTGCTGATGGCTTTGGCGCTGTTTTCGGCGGTCGCGGGCGCCCATGCCCAGGACGGCCAGTCCGCGCATATCAAGGCCAGACTGATCACCGCGTCCCCGGCCGTTCCGGCCGGCGGAGACATGTGGGCCGCAATCGATTACACCTCGGCGCCCGGCTGGCACACCTATTGGATCAATCCCGGCGACACAGGCCTGGCGCCCAAGGTGACGTGGGACCTGCCGGACGGGTTCTCAGCCGGCGACCTCCAGTTCCCGGCGCCAAAGCTTTTGCCGACGCTCGGCCTGATGAGCTACGGTTATGAAGGCCGGACAATCCTGCTGGTGAAGCTGCACAACGGCGGCCATTTCGCCGCCGGCCAGCCCCTGCCGCTGAAGGCCCATGTCGACTTCCTGGTCTGCGCCGACGTCTGCGTCCCGGAAAGCCTCGATGTCGCGACCAATGTCGCGGCCGGCGTGAGCAAGGAGGGGGGCGGGAAGCCTGTGATCGACAAGGCGCTGGCCGCGCTTCCGAAGCCGTTGACCATTCCCGCGACCATCAGCGTAGCGAACGGCATGGCGCAACTGGGCTTCAAACTGCCCGGCCGCGCCACCGGCGCCTATTTCTTCCCGGCCGACACCAATGTCCTGAAGCCCGCCGCGGCACAGGCCCTCGATCTTGGTGCCGCCGGCTTCACCCTGCGCACCGAAACGGTAAAGCCCGATGTCGTCGCGAAGCCGATCAGCGGCATCCTCAAGCTGGCCGATGGCACCGCTTACGCCGTCACCCTGGCGGCCGCTCCCCTGGCGCCCGATGTCCATGGCCTGGGGGCGGCGCCCGCGTCCGATACGGACACCTCGCCGTTGGGGATCGCGATCGCCATGGGGCTGGCCTTCGTCGGCGGCCTGATCCTCAATCTGATGCCCTGTGTCTTCCCCATACTGTCGATGAAGCTGCTCAGCCTGACGCGCGCCGGGCACGATACCGGGATGGCGCGTACCGAAGCCCTGCTTTATGGCGCCGGCGCGATCGTCAGCTTCGTGGCCCTGGCCGTGGCGCTCGACCTGGCCCATCGCGCCGGAGCTTCGCTCGGCTGGGGCTTCCAGCTGCAATCGCCTTTTGTCGTTGCAGGACTGGCCATCGTCATGCTGCTGGTGGCGCTCAATATGTCGGGCGTATTCGAAGTCGGCGGCTCGCTGCAAGGTGTCGGCGCACGCAGGATCGACGCCCGCCGGCCGCTGCTCGGCGCATTTCTGACCGGCGTATTGGCCGTGGTCGTGGCCGCGCCCTGCACCGCCCCCTTCATGGCCACCGCCATCGGCGTCGCCCTGGCCCAGGGCGGAATCGCCAACTTCGCCATCTTCTTCGCGTTGGGCTTCGGCTTCGCCCTGCCCTTCGTGGCCCTGACCTTCGCCATTACCCTGGTCCCCGCGGTCGCCAGGGCCTTGCCCAGACCGGGCGCATGGATGAATCGGCTGAAACTGGCCCTGTCGCTTTTGATGTACGCCGCCGCCCTTTGGCTGGTCTGGGTCTTCGCCCAACAGGTCCAGCTGATGGGCGTCGGGGTGCTGCTTATCGCGCTCATCGCGGTCACCATGGCGGTTGCGCCGCTGAAAGCCTTGCCCAGGCCCATCAAGGCCGGTTTCCTGGCGGTCGGCCTGGCCCTCGGCTTCGCATCGGCGGCCCTGCCGCGCACCGTGAAACCCGACGCCTCGCCGATCACCGCGGTACCATCGCAACCCTTCCACGTCGCGACCCTGACCGAACTGCGCGCCAAGGGCACGCCGGTTTTCGTCGACCTGACGGCGGCCTGGTGCGTCACCTGCAAGGTCAATGAACGCCTGGTTCTGTCGGGCAGGGCCTTCGGCGATGCCGTAAAAAGCACCGGCACGGTCTACATGGTCGGCGACTGGACCAACCAGGATGCGGAGATTTCACGCTACCTGACGCTTTACGGCCGCTCGGGCGTGCCGCTCTACGTCTATTACGGCGCGCGCAATGCCGAGCCGAAGGTCTTGCCGCAATTGTTGAATACCGACGCCGTGATCAAACTGATCAAGGATGGCGCCCGATAGCGCGCTTTACGCTCCTTTGCCGAACTCGATAACGCAGTCGAGCCCGGAGTCGGCCGTCGCCGGCGTCACGATGACATCGACATTGTCCGACAGCAGGTCGGACATAGCGTGAAAGGCCGCGCCGATTTCGGCGTCCGACTTGGCTGCCTCGATCGCGGTCATCTTGATCTCGATATCGCGCGACACGCCCAGCAGGATGCACTTGAGGTCGTTGTCGGTCCCCCTGTCACGCAAGGTATAGTGGGCTTTCAAATCGCCTGCGGACAGCGCCCGTATCTCGCGCGCATAGGCCGCGAACTTCGCCGTCTGGCGCAAAGCCAGCGCGGGGCGCGCGGCAAACCGGTCGGTCTCCGCCTTCAACGTTTTGGCGCTTTTGACCAGCCCGGCATAGAACGGCTCCCGCGATATGGCGCTGACAGCAGGCTCGCCTGCCGCCGCGCAATAAGGCAGGACGGTCAATAGAATTGACAGGATCGCCGCGCGCCGCATCGTGTGCTCCATCGATAATGGAACACAGCATGCAAGTTCGCGGCCAACAAAGCGTTAACCGCGGCGCTTACGCCGGCCTTATACCGACGGCCATAATGAATGACCGTCGGTATTCGTTTTTTTCAGCTCAAACGCCGCATGGCTCGCCGCCC
>CAKZJB010000151.1 GCA_936940865.1 uncultured Asticcacaulis sp. | reverse complement strand
CCAGCCACCTTCCCCGTAAACAGGGAAGGAAGGGAGTTTAGTCGTTTAATTCCTTCCCCGTTTACGGGGAAGGTGGCTCCCCGAAGCCTTAGCGAAGGGGAGACGGAAGGGGCATTACTGGCCCCTCGACACAAACGCCTAAGATCAGGCCGCTTTCGTCATCTTCAGGCTGGGGCGCGTGGCCGCCGCCTGTTCGACCATGGCGATGACCTCGGCGCGGCGCGCGCCCGACAGCGGCAGGCGCGGCATGCGCACGCGCTCGGAGCCGCGGCCCATGATCTGCTCGGCCAGCTTGATCGATTGCACCAGGTCGTGTTCGGCGTCGAGATGCAGAAGCGGCAGGAACCAGCGGTAGATGTCGCGGGCAAGCGTGATGTCGCCGGCCTTCAGCGCCTTGACCAGCATGACCGATTCCTGCGGGAAGGCCGAGGTCAGGCCCGACACCCAGCCCTGCGCGCCCAGCAGCAGGCCTTCGAAGGCGACATCGTCGAGACCGGCGAACAGGGTGTAGCGGTCGCCGAAGGCGTTGAACAGGTCGGTATAGCGGCGGGTATCGGCGGCCGATTCCTTGACCGCCACGATGTTGCGCACGGGCTTCAGCGCCTCCAGCACGTCGGCGCCGATATTGACACGATAAGCCGCGGGATTGTTATACAGCATGATCGGCAGGCTGGTCGCCTCGGCGACCTGGGTGAAGTGCGCGATCAGTTCCTCGGGCTTCGGCACATAGACCATGGCGGGCAGCAGCATCAGGCCGTCGGCGCCCAGGGTCTCGGCGTCGCGCGCATAGGCAATGGCGCGCGGCGTGGTCAGTTCGGATACGCCGGTGACAACGGGGACGCGGCCGTCCACCACCTCTACGATGGCCTTGAGCAGGATGCGCTTTTCCTCGGGCTCCAGCGAGTTGTTTTCGCCGCAGGTTCCCATGGCGATGATGCCGGTGACTCCGTCCCGGATCAGGTCGTCGACAACGCGCTGGGTATCCGTTACGTCGATGGACAGGTCTTCCCTGAACTGGGTGGTGACGGCTGGAAAAACGCCCTGCCAATCGATTTTCATCACATCGCTCCTGAGTCTTGCAAACTTGATATACGGTATACTATATTCTTTGGCGCTGCAATAATAAACCCTGAAACGATCGCTTATGAACATTTTTATCGTCGGTGGCGGAATTGTCGGCCTGAACGTGGCGTTGGCGCTGCAGGGACGGGGGCATTCCGTCACGGTTTATGAGCGTTCCGAAGGCGGCAGCGTTGCGGCTTCCTATGGCAATGCCGGCCATATCGCCACGGAGCAGGTCGAGCCCCTGGCCTCGCGGGCGATGATCCGGTCGGCCTTTTCGCGGTTGTTCATGAACGGCGGCGCCTTGTCGCTGCCGCTGGCCGGGGTGTCCAGGTGGCTGCCGTTTTCGCTGCGGCTGATCGCCGCCGCCAGGCCGGACACTTTTTTGCGCGGAAAGGCCGCCCTGTCGCGGCTGGTCAATGACGCGCTTCCCGCGTGGCGCCGGCGCCTGGACGATATCGGTGCGGCCGACCTGTTGCGCGAAGACGGGCATTTCGTCGTATGGGAGACGCCTGCTACCGCGGCCGCCGCGCTCAAGGCCTGGCGCGATACCGATACGGGGTCTGCGACGTGGCGCGAGGTCGGCGCCGAAGAGCTGGCGGCTCTCAAGGGCCTGACCACGGTTCCGGTCGCCGGCGCCATCCGCTTCGACGGGACGGGGCAGGTCGCAGATCCGCGCCGCCTGCTCGATACCCTGGCGGCGACGTTTACGGCGCGCGGCGGACAGATCGTGCATGAAGCGGTGACGGCCTTGCGCATCGAAGGCGGCCGCCCGGTTGTCGGAACTGCGTCGGCCGATGCGGCCGTGGTCTGCGCCGGCGTGTGGTCGAAACCGCTGATGGAGGCCCTGGGCTACATTGTGCCGATCGTCGCCGAGCGCGGCTATCATATCCAGTCCGCGGTGCCGGCCTGGCCGCAGGGCCTGCCGCCCGTGGTGTTCGAGGACCGCTCGATGATCGTCACGCGGTTCGAGGGCGGCGTGCGCGCGGCCAGCTTTGTCGAATTCAACACGACGGATGCTCCGCCCGATGCGCGCAAGTGGCAGCGGCTGGAACGCCATGTACGCGACCTCGGCCTGCCGTTCGGCGATACGGCCAAGGCGGCGCGCTGGATGGGGGCGCGGCCGACCCTTCCGGACTACCTGCCGGCCATCGGGCAGGCGAGGGGATTGCCCGTCTACTATGCCTTCGGCCACCAGCATCTCGGCCTGACCCTGGCGGCGGTGACGGGTGAGCGCGTCGGCGCCATGATCGACGACGGCGTCGTGCCGGCCGAATTCGATCTTTCACGATTCAGATAGGAGGTTCCGATGATTGGCGGTTCCACGACAGAGGCCGAACTGGCGAAGCTTGTCCCGCCGGTTCAGGCTGCGGCCATCACCGGCGAAGAGCGCCTTCACCGCATTGAAAAGGCGCGGAAATTGACGCGCGACCTCGGCGCCGAGGCCTTGCTGGTGGGCGCCGGCGCCAGCCTCAACTATTTCACCGGCGTGCCGTGGGGCGCGTCGGAGCGTCTGGTCGCCCTGTGGCTGCCGGTCGACGGCGAGCCGCTGATCGTCTGTCCTTATTTCGAACGCGGTTCGTTGGAAGCCGACCTGAAAATCGCGGCGGAGCTTCGCCTGTGGCAGGAGGACGAAAGCCCGTACGCCCTGGTGGGCCAGGCCATGCGCGACATCGGCGCCTCGAAGCTGGCGGTCGACCCGGCCATGAGCTTCGAGATGGTCCATCGCCTCGGTCGCGAAACGGGGCTTGAGTTGATCGAGGCCGGGCCGGTGATCAACGGCTGCCGCATGTATAAGTCGGCGGCCGAACTGGCCCTGATGCAGCAGGCCAAGTCGATGACGCTTGAGGTGCACAAGGCCGCGTCGCGGATCGTGCGCGAAGGCATCACCACGACCGAGGTCATCAATTTCATCGAGGCGGCGCATCGCAGGCTGGGCGCCGCCGGCAACAGCTTCGTCATCGTGCAGTTCGGCCGCGCCACCGCCTTTCCGCACGGCTTGCCGGGTGTGCAGACCCTGCAGGAAAACGACCTCGTGCTGATCGATACGGGCTGTTACGTCCAGGGCTACACGTCGGACATCACGCGCACCTATGTTTTCGGCCGCGCGACCGATGAGCAGCAGCGCATCTGGGACATCGAAAAGGAAGCCCAGGCTGCGGCCTTCGCTCGCGTCGAGGTCGGGTTGCCGTGCGAAGCCGTCGATGCGGCGGCGCGCGCCGTTCTGGAAAGGCATGGCCTGGGGCCGGACTATGACCTGCCAGGCCTGCCGCACCGGACGGGCCACGGTATCGGCCTCAGCATCCACGAACCGGCCTATCTGGTGCGCGGTGACAAGACCCCCTTGGCGCCAGGCATGTGCTTTTCCAACGAACCGATGATCGTGGTTCCGGACCGCTTCGGCGTGCGGCTTGAAGACCATATGTATGTGACCGAAGGCGGCGCGAAGTGGTTCACGGAGCCGCAGCCGGGGATTGATTTGGTTTAGGCAGGGAACGCCTTTCCATATTTTACCGGCCGCCCCTCATACGTAAATGATCTCATTGCAGTCATTGCTAGCAAATATTATAGTCCATACCCTATGGGAGATGGCATATGGCAACGCTGACGATCAGGAATATCGACGATACGATCAAGGAACGCCTGCGTATTCGTGCGGCGATGCGTGGCCATTCGATGGAAGAGGAAGCGCGCGTTATTCTCAGACAAGCCGTCGGCGGGGTCACCGGCGCTGGCCTCTGGCAACTCTCGCGCCAGCTCTTCGGCGACGATAAGGGCATCGCATTGAACCTGCCGCCCCGCGGCGCGGATCGTCCTGCGCCGGACTTTGGCGATTAGCGCATGGTTGTGCTGGATACCAATGTTGTGTCGGAACTGATGAAGGCAACGCCCGATGGACAGGTCCATAAATGGTTGCTGTCCCTTGGCGAGATGCCCCTGACCACGACCGCGGTCACGGCCGCTGAAATCGAATATGGTTTGCAACGTCTTCCCGCCGGGAAGCGCAGAACCGATTTACGGGATCGATTTGCCGCGTTGCTCGAGGCGTTGACGGTCCTGCCGCTCGATGAAATCGCGGCGCGTCGTGCCGGACAACTCCGTGCCGAACGCGACGCCAAGGGAATGCCCTCTACCGTATCCGATATGTTGATCGCCGGCATCGCCGCTGCGGCCAATGCGCAATTAGCGACGCGCAACGCGCGAGATTTTGAAGGGCTGCATCTCCCCGTTATCGACCCGTGGCGGGCAAATTAGATCATCCGGCTTCCGCTCATTCCAGGGAATGAACAGGCAGGATTGCTTTCCGCCGCCAAACGGGGGCCGTTACTTCTCATCTCCATACGGGCTCTTGCCGCCCTCGGCGATAAAGCGGTCGATGCGCGCGTCGAGCACCGGCAGCGGCACCGAGCCCAGTTCCAGCACCGCGTCGTGGAAATTGCGGATATCGAACTTTTCGCCCAGCGCCTTTTCCGCGCGATGGCGGTTCTTCCAGATGTCCATTTCGCCGAGATAGTAGGACAGGGCCTGGCCCGGCCAGGCGATATAGCGGTCGACCTCGGTCGTCACCTCGTGCTCGGACAAAGCCGTATTGGCCAGCAGGTACTGTTGCGCCTGCTCGCGCGTCCAGCCGCGGGCGTGCAGGCCGGTGTCGACGACCAGCCGGGCCGCCCGCCACATCTGGTAGCTCAGCATGCCGTAGCGCTCATAGGGCGTCGTATAGATGCCCATTTCGTCGCCCAGGCGCTCGCAATAGAGCGCCCAGCCCTCGCCATAGGCCGAGATATAGGTGTCGCGGCGGAAGGGGGGCAGGGCCTTGTTTTCCGAGGCCAGCGGCATCTGGAAGGCATGGCCCGGCGCCGATTCGTGCAGGGTGAGCGCCGGCAGCGAATAGAGCGGCCGTGACGGCAGGTTATAGGTGTTGACGAGATAAATCCCCGGTCCGCCGCGCCCGCCGGTATAGAAGGGCGCGATGTCGTCGGGCACCGGCACGATGGCAAAGCGCGACCGCGGCAGCCGGCCGAAATATTGCGCGGCCTTGCCGTCGAAGCTCTTGGCGATCCAGGCGGCGCGGTCGAGCAGGTCTTGCGGCTTTTGGACATAGAATTGCGGCGCGGTGCGAAGATAAGCGTTGAAGGCGGCGATATCGCCCTTGAAGCCCACCTGGTCCATCACAGCCTTCATCTCGGCCTGAAGGCGGGCGACCTCGTCGAGACCGAGCTGGTGGATCTGGTCGGGCGTCGTATCGAGCGTTGTATATTCGCGAATCTGCGACTGGTAGAACGCCTTGCCGTCCGGCAGGTCGACCGCGGCCAGCGACTTGACCGCTCCGGGCTGATATTCGGTGCGGAAGAAGGCGAGCAGCGCCTTGTGTGCCGGGATGACCTTGTCGCGCACCGCCGCCAACCCTTGCGCGCGCAGGGCTGCGGCCTTGTCGGCGGGGATGTTGGCCGGCATCTTTTTAAACGGGGTATAGTAGAGATTATCCTCGGGCGCGGCAGGACCGATACCGGTGAGGATGCCGGCGTCGCGGCCGGCCAGCACGACCTGGGGCACGGTGAAGCCGCGCTTCAGTCCGGCGCGCATATTGTCGGTGTTCTGCTGGAAATAGCGCGGAAAGTCGTTCAGTTGCGAGATGTAGTTGCGGTAATCCTCCTCGGTGCGCAGGGTGCCGCGCGCCATGTCCGCCAGGTCGCTCCAGAACGAGGTGTCGCCGGCCAGCGGCCGCTGATAGGTCTTGTAGGCCTGGTCGGCGATCAGGGTTTCGATCTGGAAGCGGTAGACGGCGTAATCCTCGGCGTGTTGCCTGGACAGCGTCCTGGGGTCGATGGCCTTCAGTTTGGTCAGCACGCCCTGCCAGTAGGCCAGCTTTTTCTGCTGCGCGGCCTCGGACACATCCGGCAGGTGGGCGGCAGGCTGTCCCGCCGGCGTGTCTTCGTCGGCCGCCATCTGCTGCCCGCGCCAGGTATATTCCTTCGTATAGAGTGCGACGAAACCCGCATCGGGGCCGGCTTTTTTCACCGCCGCATGCGCGGTGGCGCCCGCGGCGACAAGAACGAGCGCGAGCGCCGTGGCGTGGAAAAGACCCTTCATAATGACCCTCGGAAAATGGCGTCGGGTAACCGATCGCATATTGCAACAATATTGTATACCGTATAATTGTTGTCGCGCAACTGCCCCAAAGACCGCTCCAGAGGACGATCCCATGCCTTCATCTTCGTTTTCCCCGAGCCGCCGCCAGCTTCTGGCCGGGACCGCCGCCTCTGCTATCGCCATGAGTGCCGGACGCGCACTCGCCGCGCCGTCGATCTCGGCCGTCACGCCGTTGCCGCTCGACAAGGTACGGCTGCTCGACGGGCCTTACAAGACCGCGGTCGATGCCAACCACGCCTATTTGCTGCGCCTTTCGCCCGACCGCTTCCTGCACAATTATCATAAGTTCGCCGGCCTGCCGGTGCGTGGCGCGGTCTATGGCGGCTGGGAAGGCGACACCATTGCGGGCGAGGGGCTGGGGCACTATCTCAGCGCCCTGGCGCTGATGTACCAGCAGACGGGCGACACCGAATGTGTGCGCCGCATCGACTATATCACCGCCGAAATGGCGCGCGTCCAGGCCGCCCAGGGCGACGGCTATTGCGCGGGCTTTTTGCGCAAGCGCAAGGACGGCACGATCGTCGACGGCAAGGAGATCTTCGCCGAGATCAAGGCCGGCGACATCCGCTCCTACGGTTTCGACCTCAACGGCGCCTGGTCGCCGCTCTACAATATCCACAAGGTCTTCGCGGGCCTGCTCGATGCCCACGCGATGGCCGGAAGCACCCGCGCGCTCGAGGTTGCCAAGGCGTTCGGCGGCTATATCGACGGCGTCTTTGCCGCCCTGTCGGACGAGCAGGTCCAGCAGGTGCTGAACTGCGAATATGGCGGCCTCAACGAGAGCTTCGCCGAGCTCTATGCCCGCACCGGCGACCGGCGCTGGCTGAAGCTGTCGGAACGCATCTACGACAAGAAGGTGCTCGACGCCGTCGTCGCCGGACGCGACGAGCTGTCGAACATCCACTCGAACACCCAGATCCCCAAGATCATCGGCCTGGCGCGCATCTCGGAACTCGACGACAGGCCGGAATTCGCCAAGGGCGCGGGCTTCTTCTGGGAGCGCGTGACGGGCCACCACAGCTTCGTCATCGGCGGCAACGGCGACCGCGAATATTTCTTCGAGCCCGACACCATATCGCAGCACATCACCGAACAGACGTGCGAGCACTGCGCCACGTACAATATGCTCAAGCTGACGAAGCATCTCTATGGCTGGAAGCCCGAGGCGCGCTATTTCGACTATTACGAGCGCGCGCACCTCAACCACGTCATGGCGGCGCAGAACCCGAAGACCGGCATGTTCACCTATATGACGCCGCTGATGTCTGGGTCGGCGCGCGGCTTCTCGTCGCCCGAGGACGACTTCTGGTGCTGCGTGCTTTCGGGGATGGAAAGCCACGCCAAGCACGGCGAGTCGATCTACTGGCAGGGCAAGGACGCAAGGGGCGACGTGCTTTACGTCAACCTCTATATCCCGTCGACGGGGACATGGGACAAGCGCCGCGCGACCTTCGAGCTGACGACGCGTTATCCTTACGAAGGCAAGATCGCGCTCACGCTCAAGCACTATGCCGGCGGGGCCGCGCCCTTTACCGTGGCGCTGCGTATTCCGGGCTGGGCGAAGTCGGCCGCGGTCGCGGTCAACGGCCAGACCGTGCCTGCGCAGACCGACGATGGCTATGTCCGCATCCGCCGTGCCTGGCGCGCCGGCGACGTCGTGACGCTGGACCTGCCGCTGGACCTGCGCTTCGAGTCGCCCGCGGACAACCCGAAGCTGGTGACGCTGCTGCGCGGGCCGATGGTCATGGCGGCGGATTTGGGTTCTGCGGAGACCGAGTTCACGGGCGACGCCCCGGCCCTGGTCGGCGCCGATCTTCTGGGCGGCTTCAAGCCGATTAAGCCAGAGGACGCGGTCTACCGGACGGCCGGCATCGGCCGGCCGGGCGACATGGATTTCGCACCGTTTTATGCGCAATACGAACGCCGCAGCGCCGTCTACTTCCAGCGCTATACCGACGATGAATGGGCCACCGCCCAGGTGGCTTATCGCGCCGAACAGGCCCGCCAGCGCGACGAGGCGGCGCGCTCTGTCGACGTCATGCACCTGGGGGAAATGCAGGCCGAGCACGATCATAATCTTCAGTCCGATATTTCGTGGCCGGTCGTCTACCGTGCGCGCAACGGTCGCGATGCACGCAACGGCGGCTTCTTCTCGTTCGACTTCAAGGTGACGCGCGACGGCAAGGACGCAGGCCCACTGATTCTGCAGGCGACCTACTGGGGTTCGGAAAACAACCGCGTCTTCGACATCATGGTCGACGGCACGGTCATCGCCACCGAGCGTCTGAGCGGCCGCCAGCCGGGCGCCTGGATCGACGTCGACTATCCTGTGCCGGAGGCTTTGACCAAGGGCAAGCAGAAGGTCACCGTGCGCTTCCAGCCCCGGGAGGGCAAGTCCGCCGGACCCGTATTCGGGGTCAAGTTGTTCACGGCGTCGGCTGCGCCGGCGGAGGCGTAGCTATGCGAAAAGAGGCTATGGAAAAAGATCGCTTCGCCCTCCCTGCTTGCGGGGAGGGGGAACCACGCGAAGCGTGGTGGGCGGGGCACTTTCCCAGATCAGCCCCGAATTCCGAACGTCGAATTTCGGATATTGGCGGTTTAGATATTGACCGACCGTGGCCATTGAAACACCGCAAGTTCCCCGCCCACCGCCTGACGGCGGTCCCTTCGCGGGCGAAAGCTATACTTTCGCCTCGCTCACCCCGTAAACGGGGAGGGCCGAAAAATAGTGCCCTCTCCGCCTGTATCGCGGAGGTCTTCGCATGACCCAGCACCAAAAATTCGATTTCGGGACGGTCTTCGGCGATGGCGGCAACGTCGTCGCCCAGTCGAAGCGCGAGAAGAAATTCTTCACCCCGGATGAGGTCGAGGCCATCCGCGCCGAAGCCTATGCCGACGGCGAGAACTCGGCCACGGCACGCGCGCAGATGATGCAGGCCTCGGCCATCCAGGAACTGGCCAGCTTCGCCGCCGAGGGCCTGGGGCAGCTTCAGGAAGCCATCCACGCCCACAAGGCCGAATGCGTCAAGCTGGCGCTGGTCTGTGCCCAGCGCATCGCTGCCGAGGCGCTTGACCGCTTTCCCGAGGCGCCGGTCGCCGCCACGCTGGAAGCGCTCGGCCAGGAGATCGAAAAGGCGACGCGGCTGGTGCTGCTGTCGAGCAATCCGGACGACGCGCTCAAGGGCGCCGCCCAGGACGCCGCCCATATGGCGGGCTTTCCCGGCGCCATTCAGTTTCGCGAAACCCCGCAGATGCCCAAGGGCGCGTTCGAAATCGTCTGGTCCGACGGCCGCGCCAGCTTCGACCCCGACCAGGTTTTCAACGCCTTGGAGGCCGCGCTCAGCGAAGCGCTCGACGCCGAGGCCTATCATCAATCGCGTGTAAATTCAGGTATGAGCCATGGCTGATCTCGGTCTCGAAGACTTCGACGAGGGCGGCGGACCTCAGATGACGGACGACGACGGCGGCGACAAGGCCGCCGCCGACCTGGCCCCCGTTTTCGATGTGCCCGTCAATATCTCGGCGGTGCTGGGCAAATCCTACATGTCCGTGTCGCAGTTGCTGAAACTGGGCCAGGGCAGCGTCCTCGAACTCGACCGCAAGGTCGGCGAGGCCATCGATATCTATGTCAACAACCGCCTGGTGGCGCGGGGCGAAGTCGTCGTGGTCGATGACCGCCTGGGCGTGACCATGACGGAAATCATCAAGAGCGAGGATAGCGGCGCATGAGACTTCTCGTCGTTGGAAAACTGAGCGGACAGCTTTCGGTCGCGGTCAAAATGGCTATGGAGTCGGGCGCGCGCGTCGCCCACGTCGACGGTATCGCCCAGGCGACCGACGCCCTGCGCAAGGGCCAGGGCGCCGATCTTCTGATGGTCGACTACGAGCTCGACATCAAAAGCCTGATCGAGGCGAACGAACGCGAGCACATCTCGGTGCCGGTCGTGGCGTGCGGCGTCAATCCCGACCCGCGCAAGGCCGCCCAGGCGATCACCGCCGGCGCGCGCGAATTCATACCGCTGCCGCCTGACGCCGAGCTGATCGCCGCGGTGCTGGCTGCGGTGTCGGATGACTCCCGCCCGCTGATCACCAACGATCCGGCCATGCAGGCCGTGCTCAAGCTGGCCGACCAGGTGGCGGCGTCCGACGCCTCTATCCTGATCACCGGCGAAAGCGGTGTGGGCAAGGAGGTCATGGCGCGCTACCTGCACGAAAAGTCGCGCCGGGCGCAAAAGCCCTTCATCTCGGTCAACTGCGCCGCCATCCCCGACAACCTGCTCGAATCCGAGCTGTTCGGGCATGAAAAAGGCGCGTTCACCGGCGCCATGGCACGCCGCATCGGCAAGTTCGAAGAGGCCGACGGCGGGACGCTTCTGCTCGACGAAATCTCGGAAATGGATGCGCGTCTGCAGGCCAAGCTGCTGCGCGCGCTTCAGGAACGCGTCATCGACCGCGTTGGCGGCGCCAAGCCCGTGCCGGTCAATATCCGCGTCCTGGCGACCTCCAACCGCAACCTGGCCCAGGCCGTCAAGGACGGCACGTTCCGCGAAGACCTGCTCTATCGCCTGAATGTCATAAACCTGGCCATCCCGCCCTTGCGCGACCGTCCGGCCGATATCGCGGCCCTTTCGGAGTACTTCGCCAAGAAGTATTCCGAAGCCAATGCCATCGCGCTCAAACCGATCAGCCTTGAGGCGAAACGCCGGCTGCAGGCCCATCCGTGGCCCGGCAATGTCCGCGAACTGGAAAACGCCATGCATCGCGCGGTGCTTCTGTCGACCGGTGCGGAAATCGACGCCGACGCCATCCGCCTGCCGGACGGCCAGCCGCTCAATCCGGTGGCGCCCATCGGGCTCGACTATGTCGGGCGCGCGTCGCTGGCCGCCGAAAGCGCCGCCCGCACCTTCGTCGGATCGACGGTGGCGCAGGTCGAGCAAAAGCTTATCCTCGACACGCTGCAACACTGCCTGGGCAACCGGACCCATGCCGCCAACATCCTCGGCATCTCGATCCGGACGCTGCGCAACAAGCTCAAGGAATATTCCGACGCCGGCGTGGCCGTCCCCGCGCCGCAGTCCGGCGCCGCCGTGGCATAGAAAGATGGCGGCGTCCGGAAACGCCGCCACAAGCTGGCACAGGAAGGTACAGCCCGAAGTTTGAGGGCTGCAGGTGCCCGCCTTTTGAGAGGCGGGATTCGTAAGCGCATCCCGAAAAGTGTGAGGCACTTTTCGGATAAGATGCGCGACAAACAAAACCTCGATCAGACCTTGACGTTGGCGCCGCCGGCGTCGGCCGAGCGATACATGGCCTGGATCAGGCGGATGTCGCGCAGCCCCATTTCGCCCGGCGTACGGTGCGGGGTATTGGTGCGCGCGGCCTCGGCGAAGCCGTCGACCTGGGCGGCGAACTGGGTGTAGGGATTGCCGGCATGCAGTTCCATGATGCCGCTGCCCGGTTTCTGGATGCTGACGCGCTGCTCGTAATAGGTATTGGCTGGATCCATGATGATCGAGCCTTCGGAGCCGAAGATCTTCTGCCGGTTGCCGCCGAAATAGCAGTAGGAAGACGATCCTTGCGCACTGACGCCCGACGGGAAGGTCATGCGCCAGTCGACGCCGCCCTCGACCTCCTTGAAGCGCGCATCGTCCTTCGGATACGAATAGACGGCCGAGACCGAAACCGGCTCTTCATCCGTGCACATCAGCACGCCGTTCAATGCATAGATGCCGATGTCGTACATCGATCCGCCGCCGCCCAGGCCCTTTTGCAGGCGCCAGACGTGGGGCGGCCAGTTGAGGTTGGCGTTGAAGCCGGCGTCGCCGGTGAGGTACCGCAGCGTACCGATCTCTCCGGCCCTGACGCGCCGGGCGACGTCGACATTGTTCGGCTCGAAATGGACGCGGTAGGCCACGCCCAGCTGGCGGTTGGCTGCCTTCGCGGCCGCGATCATGGCCTCGCATTCGGCGACCGTCGAGGCCATCGGCTTTTCGCACAGCACGTGCTTGCCGGCCTTCAGCGCGCGGATCGTATATTCGGCGTGCAGCCCGACCGGCAGGACGATGTAGACGCAGTCGATCTCCTTGTCGTTGGCGATGCTGTCGAAGGTATTGTAATCGTAGAACTTCGTAACGCCGTAATGGGCGCCCAGCTCTTTCGCCTTCTGCGGGTTGCCGGAAACGAAGGCGGAGATCGTGCATTTGTCGGATGCCAGGATGCCGGGAATGACCTGGCCGAGCGCGAAGGTGCCGAGGCCGACGACGGCCCAGCGCGTGCGCTTGCCGGGCTCCATCGGAATGTCGGGATTGCCGATGACCGGCTGCCCTTCCGCCTTGACCCCGGCGGCGCTGATGGCGGGGGGCGCGGCTGCGGCAGCCAGAGGGGCGGCGGCTGCTGCGCCGGCGGCCATGAACAGATTGCGGCGGTTGATTCCTGTCATTGGGGTCTCCTTGTAATTAATTATTGGTCCTTTCTTGCACCTCCCCGTTCGGAACGAATGGGGAGGGGGACCGCACGAGCCGCGAAGCGGTGAGATGTGGTGGTGGGG